>JBDRIH010000048.1:0-51928 GCA_043816025.1 Candidatus Omnitrophota bacterium
TGGACCATGTAAAAGGGATTTTGCAGGAATCACTTATCCCTCATTGATAGTAGAATGGTGTCAGATACTTTTTCCGTTCAGGAGCGATTTTTTAACGCCAAAGATCTTAATCATTTCGGCGTCTGCGGAACTCGTCCGCCTTCGGCGAACTCAAACAGTCCTCGCCGCCGGAAAGATTTATTCAATCTTTCCGGATTCCGAAATGTTCAAGCTGCTTTGTCTAAAATCGCAATTTCACTCTAAAGGCTCCAGATCCGTTCATTCTAAGAGAATTGGCCTTTAAAGATGAAAAAGTCATGTTCTGGATGAGCATTGCAGGATTTTAGCATTTTTACAACTTTTTAAAGGCTAAAGTGTAAATTACTGTGTGAGCACTTGATATCAAAGAGATCAAGTGCGAGTTTAATTTACACCCTTTAAAACAGTTAGAAAAATGCGGTAATAAATCCTGCGCGAAGAAAGAATATGACTTTTTATCTACGTGGTGAGGGGCTATTGGCTGCAGGCTACAAAAAATCACTTATTTTTTTGCTTTTTGCGGCGAAATCATATATTATTATACATAGTATAATATTATTTTCATTATTATATCTGGGCGAAACGAGGAGGCACAGATGGAAAAAGACGTAGCGGTATTTGAGAAAAACAAGTATCAGGATGTAAAGGTTCGAATATCCGAGTACCAGGGTAACGATGTAATAGACATCAGGATCTGGACTCAACCTCCGCAGGGAGAAGAGAAGGTGCCCACGGGCAAGGGTGTAAACATAAACGTTAAACTTTTCCCGAAGCTTAAAGAAGCGGTCGAGGCACTGGAGAAGGAACTAAAAGAAAGCAATATGCTTTAAGTTTGTTATGGCGTGTAAGGGCAAGAAAAAAAATATGGAACAGCAGAACAGAAGACGTTTTATAAGACACCTTCTCGTAAATCCGCTTGAATTCCAGATTGAAGAAGACGAGCAGTACGAGAAGACAGAAACTGTCAATGTTAGCGAGGGCGGTCTCATGTTCATGTCCAAAAAAAACGTGGCCGCCGGGACGATTATAAAACTCCAGATGCCCTTATACGATAAGGTTTTCAATATAAAAGCCAAGGTTATGCATACAAAAGAAGACGCATCGACGAAACTGTACAGCATCGGCGTCGCGTTTGTCAATTACGCGGACGCGTTCAAGGTCAAGCTGATAGAGCAGATCTATTTGATCGAAGAATATCGTGTTCTGCGTTCTTTGCAGTTGGGCCGAGAGTTTGATCTTAAAGAAGCTTCCGTAGAATGGATAAAAAGATACTCCGAGAGATTTGAGAAACTTTACTGGTAGTTAAGTTTTACCCCGCCGCGATATTAATCCTACAAAATTATTTTTTTAACCACAACATTATGTATTGTTACTATACTCCTATATCTATATAGTGTAGGCTTTTTAAAAAATTTTAAAATGTCCAAAATACGTATTTGACAAAAGATTTATTGTTATGTATACTTCCTTGATATAAGTGGATTAAAGTGGAGGGAAGTAGAGTGTTCTACGGAGAATATTTACATACACTGGACAAAAAGAAGCGATTGATCATACCGTCGCGATTTCGCGATGCCGTAAAAGAAATGTGTATAGAAAAGTTTTACATTACGCGCGGTCTGGACGAGTGTCTATTTATGTTTCCCGAGAACGAATGGAGAACGCAGGAAAACAAATTCAAATCCATGTCTTTCACAAAAAGGGAGACGAGAAAATTCAACCGCTTATTCTTTTCAGGAGCTATTGAAGTCATCCCCGATAAGCAGTGGAGGATATTGATACCTGACTATTTAAGGGAATACGCAAAGCTGTCAAAAAACATAATGATGATCGGTATCTCCAACCGCATAGAGATATGGGATAAGAATAAATGGGAAGATTTTTATAAAACCTCAAAACAGAGTTATGAAGAAATCGCCGAAGGCCTGATGGAGCTTTAAAGGGTTTTTATATTTCATAGAGGGAGGTTCGGATGTATAAACATTACGCTATCAAGTTTCACAAAAAACAGGTGGAGTTTATCAACTGCGTGAACATGGTGGAAAGGATAAAGAAGGCAAGAGCGCTTTCCTCGGGGATCCTGCACCTGGGGGTCAAGCGTTACGTTCTTTCATCATCCGGACTGGGTAAGAAAACATATATATCAATAAAGGATTGCACATAAACGCGTAGCAGGCGGAGGACAAATGAAGAAATACCTGCAGGCATGCGAAATGGGCGGGTCGATTTACGGCAAAAAAAAGCCGGTTGATGAAAAATTCAAATCCGCCGACAGAAACGAGGTCAAGGAAGATCTTATGGGCGCTTATAGTAAATTTTATAAGCACCAGGTTGTCAGGATGAATAAACTCTTCCGGAGACCCGAATAGGAAAGGACTTCTTTTGCATCTTCCGGTTCTTTTGCGGGAAGTCGTGGATCATCTTGACCTTGAACCCGGAGATGTTGTTCTTGACGCGACTTTAGGGGTGGGGGGCACGCGGTAGAGATATTGAAAAGAATAGTTCCCGGGGGAACTCTTGTGGCTGTTGACAGGGACCCGGAAGCTATTGAGAGAGTCAGACAGAGCCTCGAAGCCTTCAAGGAAGAGGTTATATACGTAAACGATGATTTTCGGAACATTGATAGAATACTGGAGAAAGCGGCAGCGCAAGGCATCGACGGCGCGATATTTGATCTGGGTATATCCTCTTTTCAGATAGATGACGGGGCAAGGGGATTCAGTTTTTTGAAAGATGGACCGTTGGACATGCGGTTCGACATCCGCCAAGAACCCTCGGCCGCCGACGTTGTCAACAAGTTCGGCAGGGAAGAGCTTGCCGATATTATAAGAAAGTACGGGGAAGAGAGACACTCTAGATTGGCGGCGGCGGCGATTTGTGCGGCCCGGAAAAAAGCGCGGATCGAGACTACCGGCGAACTGGCGAATGTCATACTCAAAGCGCTTGGAGGCAAATACCGAAAACAGAGACTCCACCCCGCTGCTAGAACGTTTCAGGCACTAAGGATCTTTGTAAACGACGAGCTCGCCGCTGTGGAGGAGGCGGTAAGTAAAACGGTCTTACGTCTGCGTCCCCGGGGACGGATATGTGTTATATCGTTTCACTCGCTTGAGGACCGTATTGTTAAAAATCTTTTCCGCGATATGGCAAAGACTGGGGAGATTGCTGTTGTGACAAAAAAGCCTGTGTGTCCCGGCAGTGAAGAAATCAGGCGCAATCCGAGGTCCAGGAGCGCTAAACTGCGCACGGCGGAAAGAGTGAAATGAGAATATATAAATTTATTTTTATAGGTATAATTATTACAATCATAGCGACAGGGTATGTGCATCAGCGCGTCGAGATCATAAAGGCAGGATATGACCTGCAAAAAACCAGAGAGTACCTGACCCGCCTCGTTGACCAGAATTCAAAGTTAATGTATAATCTATCCAAAGTAGAATCCCCTAGATATTTACTTGCCTCGCTGAACAGTGAAGAGATAGAATTTGCGAATCATAGAACCGGACAGGCAGACAGATGCGAACTTACTCAGAAAGATTCCGGTAAAGGCCCTGCCATAGCGGGTTTTATCGGCAAGTTCTTTGATCTTTTCACTTTGAATGCCGAAGCTAGACCCCGTGAATAAAACTGTGGCAGAATAAAGCTATTGCGAGGGACAATGTTCAGGGCACGCCAGTATTTGGTGTTTTTCTTTTTAATATCGCTCCTTTTGTCGCTTTTTATCAGGCTGTTTTATCTGCAGGTTCTCAACTTCCATAGATTTTCAGATATGGCATCCGAACAACATAACAGGGTGTTTAAGACGGAGCCGCGCAGGGGCACCATATTCGATAGGTATATGGAACCCCTGGCCATAAATCTGGATGCCCCGAGCGTTTATTGTGACCCCAGGAACATGAAGGATAAAGAACGAACATCCCAGGTCCTCTCGGAGATCCTTCATCTTGACCGCGGGAAGCTTCTGGAGAGGTTTAACAGGGACAAAGCGTTCGTATGGGTAGACCGCAAAATCGATCCGGAAACAGCGGAAAAGATAAAAAAACTGAACCTGTCCGGCATACATTTTTTCGATGAAAGCAAGCGGAACTATTCAAGCGATAACATGGCCGCGCATGTCATAGGATTCGTTGGTATCGACAACGATGGTCTTGAAGGCCTTGAGCTATTGCTTGATGAAAAGCTCAAAGGAAAACCCGGATGGAAGCACCTGGTAAGAGACGCAAAGAAAAGGGCGGTTCTGTTTAATGAAGAGGAATCGGTGCCCCCGCAAAACGGGTATAACCTTATCCTGTCGATCGACAGCGTAATACAGTATATAGCGGAAGAAGAATTGGCAAAGATGGCACAGAAGTTTCACGCTTCCGCCGCTTCCGTTGTGGTCATGGACCCGTTTTCCGGGGAGGTTCTGGCGTTGGCGAATTACCCCGATTACGACCTTAATACTTTTTCCGAGGTGCCTAAAGAGGCCCTTAAAAACGAGGCCGTATCCAGTGTTTTTGAACCGGGCAGCGTTTTTAAAATAGTTACGGCCAGCGCGGCCCTGAACGAAAAGCAGGTGGACCTCGATGATCGGTTCTATTGCGAGAAAGGGGAATACAAGGCAGGGGGGAGGATATTGCATGATTTTCATCCTTACGGGGAACTCTCTTTCCGCGAGGTAATAATAAAATCCAGCAATATCGGAACAGTTAAAGTGGCCCAGAAGCTTGGTCAGGGTACGGTTTATGATTATATCCAGAGGTTCGGTTTCGGAGAAAAGACCGGGATCGATCTGCCGGGGGAGGTAAGCGGTATAAGCAGGCCCCCCGCGGTATGGTCACGCAGCGATATAACTACCATACCGATAGGCCAGGGCATAGCGGTAACTCCCATTCAGATGGCATGCGCCATAAGCGTCATCGCGAACGGCGGGTATTTGATGAAGCCTTATGTCGTGGATAGAATAGTGACATGGGAAGGCACGCTGTACGAGAAATTTGGACCTGAGATAAAGAATAGAGTTTTAGAAGAGGAAACCTGCGAGAAGATGAAGGGTATACTGCGGCGCGTGGTAACCGAGGGTACCGGCAAACGTGCCAACTCCAAACTATATGATACGTGCGGGAAGACAGGCACCGCCCAGATGGTCAATCCCGAGGGCGGGTACTATCCGGATAAATACAATGCTACCTTTATAGGGTTCGCGCCGGCGGGGCGGCCCGCCATCAGTATAGTTGTAACCGCGCGTGATCCGCATCCTGTCCATTTCGGCGGAAGCGTCGCCGGACCGACATTCAAAAACATAGCGGAACGCGTGCTGCAGTATATGGGCTCTGATGTTGCAGTGGCCTCCGAAAAACAAGCGGAAACTGTAAAAAAATGAATAACCCGATAGATACATTGTTTGACCAGGAAGGATTCGGCAGGGATAAAATAAAAACAGATTCCCGCGAGATCAAACCCGGTGATATTTTTGTGGCTATAAAAGGTGCCGCCCATGATGGTCACGATTACGTCCGCGATGCATTAAAAAAGGGCGCGGAGTGCGCACTGTGCGAACATGAAATTTCCGGACTGGCGGAAGAAGACCGCGAGAAAATCAAGATCTTCGAGGATACCCGGATAGTTTTAGCAGATATAGCCAAACATATTTTTGCGGATCCATCGAACTCTCTTTTCGTTTATGGCGTTACCGGGACAAACGGGAAGACCACTACGATATTTCTGATAGACGGCATTTTGAACAATGCCGCCAGGCCCGCGGGGCTGGTGAGCACGGTCTTTACAAAGGTCTCGGGAGATGTTCTCGAACGAGCGTCCATCACCACGCCGGATTCAGTAACACTGAACCGGCTTTTAGGGGAAATGGTTTCCAGCGGCAAGCAAGCCGCGGCTGTCGAGATGTCAAGTCATGCGCTTGACCAGAAGAGGACCTGGGGGATAGAGCTGGATAGCGCTGTTTTTACCAATATAACGCCTGAACACTTGGATTATCATGGGGACATGTCGACATACCTTAAAGACAAGTCCAAGATCTTTCAGAATCTAAAGCCGGACGGGACAGGTGTATTAAACCAGGACGACTCTATGGTGATAAGTCTGGCGAAAACAATTGATTTTCCTAAGCTTGTGACTTTCGGGATGACAGATAATGCAGATGTCAGGGCTAGGAACGTTCGCTTGTCTATAGAGGGAATAGAGTTTGATCTGGTTGCCGGAAAACTCGGATCCACACGTGTATGCAGCAGGCTTATCGGCAAACATAATGTCTACAACATATTAGCTGCGGTGGCGGCTCTTTACGACAGCGGGTTGAGTCTGGACGAGATAAGAGAAGGACTGGAAAAGGCTACGGCTGTACCCGGACGCCTGGACGCTGTACGGGCGCAGGCGCCTTTTAAAGTTTTTGTGGATTACGCGCATACGCCGGACGCGTTGGAAAACGTTTTGCTGTGTCTCGGTTCTCTTGCTGCGGGAAAACTCATTTGCGTGTTCGGATGCGGCGGAGACCGCGACAGGACAAAAAGGCCCGTGATGGGTAAAATAGCAACCGGGATATGCGACCGCGTGATACTTACAAGCGATAATCCAAGGACGGAAGACCCCCAAGAGATACTGCGCCAGATCGAAAAGGGAGTGCTTAATAAAAATAACTATAGTATAATAAAGCGAAGACAAGACGCCATCCGGGAATCCTTGAAGACGGCCGGTGAAGGCGATATAGTGATCATCGCCGGGAAGGGACACGAAGATTACCAGATCATCGGAGATTGCAGGACACATTTCGACGATAAAGAAACCGCCGGCGAAGTTTTAAGGGAACTCGGATATAGTATAATATGATCAGACTTACCGTAAAAGATATAGCCCGGGCAACAGGCGGCGAGCTGTTCTCAGAAGACGCCGAGGCCGTTGTCAGCGGTTTTTCCGTTGATTCCCGCACTATAAAGCGCGGGCAAATTTTTATAGCGATAGGTGGCAGTAAATTTAACGGGCATGATTTTATCAGGGATGCCGCCGAGAAGCACGCATCGGGCCTGATCGTCGAACATTCCGCAGGGGCGGCCTGCCGGGGATTAACTGAACATGTTGTTTGTGTCGAGAATACCCGTTGGGCCATGGGTATGATAGCGCGAGAGATAAGAAAGCGCGCAAGTATCCCGGTCATCTGCATAACGGGTACTAACGGGAAGACGACCGTAAAAGACATTTTATCTCATATCCTTAGCGCCAGGCATAACGTCCTGAGGAGCGAGAAATCATATAACAATATTATCGGGGTGAGTCTGACATTGTTCGATATGGATCCGTCGCACGATGTTGCTGTCGTGGAACTTGGGGCCAATCATCCCGGCGAGATTTCTAAACTGGCGGGGATAGCCGGGCCGCAAACGGCTATCATCACCAATATCGGTGACGCACACCTCGAAGGCTTTATCGACAGGGAAGGGGTCTTTGCCGAGAAGATAAGCCTTTTGGATTCTCTTCCCGCCCAAGGGACGGTGTTTTTGAACAAGGACGACCGTATGCTGGCAATGGCCGACACCGGAGGTATCGCGAGAAAATATTACGGAACGTCGCCCGACTGCGATTTCAAAATTACCGATCTTGCAGAAGGACCGGACGGGTACGATTTCTATCTCAACGAAAAGAGTTTCTTTCTTCCAATGGAAGGCGTACATAACGTTTATAACGCGGCGGCTGCGATTGCCGCGGCCGCTTGTTTCGGTATGGATTACGAGGAAATACGGAAAAGCTTGAAGGAAGTTTCTTTGCCGAAAATGCGTCTTGAAAAGCTGAAGATAGAGGGCCTGCTGTTCATCAATGATGCATACAACGCCAACCCCGGTTCTTTTGAGTGCGCGCTTGAGGTTTTGCAGCACAGCGCCTCAGGCGGCGGGAAAGGCGTGGTGGCGGGTGATATGATGGAACTGGGAGATAAGAGCGATGAACTTCACCGTATAATAGGAAGGAATATTGCCGGTAAAGATATAGATTTTCTTATAACACTGGGAAGCAGGGCCAGGCATATTGCGGAGGGCGCGATTGAAACGGGCATGGAGAAGGATCGAGTTCTGTGCGCGGAAAGTCATGAAGACGCCGCCAGAATGATTTGGCAGGTGGCCCGTCCCGAAGCGGTAGTGCTGCTAAAAGGCTCGCGTGCGGCAAAGATGGAGGAAGTGCTTAAGTGTTTTACCATGTCCTGTATCCTTTAAGGGAATTCTGGTTCGGATTCAATGTCTTTAGGTATATAACGTTTCGCGCCAGCATGGCCGCGGTTACGTCTTTTGCGATATGCGTTATATTCGGCCCGGCGATCATAAAACAGCTCAAGAAGTTTAATATAAGCCAGTATGTTAGAAAAGAACATGTCGAGAGCCTGTACGATCTTCATAAACATAAGGAAGGCACGCCGACGATGGGCGGTCTTCTCATTATCGTTTCCGTTCTTGTCTCATCGCTTTTATGGTGCAGTTTTGATAATGATTACATCTTGCTTGCGCTTGCCGGCATGATATGGCTTGGGGTCATAGGGTTTTTGGATGATTTCATTAAACTCCGCAACAAAAACGCCAAGGGCCTGCAGGCGGTAACCAAGTTGATAGGTCAGGCGATACTTGCCCTGATTATAGGCATTTTTGTTATCAACAATAAAGCCATAGGATCGGGCCTGTATATTCCGTTTATTAAGAACGCCGTAGTTAATCTCGGCGTTTTTTATATACTTTTTATCCTCTTTGTGATCGTCGGCACCTCTAACGCTGTTAACCTGACGGATGGTCTTGACGGCCTGGCGATCGGTTGCGTGACCTTTATCGCCCTTACTTATGCGGTTATCAGTTACGTTACAGGGCATGCGGAGATCAGCAGGTATCTGCAGATTTTTTATCTGCCTGGTTCGGGGGAACTGACGGTTTTTTGCGCGGCGCTGGCTGGGGCCGGACTCGGGTTTCTGTGGTTCAACAGCCATCCTGCCACTATTTTTATGGGAGATACCGGGTCTCTCGCTCTGGGCGGATCGATCGCGATCGTAAGCGTTCTGATCAAAAAGGAAATCCTGCTTTTTATCGCCGGAGGCGTGCTTGTCGCGGAGTCCGCGTCGGTTATCTTGCAGGTACTTTCGTTCAAGTTAAGAAAGAAGCGTCTTTTTCTCATGGCGCCGATCCATCATCATTTCCAGATAAAAGGATGGCACGAGTCCAAGATTACCATACGCTTCTGGATTATAGCGGCCATCCTTGCCCTTTTGAGTATGGCCACGCTAAAAGTTCGATAGCAGCACGTAGTAGGGGCAATTTTTACTATGATCGATATTAAAGGAAAGAAAGTACTGGTTGTCGGTTTGGGCGCAAGCGGGTATGCCGCTGCTGAGTTGCTTTTCCGCGAAGGGGCCAGGGTCAGCATCACTGAAATGACCGACACAATGGAGGCAAGACAGTACCTGGAGAAGCTCGCGCCTTATCATCCGCGATTTGAGCTCGCCGGACATACGGAAAGTTTTTGCGGTGATTGCGAACTTGTGGTCACCAGTCCGGGGGTTGATGTCCGGGCGTTGCCTTTATCCCGTGCCGGGGAGAGACAAATTCCCATTATAGGAGAAATGGAATTAGGATCCTGGTTCTGCCGCGCCCCGATTGTTGCTGTAACCGGGACCAATGGTAAAAGTACCACTGTGGAACTCATCGGCAGGATACTTTCTCTTTCAGGCAGACACACGGTGGTGTGCGGGAATATAGGCAATCCTTTAAGCGGGGAAGTCAGCGGTCTTACCGAAGAAAGCGTGGCGGTAGTAGAGGTAAGTTCCTTTCAGCTTGAGACGATAAAATATTTTAAACCCTCGATCGCAGTTCTCTTAAATATATCGGAGGATCATTACGAGCGCCACACCGGATACGACAATTACAAGGCGGAAAAGTTCAAGATATTTATGAACCAAGCAGAAAGCGATTGGGCGGTTCTCCATTCTTGTTTTTCCGGCGAGGCGATGACAAGCAGCATAAAGAGCCGGCTTGTGTTTTTTGGTCCGGAGACAGGCGGAGCCGTTGTGGGGGAAAGAGGAATAAGCGTAGAGTGGGGCGGCAAACAGGAGGTCATCATTAAAAGGGAGGAGGTTCCGTTAAAAGGTCGGCACAACCTGGATAACGTTGCATGTTCTGTTCTCGTTTCCCGCCTCATGGGCGTGGACAACCGCAATATCCGTGAAGGGATAATGACTTTCAAAGGACTGAACCATCGGTTCGAAAAAATAGGCTTTTTTCGCGGCGTGGAATTTATCGACGACTCGAAAGCCACAAACATAGACGCAACCCGGAGAGCCCTTGAATCAATGGATAAAAAAGTGGTCCTTATAGCGGGCGGCAGGGATAAAGGCGGGGACTATCTTTCCGTTTTGCCGGTAGTGAAAGAAAAGGTAAAAGCTGTGGTGGTTATCGGAGAGGCCCGTGACAGGATAAAAGATGCTTTTTCCCCCGCGGTCCAGATACTTATGGCGGAGAACATGGCTGATGCGGTAAAGACGTCCTTTAGCGTGGCCGGAGAGGGCGAGGCTGTAATGCTCTCTCCCATGTGTTCCAGTTTTGATATGTTTTCCAGCTACGCCGAACGCGGGGAAGCGTTCCAGCGGGAAGTTGCTAACCTGGTTCAAGCTGCAAGCCATAGGCCTCAAGCTCAGGGATGAAGCCCGAAGCCTGTAGCTTGTAGCCAACTTCAGTGAATCGTGAATGGTCTGTGGTCTGGAGTTTGGGTTCTGGTTGGGAATTTGAAAAAGATGAATAACGATGCGAAAATAATACTCCTGGTGGTATCCCTCTTGATAATGATAGGGATAGTTATGATGTATTCCTCCAGCGCCGTCTATGCGCACGGGAACTACGATGACAGTATGTATTTTGCAAAAAGACACCTGGTGTATTTAACGGCGGGCCTTGTGGTCGCGATATTATGCATGGCGGTCCCGGTCGGCAAGATAGCCGACAGCGCCAGAGGGGTGATGGTTTTTTTTCTTATACTTCTGGTTATCGTTCTTATCCCGGGTATCGGCAGGGAAATCGCTGGTGCGCGCAGGTGGATACGTTTTTTCGGAGTAGGTTTTCAGCCGTCTGAGATGGCGAAAATCGCGTTAATAATATACCTTGCCGATCTGACCTCGCGGAAAAGGCATCTTATGCAGAATTTTAAATACGGTTTTCTTCCGCCTTTTTTCATTATCGGGCTAACAGGGGGGTTGGTCCTTATGGAACCGGACATGGGCACGTCTGTATCTATATTTTTTATAGGACTTGCTATACTGTTTGTCTCAGGCGCGCGTCTCAGACATCTCGCATTTATCACAATGGGCATACTTCCCGCGTTGGGCCTGGCGGTGATCTACGAACCTTACCGCCTCAGGCGCATGCTGACATTTTTCAATCCATGGAAGGATGCCAGGGGGTCCGGTTTTCAGCTTATCCAGTCGTTCATAGCACTGGGATCCGGAGGTCTTTTGGGGGTCGGGCTCGGCCAGTCGAAGCAGAAACTTTTTTACCTTCCTGAATCGCACACCGATTTTATATTCTCCATAATCGGAGAAGAGCTGGGATTTTTAGGTTCCGCCGCCGTGCTTGTACTGTTCGCCGTTCTTATATGGTTTTCTTTGAGGATTTCTTTTAAGCTCAGGGACTACTTTGCTTCGCGTGTAGTGCTTGGTATAAGCGTGATGATAGCTTTTGAGGTTATAGTGAATATCGGCGTGTCTACAGGAATGTTGCCGACGAAAGGGCTTCCTCTGCCGTTTGTAAGTTATGGCGGAAGTTCCCTTGTAAGTCATCTGGCGGCAGCGGGCCTTATTTTTAACATGGCAAGAGGAGCTGAATAATATGCGGGTTATTCTGGCAGCGGGCGGCAGCGGCGGGCATATCTTTCCTTCGGTTGCCCTGGCTGCAGAACTCGAGAAAGCCGGGATTGAAAAGATATTTTTCATTTCGAGTAAGCGACGTCTGGACAAGAACATCTTAAGAAACAGCAGGCACAGTTGTTTTTTTCTGTCCGCCAACCCCATGCCTTTGAGATTCAACCCGTTCCGTCTTGCGGTTTTCGCTGGAAAACTTTTTATAGACACTATAATGTCTATGTATCTTATCGCGAAGTTGCGTCCGGATGTTGTGGTGGGTTTCGGGGGGTACTCTTCCGGGGCCATCGTTGCCGCGGCAAAGATGTTTAATGTCCCCGTTATCATACACGAGCAGAACCTTCTACCAGGCAGGGCAAATAGGATTTTAAGCCGCTTCGCCGATCGCGTGGCGGTCAGCTTTAAAGATTCAGCCGGGTATTTTACGCGTGCCGCCGGAAAGGTGTTTTATTCCGGGAACCCCCTGCGGCTTGATATTCTCTCCGGCGACAGGACGGAATCAGCGCGGCGTCTTGGATTAGATCCGGAGAAGACGACTGTTTTGATAATGGGGGGTAGTCAGGGATCCTCGTTTTTAAACAGGATCGCTTCCGAAAGCGCCCGTTTTATAAAGGAACAGAAAAGCGACGAAGTGCAGTTTATTCACCTTACAGGGAACAAAGACTATGAATATGTGCGACAGTTTTACGAAAAAAACAAGATCGCAGGTAAGGTTTTTTCGTTTCTTGAAAGGATAGACGAGGCTTATGCCGCCAGCGATCTGGCTATTTCAAGAGCCGGGGCCGCTGCCGTGTTTGAGCTGGCGTTTTACGCTAAACCAATGATACTGGTCCCGTATCCAAATCCTAAAAACAACCAGCGGTTTAACGCGATGTATTTTTCGCAAGTGGGAGCTGCTGTCTACAAGGAGGAGAACGATCTCTCGGCGGATGATCTGGCCGGCGAGGTCATGAGTATATTAACGGACGCGCAGCGACGTGATCGCATTTCGCAAGCTGCCGGAAGTCTGAGCGCTCCCGCAGCCGGTAGGATTTTGGCAGAAGAAGTTATTAACTTGGCGGAGAAAAACTGATAAAATCTATATTATGAAAAAGATTCATTTCATAGGAATCGGTGGGATAGGGATGAGTGCCCTCGCAGACATACACCTGGCTAAAGGCGGTATCGTAACAGGGTCTGATTTGAGACCAAACAGTCTGACGGACGAACTGTGTAAAAAAGGAGCCGTTATATATAAAGGTCATGACGCGGAGAATATCCCGGAAGACGCGGATCTTGTGGTGCGGTCCACCTGTATTCGCGATGAGAATCCCGAGATAAAGAAGGCAAGACACTTGGGCGTGCCCGTTATTTTAAGAGGCGAGATGCTTAAAGAGCTTATAGAGGAGGTTCCTTTATCCATAGCGGTTACCGGGACACACGGCAAGACGACTACAAGCGCACTCGTAGCGCACATAACGGAACATTGCGGCAAGGACCCAACAGTCGTTGTGGGCGGAGAGATGTCAGGTTTCGGGGGCAACGCAAAATTCGGCCGTGGTAATATGATCGTCTCGGAAGTCGACGAAAGCGACGGGTATTTCCGGAATATCAGCGCGCAATACGCCGTGGTAACGAATATAGAAAGAGAGCACATGGAGAACTACGGTTCTTTGGAAAAACTCATAGACGCTTACAGGGAATTTATCGGCAGGATCCCCGCGGACGGATTTTTGGTATTCAACGGGGAAGATCCCGTGCTTGGACGTATTGCCGGTGACATCGCACCCGGAAAGCTAAGTTTTGGAATCGACGGCGATTTCGACGTGACGTGCCGCCGCCATGTTCATGCTAATGCGATAACGTTCGATCTCCTCGTGCGCGGCAAAAATTACGGGAGGGTTTCCAGTCCTCTTATAGGGCGTTACAACCTGATGAATATACTGGCCGCTATAGCCGTGTGTATGCAAGTAGGCCTTGATTTTGACCGTATTGCCGAAGCGGTCAGTTCGTTTCATGGAGTTAAAAGGAGGTTTGACTCTGTGGGCAGGATAGGCAACATAGAGGTGATAGAGGATTATGCCCATCATCCGACAGAGTTACGGTCTGTAATCGCCGCGGCCAGGGACCGCTCTTCGGGCAGAATAGTGACGATTTTTCAGCCGCACCGGTACAGCAGAACACGCGACCTGATGCGCGAATTCTCTGATTGTTTTTACGATTCGGATATCCTTATATTAACTGACATATATTCCGCTGACGAAGACGTGATCGAAGAGGTTGCGGTAAGGGATATGTATGAAATGATTGACAGGGAGAGGTTCCAGACGCTTAATCTTGTGGAAAAAAAGGATATCCCGGGATTTGTCTCAGGACTTGTTCGGCAAAACGATACGATCCTGGTTCTGGGAGCCGGGGATATCAGCGAGATATCAGGCAATTTGGTCAAGAGAATAGAAGAGAAAACCGATGCTCGTTAAAGAAGTTCGCGATAAGTTGCTCCAGCTGTGCAAAAAGTACGGCGACAGTGTTGTTTTTGATCACCCGCTTTGCGATCACAGTACTATATCGATAGGAGGGAAAGCCGCCGCGTGGTATGTGCCGTTTTCGCTTGATGGTCTGTGTCGGACGAAGACCTTTCTCGACGACTCAGGTATAAGGACGATCCCTATGGGTAACGGAAGCAATATATTGATCCCGGATGAGGGATTGGACGCGGTTGTTATAAACCTGTCGGGCACTATTTTTAAAGAGATAAAGATAGAAGGAAACACGGCTGTTGCCGGTGCCGGTGCCAAATTGGGGACGCTTGTGTCCAATTGCTGCACAAAGGGTCTGGCGGGACTGGAAGGACTTATAGGAATTCCGGCTACCGTCGGCGGCGCCCTTGTCACGAACGCCGCGTACCGCAGCGCGATCAGCGAACGTCTATCGAGGGTGTTGGTTCTTAGCGAGGGAGCTAAGGCGGAGTGGGTAGAAAAAAAAGATATACAGTTCGGATACCGCTTTTCTTCCATTGACAGGGGGGAAATCATACTTCAGGCGGTTTTTCAGCTTGATGAAGCAAACCCGGATGAGCTGAAGAAGAAACTAAAGCATTATTTTTTTGAAAAGATGGAGAAGCAACCTCTCACCCGGAAAACCTTAGGATGTATTTTTAAAAACCCCACAGAAGAGAAACATCCCAGCGGAAGACTTATAGAGGAAGTCAGCATGAAGGGGTACCGGAGCGGCGCGGCCGAGGTCTCAGAAAAACATGCTAACTTTATAATAAACACCGGCGGAGCAAGTTCGCGGGATGTGACGAATCTCATGGACGAGATACGTGTAAAAGTGCGGGACAAGTTTTCCATAGAGCTTGAGACGGAGATAGAAGTCTTAGGAGCTTAGCGGAGACATAAATGGATAAAGAACTTGATATGCTTAAAAAGTATAAGATCGGCGTGCTTGCCGGCGGAAGCTCCAGCGAAAGAGAAATAAGCCTTAAAAGCGGGAAAGCCGTCTTCGGGGCATTGCAGGGGAAAGGTCTGAACACGGTCTTCATCGATGTGGAAGAAGATAATTTCTCTTCACTGGTCGACCGCCCAGGTATAGATGTGGCTTTTATCGCTCTTCACGGCAAGTTCGGAGAGGACGGGACTGTTCAGAGAATTCTGGATGAAAGAAGCGTTCCTTATACGGGGTCCGGTCCGGAACCGTCACGCCTCGCACTTGACAAAGAGGCCTCGAAAAAAATATTCGAAGATGAAGGGTTATGTGTTCCTGAATACAGGGTCGTGCGCGCGGGGGAAGATGTTTCACGTTTGGATATCACCTTTCCATGTGTGGTCAAACCCAGGTACGAGGGATCAAGCATAGGGCTGTCCATCGTTCCTTCGAGGGACCTTATGCGCGGGGCGATAGACAGGGCGGCCCGGTTTGGAGAAAGGATTATTATAGAAAAATTTGTTTTCGGCAGAGAAATAACGGTGGGGGTACTTAACGACAGAGCATTGCCCGTTGTGGAGATTATTGCGGCTGGCGGGGTGTATGATTTCAGCGCAAAATACTATTCGGACGATACGGAGTATGTTGTGCCGGCAAAACTTGATAAAGATGAGTATCTTCGCGCGCAGGAGACGGGTTTAAAAGCGCACAGGGCTCTTGGGTGCGAAGGTTTTTCGAGAGTGGATTTAAGGTTGTCGGACCGGGGCGATATCTTTGTTCTGGAAGTTAACACGATTCCCGGTCTTACCGAGAGAAGCCTGCTTCCGATGGCTGCGAAAGCGGAAGGCGTGGATTTTTCCGAGTTATGTGTTAAGATGCTTTTGGGAGCGATCTCAAAAAACGGCAAAGTAGGGCACGTTTAAACGTGCCCTACTTTGGTTTGCTCAAAAGGGGGCAAATAAGGAGGGAAAGTGGCAGGTAAAGGAACTTCAAAGAAAACGAAAAAGAAAAAACGCATAAGCGAGTTTTTATCCGGGAAGATTTTTTCGATAAAGCTGATTATTATTTTTATTTCTAGTCTAGTAGTGTTGGCAGGCGCCTTTTTAGGAGCTAAGTACCTTTTTCTTAACAGTCAGTTTTTTACGATTAAAGAGATCGAGGTAAACGAGTCTCGTGGCAGCTCTTTCAGAGAAGGCAAACAAAAGCTCGAAAAGTTCTATGTCGGACAGAACATATTTACTGTTGACCTGAAACAGGCACAGGCGCTGATCAAAAAAGATTTTCCGGAATTAAGGAAGATCGAGGTAAGAAGAAATCTGCCAGATGAACTGGAGATCGATATTCTTTCGAGGGAACCCATAGCCGTCATAGCCGCCGGTAAAGGTATTGTTATAGACAGGGAGGGAGTGGTCCTTGCCCTCGGAGAAGGTGCCGGAGCTTTGGTGAAGATAAAGGGGATCAAATTTTTTCTCATCAGGCCTTCAAGGGGGGAAAAGATCAAAAGCGGTATTCTGAACAAGGGACTGGTGCTACTTGAGGGCCTCCGCAAAAAGATGCGTAAAAATGAAAAGGACATAGAATACATGGATGTTTCCGACCGCAACAACATAATACTCGGCATTCGTGGCGTAACGATAAAGATGGGAACGGACGATTTTTCCAGAAAAATCGATGAGTTAAAAGAAATATTGAATGACTCCAACATAAACTTGAAAGACATAAATTACATCGACCTCAGGTTTGAGGATCCGGTTATTTCGCCGAAATGATCGGTTTTAGTTGCAAGCTACAAGCCACAGGTTTCAAGATTCAAGCCTGTAGCCTATGGCATGTAGCCTGTAGCTTGAGGCCTGCAGCCGACAAGGAGAACAATGAGTAAACGTTTTGCCGCCTTGAATGTGGGGTCCGGCGAGATCACCGCCGTTGCCGCAAGATGGAATAAGAACAGGGATTATATAATAGAAGGTTTCTGTCGCGTCAGGTCGAAAGGTTTCCGCGAAGGCATGGTTGCGGATGCCGCCATGGCAACCGACTCCATAGCCGAGGCGTTAAAAAAACTTAAGGAACGGACGGGTAAAAAAATCCAGGATGTATATGCTGGGGTAAGTTCCACATCTATAAAGGTAATACCGTCCAGCGGGGTACTGCTGCTTTCCAAGTACGGCAGGGAGATCTCCGAGAGGGACATTAGAAAGTGCATGCAGATAGGTTCGACCATCAAAATACCGCTTGATAAAGAACCGTTGCACAGAATCGTGCGAGGTTTTTCTATCGACGAGGAGAAAGAGATAAAGAATCCGCTGAACCTGGAGGGGGTAAAGCTGGGAGTTGACATGAATATCCTGATGATCAATTCATCCACGCTGCGCAACATGTCAAAATGCATCTCCCACGCGGGATTCGTCCCTGCAGGATTCGTATTTTCGGGTCTTGCCGCCGCCTACAGGGTTCTCGCCGAGGAGGACAGACAGACGGGTGTCGTCCTGATGGATATCGGCAAGGACCTTATGGAAATAATGGTATTTTGCCGCGGGATATTGACAAGTTGCAAAGTTTTTCCGGTCGGGACGGATGAATTACTGTCAAAAGACGGCAGCATCAACCTTGACAGTTTAGAGAAAACGCTCCCGCAGATCGTTTCATTACCGGGATGGGGGAAGGTCCGCAAGGTTATGGTGATCGGCGAAGGAGCGCTTATGGATAATCTGACCGAGTCATTGGAGGGACTTTTCGGGCTTTCCGTTACGGTCGGGACGTGTATCGTGAAACCGTTTGAAGAACTTCCTCCTGAAAGAACGGGATATATCGGCAGCCTGGGAATCCTGGATTATCTCCAGCAAGAAAACCAGAGACAACGCCGTGACGGCAACATAATAAAAAGAATCCTCGATAGTATCCTCACCTTCCTCAACCACTACTTCTAATTCTAAGCATATAGAATTAGCCAGAAATTTCAGTACGGTTCCCGAACCCTGCTTGGACTTTACAGAACAGTGTGATATAGAGATAATCCATAGGAAAATAAGCTTAAAAGGCGGTAAAGTGCCCTCCAGATTATTATAATTGGGGATTCGAATCTCTCGCCCTCCCCCAAAATTTTTACTAAGTGCACCAAACATGTAGATGCGGTATAATTAAAACATAATATAAGGCAGAGAGATACAGGAAATGAATGTTTGAGAGAGACAGATTATATTGAAGGACAAATGAGAGAATATCAAATAATAAAAACAAGGGGAGATAGCATATGAATAAACTAATAAACCTTACCGGAGTAGTCTTATTTATTTTGGCAACATTTGTTTCTTCTGCTATAGCTGCCGAAGAACCTTTTAAGATAAAAGGCTTTTACGTAGGCATGGAGATAGGGGCGGCAAGAGACCGGCTGGCAGAATTGCTGAACGATCAGGAAATCATGGTAGAAGAAAATGCGGAAGAGGACGAAGGATTAACTTATATCAGTAACCTCAATAAAATAACGAAAGAAGAACTCAGTCAGATACCGGCTCTGGCTTCCCCGGGTCATGCCGACAAAATTTGGGAGAGTTTAATTAAGGTTGGATACATAAACAAAAATGGCACTACGCAAAAAAAGTTTTGGCGGCTGAAAAATCCATCTGAAATGGAGAGTGTCAGCGCAGCTATTGATATGACCCTCGGCAAAACGGAACCTAGCAGGCTCGACACATCTATTTACACGCTTTTGAAAGCGGCCAGCGCCCTCCCGCCGCCAGCTTACTATAGGATATTGGCGGATGACGACAAGAGGGTAAAATCAATATTTTTCTCCGGACCCCTGGTAGATAAATTGTTTAATACTGAAGGGGCCGACCCGCGTGTTTTTCGGGAAAATTTTGTAGGGGCTTACGTGAAATATTTAGCGGAACCGGGTGGGTCCGTCTATTCCCCCAATTATATCAGCTCAGATAAAGTGGTATCGATATTAGACTGTCCAAAGGCTAGAGGATGCAAAATTACCTTATTCTCGGATAAATCGCTAAGTATCGAGAAAGTCGCCGAGGAGAAGGATTTTAAATTTGATTGATCCGCGCCTAGATAGAGACGGTTTTGATGCACACAAGACACCGTTTTGGCTTCACACAGGAGACGGTTTCCCGTTCAGAGGCAATACACTTTCCTGTGTGATTGGAAAGCGTTTCTAAGTACCTTGTCGGCTCGTACTGATTCAGAACAAACGAAAGGCGTGTAAATATGAAAAATGCGATTGCGATAAAGATTGGAGCGATTTTCCGGTGTTTTTGTATCGTGGTTCTATTGATAAGCGCATGCGCTGCGATATCTTATTCAGAAGATGTGGGATCCGGCGATGGTTATAAGATATGGATAGATTCTACGGTTGCTCCGGATGCGGATTCAAAGGGTAGAAATTATTACATATCATCTGCCATGCAGGACGTCGGCGATAATGATGCGCGATTCCAGGAGTTCGCCAGGTACGTGGAAAACGCGCTTTTACTGTCCAATAATGAATATGTGCGCCTTGGCGACCCTGACAAAGCGGATATCGGTATCCGGATCAGCTACAACGTAGGTAAAATGGAAGCGGTTAAAGGCGGTTCGATTTCTAGGAAATCTTTGACAGTGGGAGCGTATGACCTGAAAGACCCCGATCAGCCTCAGCTTTGGAAGGTCAATCTATATAGCAAAGATGGAGGCGTTGATGAGATCCACTCGGGAAGAGATGCTTTACTTGAGATAGCTCCACATATGGCGATCGCGGCAATGCCCTATTTTTGGGCACCTTTTAATCTTCCTTCCGTAACACAAACTGAGGACGGGAAAAAATATATTATCATCTTTCTTGATGATCCAAGGCTTACGTATATAACGAACAACAGGGAGGAGCAAGGCCAGCCCAGCACCTACGTTCCGCCGGCCAAATATGCGGCGAACTTTAATTATACCCCTTCTGCTAAGACGGTGCCCGGCTCGGCAGGGGTGACTTTTGCGATAGGGGATCTTACCTATAATTTTCAGCGTGATACTGCAGTACACTGGTATAATTCCGAGCAGTTCGCTAATTTACCTGATGCGACGAAGCGGGATTTATCAAATCTTCTTATGGCAAAGGGTTTTAGCGTCAGCGGCTCTTTTGACTCTTATGATCTGATACCTTTTCAGGATAAGAAGGTGATTGACTTATACCTGGTTCCCACGTTTGAACTATTTGTTACGGTAAAAGATAAAAAAATGGAGTACAAAGCCGGTTGGGTCCAAACCGGAAATATACAAGTTACCGGAAAAATGCTCCTGGAATTAAGAGAGATTGTGACCCGTGAACTGATGTGTCCAAGAGTATCCCCTACAAATTTGAATTTCCCTATAGATTAAACGTTCCGGTAGAAGAACCCGGTAACGTGGATGCGCTACTATGGCCCAGGTATATGAATGACCTGGCTAAAGGATTAGAGAAACAGTATCCTGACACCATGGCTACCATTGAAAAATTAATTGACCCGGAAGAGATGGCAATGATCAAGAAGCAGTGCCAGGAGCTTAAGGGTAAGAGGGGATATTAATATATATAGAAACGCTTTTGCCTCAAACAGGAAACTGTATAGGATCCACGCGGAAAACTGCCCCTCAGGCCTCAAGATAACCTTTGAGGCCTGTTTCGTTTACCTGATACATCTATCGCCTGCTGCCTTGCCTTTGCCACATTTTCCAAAATTCTGGCTAATTCGACCTCTGATAGGCTCATTAGAGAGTTGCGAAACTCGTCCAGTAGGGGGAGCCAGATTAGACTTTATGGTGCCCATCCAAAATCTCACCATAAAATCGATATTTGATTCGCTCTCAAACCCGAAACAGACCAACATTGACATTGGGGCTGAATTATGATAATTTTAACCATTAATTATTATAAGAGCGGGAGAGGTATGCCATGGAAGGATTGATTGTAGGTATAATAGGTTGCGGTAATATGGGTAGCGCCATAGCCAGGGGGATGGTCGATAGAGGGATAGCATCCGGTGATTCTATCTTTTTATATGATAAAGATATAAAAAAGGCGGCCCAGCTGGCGGAGAAGACAGGGTGCGTCCAGAAAGATCTATCCCAGCTGGTGAGAAGTTCTGATTTTCTGGTGATAGCGGTCAAACCTCAGGATTTTGATGTCCTGGCGGGGGAGATTGCCGGAGATATAGCCGAACAGACTATAGTATCGGTGATGGCGGGTATCGGCATAAGCGCCATTACGGGTAAACTTGGCAGGGAGCTTCCCGTGGTCAGGGCCATGCCTAATATGGCGGCTTTTGTCGGGGAAAGCATAACCTGTATTTCATGCAGCGGTATGGTTAATAATACCGAAAAAGTGAAGAATATCTTCAGCGGTATCGGCAAGGTCCTGGAACTTGACGAGAAGCTTCTGGATGGCGCAACAGCCCTCTCCGGCAGCGGCCCCGCGTACCTTTTTTACCTGGCGGAGGCGATGATAGACGCGGCGAGAGAAGCGGGTTTTGATGAGGTGACAGCGAAGGAGCTGGTCGTGCAGACGCTTTACGGTTCCGCTGCGCTTTTGAAGGGCACGGGAAGCTCCCCGGAAGATCTGATCAGAAAAGTCGCCTCAAAAGGCGGGACCACGGAAGCGGCGTTGTCGGTTTTTGACGAAAAAGACCTTAAATCCCACATAAAGGCCGCTATCCTGAAGGCAAAGCAGCGGTCCGAGGAGTTATCGCGAGGGTAACGGATGTTTATTGTCGGAGAATTATTACGAAGTCTTGCGCTGCTCGTATCTCTTGTTTTCAATATTTTATATTTTGTCCTTGTGGTCAGGATCATCCTTTCGTGGGTCAACGCAGATCCTTATAACGATATAGTTCGTATCATCTACAGGGTCACCGACCCTATACTGGCGCCGTTCCGGAGGCTTCCGCTGCAGATGGGCGGGATAGATTTTTCGCCGATTGTCGCGTTTTTGGTGTTAAGCGTCCTGAGAAATTTTATAGTCAACATACTTTACCAGATCGCGCACAGACTTGGATGATTAGTAGGTCACGTTTAAACGTGACCTACTTTACTCAAAGAGAAAATGAAAATTCAGGTAAAGGTCTTTCCAAAATCATCGCGGGAAGAGCTCATAGAAAAGGGCGGTATCGTAAAGGCTTACATCAAAGCGGCCCCCGATAAAGGTAAGGCCAACAAGGCATTGATAGAGCTTATTGCAAAAAAGTATAACACAAGAAAAATGGATGTAACGATAGTTTCCGGACAAACCAGCAGAAACAAAATCGTGGAGGTTAAAACAAATGGGTAAGATAGGGATAATAGGCGGCAGCGCCCTTTATGAAATCGAAGGTCTGGCGGTCACAGAGAGAAAAGAAGTGACTACGCCTTTTGGCGAGCCTTCTGATGAGTTCGTGATAGGTAAACTCGCGGGTAAGGAAGTGGTGTTTCTTCCCCGGCACGAACGTACGCACAGTCTTCTCCCGACGGAGATAAATTACAGGGCGAACATATACGCGTTCAAAGTTCTGGGGGTGGACCGGATAATATCCGTATCGGCGGTAGGCAGCCTGAAAGAAGAAGTTAAGCCCCTTGACATACTTCTTGTCGACCAGTTCATAGACAGGACCAACCAGGGAAGGTCCACGACTTTTTTCGGTGACGGGATTGTCGCGCATGTGGCCTTTGCCGAGCCTATATGTAAGGAACTGAAAGAACTTATATATAAAAGCAACCGCGCTCTGGAGATAAAGATTCACGACGGCGGGACATACGTCAATATGGAGGGGCCGACGTTCTCGACTAAAGCCGAATCCTTTCTTTATAAAAGCTGGGGAGCTGATGTGATAGGCATGACCAATATACAGGAAGCGCGTCTCGCGCGGGAAGCCGGGATCTGCTATTCGACCATTGCGATGATAACCGATTATGATTGCTGGTACCTTTCATCCGAGGTCGAGACCGTTTCGGTCGAAATGATAATAGAAAACCTCGTCAAGAACGCGGAAGTGGCTAAAAAGATGCTGGTTAATACCATAGCTAATATGCCCGAGAAAAGGGCCTGCGCCTGCGGTGAGGCGCTGCATAACGCGATAGTCACAAGAAAGGAAGCGGTTCCCAAAGAAACGCTCGAGAAACTCAAACCCATAATAGAGGGATTCATTTAGTGGAAGAGAAGAGAATAAACTACAAAGATACGCTTAATCTGCCGCGTACCAAATTTCCCATGAAAGCCAATCTTTCCGAGAGGGAGCCGGAGGCACTCAAGAAGTGGGCCCGGGAGGACATCTACGCGAAGATCATAGATAAGCGTAAAGACTCCCGGAAACTTTTTGTCCTGCACGATGGCCCGCCTTATGCCAACGGGCGCATACATATGGGGCATGTTCTTAACAAGATACTCAAGGATATATGCGTAAAATATTTCACGATGAAAGGGTACTTGGCGCCGTACGTACCCGGATGGGATTGTCACGGGCTGCCCGTGGAACACCAGCTTTTTAAAGAACTGAACATAACTAAACACGATATCGATCAGGTCAAGTTCAGGAAGAAGGCCTATGATTATGCCATGAAATACGTGAAGATACAGGCCGGTGAGTTTAAAAGGCTGGGTATATTCGGCGACTGGAAAAACCCATACCTGACGCTTTCCAAAGATTATGAGGCCAACATACTTTTCGCGCTGGCGGACCTATATGAAAAAGGTTACATTTACAAGGACCTTAAACCGGTCAACTGGTGCAGCACGTGTGAGACGGCCCTTGCGGAGGCTGAAGTGGAATACGAGGATAAAACTTCACCTTCGGTGTACGTGAAGTTCGCCACCGGAGAGAACGAGGCAAAGACGTTTTTTGTGATATGGACCACCACTCCCTGGACGCTTCTTTCTAATGTCGCGATCGCGCTCCATCCGGAATTTAAGTATTCTTTTGTGAAGGCCGGTGACGAGACATGGATAATGGCAACCGAGCTTGTTCAGGGCCTTATGGGAAAATTCGGAATAAAGGATTACCGCGCCGACGAAGAACTTAAGGGCAGGGAGTTGGCGGAACGCTTCAATACCGCAAAGCATCCTTTTATCGCGAGAGACGCTCAGGTAGTGCTGGCGGATTACGTCACAAAAGAGGAAGGTACCGGCTGCGTTCATACGGCGCCCGGCCACGGACAGGAAGACTATATTACGGGTAAAAAATACAGCCTTCCCGTTATTATGCCGGTCGACAGCACGGGAAAGTTCACCGCCGAAGCGGGTGAGTTTGCCGATCAGAATGTTTTCAAAGCCAACGGCGCCATAGTAGAGAAGATGCGCACCTCGGGCGTGCTTATCAAATCCGAAAACATAACACATTCTTATCCTCACTGCTGGAGGTGCAAACAGGCAATTATATTTCGTGCCACCGAACAGTGGTTTATGAACGTCGATCATCTCAACTTGAGGGAGAAGATGGTCGAGACTATCGAGCGCCAGGTGGAATGGATACCCGAGGCGGGAAAAGAGAGAATAGCTTCCATGGTCAGGATGCGGCCGGACTGGTGTCTTTCCCGGCAGCGGTACTGGGGGGTGCCGATACCCGCCTTCAGGTGCGTCTCGTGCGGCGAGGCGTTTACCAGTACGGAGATTATCAGAAAAGTAGCCGAACTTACCAGAGAAAACGGCGCGGACGTGTGGTTTGAGAGACGTACCGACGAGCTGTTACCGCCGGATGCCGTTTGCCAGAAATGCGGCAGCAAGGATTTCCGCAAAGAAAACGATATTCTCGATGTATGGTTCGATTCTGGTGTAAGCCATAAAGCCGTTCTGGACCAGAGGCGGGAACTGACTTTTCCGGCGGATCTTTATCTGGAGGGATCAGACCAGCACAGGGGATGGTTCCAGACGGCGCTTATCACATCCATGGCCATAAAGGAGAGAGCGCCTTACCGCAAGGTCCTGACACACGGTTTTGTGGTGGATGGCTCCGGCAAAAAGATGTCCAAGTCCATCGGCAACGTAATAAGTCCGCAGGATATAATGCAGAAATACGGCGCTGATATCCTGAGGCTGTGGGTGGCTTCCAGCAACTATGAGGGCGACATAAAAGTTTCCGTGGAGATACTGGAACGCCTTGCGGATGGATACAGAAAGATACGGAATACGTTCCGGTACCTTGCGAGCAACCTTTACGATTTCGATCCCGCGGAGGACGCACTTGAGGCGAGCGCCCTGACGGAGACGGACAGATGGATGCTGTCCCGGCTTTACGGCCTGGTCGAAGAGGTGAACGGCTATTATGACAAGTGGGAATTTTACAAGGTATATCGCGCTGTATATAACTTCTGCGTATATGAAGTGAGTTCTTTTTATCTTGACGTTTTAAAGGATGTGTTGTATATAATGACACCAGATTCTTTTGAAAGAAGGTCGGCTCAGACGGCCCTCTTCAGGGTACTCGATACTTTAGTCCGTCTTGTGGCGCCGCTGCTTTCTTTCACCGCCGAGGAGATTTGGGGACATATCACTTCCGGAGGCAAGGAAGAAAGCGTTCATATCGCGGATTGGCCGGATATCGATAAGGATATGGATGGCTGGAAGGACGCCGAACTTGACGCGAAGTGGCGGAAAATACTGTCCATAAGGGACAGTGTTATGAAGTTTCTTGAACTGAAGCGCGAAGAGGGACTGATAGGAAGTTCCCTGGAGGGAGCTATCACGCTTTATTCGGATAATGACGGAATGCGTGATTTTCTCCGGGAGAACATGGAGCTGTTTCCCGGGCTTTTTATAGTGTCGCAGGCGGAACTGGCAGATAGCCCGGAGCCCGGCATGAAAGATGTCCCGGCGCTGGATCTGAAGATCGGGGTAAAAAAAGCCAGCGGGACAAAATGCCAGAGATGCTGGAATTTCAGCAAGACCACCGGGAAGAGCAAAGATTTCCCGGATTTATGCGAGCGGTGTTATAATATAACGTTAGAAAGGAGCCGTAATGGTTAAAAAGAAATCGACAGGCAAAAACCAGCCTTTTACCGAAAATGATCTCGCGACCATAAGAAGAGCACTGGTCAAAAAGAAGGCGCTGATTTTGGAGGAGCTTTTAAAGATCAAAGCCGAGACTTTAAATAAATCGCTCAAGGACGCTTCCGGTGACCTTTCCGGATATTCTTTCCACATGGCGGACATGGCAACAGATCTTTATGACAGAGAATTTTCCCTGGAACTGGCCGAAGGAGAGAGGGAGAGGTTATATGCCCTGGATGACGCGATAAAGCGTATTGACGAGGGCACATACGGCGTGTGTGATGAGTGCGGCATAAGTATTTCAAAACAGCGTCTCAAAGTCATGCCACAGGCGAAGTATTGTATCGAGTGCCAGGAGAAAGAAGAAAAATCCGCAGGCAGATAGGGTTGTATTATTTTATAGTCCTTTCCATATACCTTCTGGATCAGGTGTCGAAATTCTGTGTCGAGAAACTGGTCCTTCAGGGGTCCAGTATTCCGGTAATCAAGAACATTTTTCATATAACGCTCGTGTATAATACAGGTGCCGCTTTCGGGATGCTCCGGGAACATGCGTACCTCTTTGTTGTTATTGCCGTTTTGGCGGCAGCTCTTATCTGTTATTTTTTAATGCGGAGGTCACGCGTATTGAGCGTTACCCAAAAACTGGCGCTTTGTTTTATCCTGGGCGGTATTCTGGGAAACCTCACGGACAGGATACGCTTCGGTTATGTAATAGATTTTATCGATTTCAGGGTATGGCCGGTGTTTAATTTTGCCGACAGTTTCATTACCGCAGGCGCTGCGCTTCTGGGATTCTCGATTCTTGTAAAGGGCAAAGAACGAAAGTAGGGAGGACAAGGAACAAAGATGTATCGTATAATCTTCCAGATAGGACCTTTTACACTTTATTCTTACGGCCTGTTCGTGGCGATCGGTTTTTTGCTTTCCACGATCCTCATACTCAAGGATTCCAAAAGATTCGGGATACCCGCCAACGACGTTTTTGATTGCCTCATCGCGATCTTGATAGGGGGCCTCTTAGGAGGCCGCCTTCTGTTCGTTTTTATCAACTGGGGATATTATTCCCGTCATCTTCTGAGGGCGTTTATGTTTTATGAGGGGGGCTTGGCCTTCCAGGGAGCCCTCGTGGCGGCCATACTCGCGGGAGCAGTTGTGATGCGGATAAAAAAACTTCCTTTTTGGAAGACAGCGGACCTGATAGCCCCGTATGTCGCCCTGGGCCAGGCTCTCGGGCGTATAGGGTGTTTTTTAAACGGCTGCTGTTACGGCAAGGTTGTCGAAAGCGGGATAGCCGTTACGTTTCCGCAGGAGACGGTGATGAGGGTGCCCACACAGCTTTATTCGAGTCTTGTTCTTCTTTTTATCTTTGTGATTCTTATCGCGCTTAGCCGTAAGCGGCCGTTTGACGGATACGTTTTTACAGCGTACATAATCCTGTACTCTATTTTTAGATTTTTTATGGATTTTGCCAGGGGCGACGACCTAGCCCTTCTTTACGAGATAAAGCT
The DNA here is from genome assembly GCA_043816025.1 of Candidatus Omnitrophota bacterium. Taxonomy (GTDB): domain Bacteria; phylum Omnitrophota; class Gorgyraeia; order Tantalellales; family Tantalellaceae; genus JBDRIH01. Next base: position 27,764 of record JBDRIH010000048.1, read on the forward strand.
TTCCCAAGGTATTGCCATAGGCATGTTCGCCTGCGGTGTTGTAATGTACGTTTTCTTGCGAAAGAGAAATTTAACCTGACAGATCTAACCTGGCTGCTGGCAGGTTAGATGGGGTTTTAGGGACTTATGGAAGAATTCAAGTTTACGGTCGGTGCTACAGAGGCCGGTGACCGTATTGATAAATGTATAACATCTAAACTGGGTGAGGGATATTCCCGCACCTTTGTAAAGTTTCTCATGGATAATGATTTTGTCCGCGTTAACGACAAGGCTGTCAAACCTCATTATATCGCGCATGAAGGAGACGAGATTTTTCTAGAGTTGCCGCCGCCGGAAGCCAAGGACATAGAGCCGGAGAACATCCCGATAAAGATCCTTTACGAGGATGAAAGTATAATCGTGGTGGATAAACCGGCAGGGATGGTAGTTCATCCGGGCGCGGGAAACAAAACGGGTACGCTGGTGAACGCGCTTCTCTATCATTGCAGCAAACTGCCCGATACCGGCGACGAAACAAGGCCTGGGATCGTGCACAGATTGGATAAAGATACCTCCGGGGTTATCGTGGCGGTTAAGAATGACCGTTCTCTTAGGTCACTGGCCAAGCAATTTCAGAAAAGAACCGTTAAAAAGCGTTACTGGGCGCTGGTGGAAGGGCGCGTTGAGATGGATAACGGTGTTGTCGAGGCGCCCGTCGCCAGGCACGTTACCGACCGAAAAAAGATGGATGTGGAATATACCGGCGGTAAAAAGGCGCGCACGGTTTATCACGTTATCCGCAGGTTCGACAAGTTTACGCTGCTGTGTTTAGAACCGGAGACTGGACGAACACATCAGATACGTGTGCACATGAAACATCTCGGCCATCCCGTTCTCGGGGATACCAAATACGGGGCCCGTCCCGTGATAGCCCGGCAGGCGCTTCACGCCGAAATGATAGGTTTTACCCATCCGGTTACGGGCAAGCATGTGGAGTTTGCCTCGCCCATGCCGGAGGATATGAAAGAGATACTGAAAAAGGGCGAGTATTAACGCAGGAGATAAGCATGGACTGGAAAATCAGAAAGGCCAGTAGTGGATTAAAGGGTGAACTTGCACTTCCCCCGGATAAAAGCATATCGCACAGGAGCGTAATGTTTGCATCGATATCCGGCGGCAGGTGCTGTATACGCAACTTTCTTCTTGGCGAGGACTGCATGCGGACGCTTGAGGCGTTCCGCGCCATGGGCGTGGAAATAAGCGTCAAAGACAACATGGTCACGGTTCATGGCAGAGGCCTGAAAGGACTTAAAGAACCACAGGGAGAGCTTTATCTTGGGAATTCCGGGACAACGATGCGCATAATATCCGGGATACTTGCCGGACAGGATTTTACGTCCGTTCTTACCGGTGACGAGTCACTTTCGAGACGGCCCATGAGGCGCATCATCGAACCTCTTTCACTGATGGGGGCAAGGATCGAGTCTGCCGAAGGTACTTCCTGCGCGCCTTTGAGGATAAAAGGAAAGACGCCTTTAAACCCCATAGATTACAGTATGCCCATAGCCAGCGCGCAGGTAAAGTCATGTGTGCTCGCGGCCGGACTGTACGCTAATGGGAAAACATCTGTCAGCGAACCGTTTCAATCCAGGGACCATACTGAACGAATGCTGGAATACTTTTCGGCGGATATTAAAAGAGAGGGCCTGACGACAGAGATCACGGGGCTGGAGGAACTGGCACCCAAAGATCTGGAGATCCCAGCTGATATATCGAGCGCCGCTTTTTTTATAGTAGCGGCACTTCTCGTGAAAGGTTCGCGTCTTATCATGCGCGGTGTGGGGCTCAACCCCACACGGATCGGCATAATCAACGTCCTGAAGAGGATGGGTGCGTCAATCCAGATCCTTGACTGCCGGGAGAGTCTCGAACCCGCGGGCGATATAGAAGTGCGACATTCGGATTTAAAGGGCACGGTAGTGGAAGAGGAAGAAATTCCTCTTCTGATTGACGAGATTCCCGTCCTTACAGTCGCGGCGGCCATGGCCGAAGGGACCACGGTGATAAAGGGGATTAAGGAACTTAAAGTCAAGGAAACGGACAGGGCCAAGAGTGTAATTGAAAACCTTTCCCGTATGGGGATCCGCCTGGAGGAAGAAGAGGACACCCTGATAATCCCCGGCAAGAGCGTTCGGCTGAACGCGGCTGAGTTGGACAGTTTCGGCGACCATCGCACTGCTATGAGCATGGCGGTAGCTGGTCTGGTTTCTGAGGGCACTTGCCTTATCCGGGATACTGCTTGCGTGGACACATCATATCCCGGTTTCTTTGCTGATCTAGAAAAACTAGTAAGGCACGTTTAAACGTGCCTTACATTGTGGATAACTAGAAAGGTAGCCCAAGCCACCTTAATTTCGGGTTATCGGGTTAGAGGTCATATAAATAACATTTGACAAAGGTATTATTATTTGTTACTATTTTCACAGTTTAGTTAACAGAGGGTTACAACCTACCGTTAAAAATATACAGTGTTAGCCGGCATTCTACACATGATAAGACAGCAAATAGCAAAAATTTTTGACAATTTTCTCGGGCTTTTTTCCAGCGATATGGGAATAGACCTGGGGACTGCTTCCACGCTTGTCTATCTTAAAAATGAAGGTATTGTTCTATGTGAACCTTCGGTTGTGGCTATAGAAGCGGGGACCTCGAATGTTCTGGCCGTAGGAGAAGAGGCCAAGCGCATGTTGGGAAGAACCCCGGGTAATATAATAGCGATAAGGCCCATGAGAGACGGGGTTATCGCCGATTTCGAAATCACAGAGGCAATGCTGAGATATTTCATAAAGAAAGTCCACAATTCCCGCAGATTAGTCCGTCCGCGGGTCGTTATAGCTATCCCATCAGGTATTACAGAGGTAGAGAAACGCGCGGTCAGGGATTCTGCCCTCCACGCGGGTGCCAGAGAGGTTTATATGCTGGAGGAGCCGGTAGCGGCTTCGATCGGTGTCGGTCTTCCGATACAGGAACCTTCGGGGAACATGATAATAGATATAGGCGGCGGAACCACAGAGATGGCGGTGATATCTCTGGCCGGTGTCGTGTTTTCCAAATCTATCCGCATCGGCGGGGATGAGATGGACGAAGCGATCATAAATTATCTGAAGAGAACTTATAATCTTATGATAGGGGAAAGAACCGCTGAAGAAGTCAAGATAAGAATAGGTTCCGGCTATCCCATCGAAGAAGAGATGACGATGGATGTCAGGGGCCGCGATATTGTCGCGGGGCTTCCCAAGATGATTACCGTAACCAGTGAGGAGATTCGGGAAGCACTTTGCGAACCGATCGCCCAGATAGTAGAGGCGGTAAGGATCACACTGGAAAGAACGCCTCCGGAATTGTCAGCAGACCTTATAGAAAAGGGACTGATACTGTGCGGCGGCGGAGCGCTTTTAAGGGGGCTGGATAAGCTTATAGCCGAGGAGACCGGTCTGCCCGTTCATCTGGCGGATGACCCCTTAACAGCTGTGGCGCTTGGTACTGGAAAGGTGCTGAGTGAGCTGAGGTACCTCAAGAGGTTGACGATTGCACCCAGCCTGCACAAATAAGTAATAACTGTTCGATGTGCCTAGACTTTTTACCAAAAATAGAATCTGGCTACTTATCGGATGTATCCTTCTAGCGATACTTCTGTTTTCTTTCATCCCTCACTTTTCCTCCGGCATTAAAAATTTTTCCCTCAAAGCATTTTCGATTCCAATAAGGGCTTGTTCCCGTATTGGTCAATATTTTAGCAGCAAACGCCTTCTTGTTCAGGAGAACAGCTTTCTGCATAAAAGGGTCGGAGATCTCTCTCTGGAGGTCGGACAGCTTAAAGAGCTGAGCAGCGAGAACGAGCGTCTCCGTGCGCTTTTGGTCTTTAAGGAGAGAACGAGATTCGATACGATTTCCGCCGAGGTTATCGCACGTAATCCCAATGACTGGATAGGGTCGTTCGTTATAGATAAGGGAAGCGAGGACGGCATACGGAAGAACTCAGCCGTTTGCTCCGCCAAGGGCTTGCTGGGAAAGGTAACCGAACCCGAGGCAAGGACCAGTTCCGTAATACTCATAACACACCCCGGTTTCAAGGCCGGCGGTATTATCAAGGATACGCGGATCAACGGCATTGTTGTGGGTTCAGGAAAAGGCACGGCCCGGATGCTTTATATCCCCATAGACGCGGAAGTACGAAAAGGCGAGATTGTTATAACCTCGGGTTTCAGCCGGGTTTTCCCAAAAGGCATAACTATAGGTGAGATCGTTTCTGTAGGCAGGAGCAAAACGGGACTGTATAAATATGCGGTAATTAAACCCTCCGCGAATCTCTTCGACCAGGAAGAAGTCTTGTGTATAAAATAAAGAAACGAGTATTCCTTTACGGCTTACTGATGTTTTCCGTTCTGGCCCAGGTCATTCTCATGAAACGCGTTGCCTGGTTCCCTGATATCATACTGCTCATGGTAGTTTTTGCGGGTATCTTTCGGGGCGGGATAGAGGCAGCGGTACTTGGTCTTGTGGCCGGTCTTCTTCGGGGACTCTTTTCGCCTGAAACGCTTCCGATCGATATTTTTATCTTTCCGGCGGTAGGTGTGATCTCTTCCGTGATGACCAGAATGTTTTACAGGCAGAACCCCGCCGCTCAGATTTTTACCACGACCATTGCAGTAACTCTAGTTGTGGCGCTTCAGACACTTTACCTGAACGCCACGAGCGGCAGCGACATAGGAGTGCATATTGTTTTACTGAAGAGCTGGAAGCCTATTGTAGTGACTGTCGTCATCTCTCCGTTTGTGTTTACTTTTCTTAAGGAACTATTGCGATTGGAAGAATAGATAACTTGTCATGAGAACGAAAATATTCGCATTTGTACTTATTTTTTGTATGGCGGTGCTTCTGTTATGCCTGGCCTATGTCCAGATCGGCCGGCACGAAAGATACAGGGTCATGTCGGAAGAGAACAGGCTTAAGGTTATTCCTTTAATGGCTCCCAGAGGCGGTATTTTTGACAGGAACGGAAACGTTTTGGTGAAAGATGTTCTGTGTTTTGACGTTTCCGTCATATACAACCGGATCAAGGATACGGATTTCCTGACGAAGGTTTTAAGTTCTATCCTGGATGTGCCGGAGGAAAAAATAGCGGCCAATATTAAAAAAGCCCGGGGATACTCCTTTACGCCGATCCGCGTCGCTACCGATATCGGGATAGAGAAAGCCGTGCATATAGAAGAAATCGGGATGGATTATCCGGGTCTTTTGCTTGAGGTATCCGCCAAGCGAGAATATTTAAACGGAAAGAGCGCGTCGAACATACTGGGTTACCTGGGGCTTATAAACCGTCCCGAGTTCGAGCGCCTGAAACATTATGGTTATAGGATAAACGATCTGGTGGGCAGAGACGGCATTGAGAAGTATTATGATGATTATCTGAGGGGTACGCACGGCGGCAAACAGGTCGAGGTCGATTACCGCGGGCGCGAAGTTACAACGTTGGGACTCAAGGAACCGGGACCGGGAAGGGACGTCCGCCTTACTATCGACAGCCAGCTCCAGGCCTTTTGTGATAAACTTCTAGAAGGCAAACGCGGTGGCATTATCGCTATGAACCCTGAGAACGGGGAAATACTGGCGATGTCCAGCGCGCCTTCTTATGACCCGGAGATCTTTATCGACCAGAAAAGAAGAACGGAAGTTGTCGGCATACTCGAAGACGAAGAATATCCTTTACTCAACAGGGCCATCGCCGGTGTATATCCCCCCGGTTCGGTTTTCAAAGTCGTCATTGCGGCAGGCGCGCTGGAGGAGGGCGTGATAACCCCCGGTACTACATTCGACTGCAAGGGCAGTCTGACCCTTGGTAAGAGTGTTTTTCATTGCTGGCGGGAAAAGGGTCACGGTATTCAGGCTTTGACGGAAGGCCTGAAAAACTCATGCAATGTTTTTTTCTGGAGACTCGGTTTGATTCTGGGTGTGGACAGGATAGCCGAATATGCTGAAAGGTTTGGTGTCGGCACGCCCACAGGGATAGATCTTCCTAATGAGGCCGCGGGGATGCTTCCGACACGCGAATGGAAGAAGAAGCGTTTCAACGAGAAATGGTATAAAGGCGAGACAATGAATTATTCGGTCGGGCAGGGATATCTGTTGTGTTCCCCGATCCAGGTGGCCCGGATCATGTCTGTGTTCGCCAACGGGGGAAATATGGTGAAGCCCCACGTGGTGAGTGAAGTCGGGGGGATATCCGTAAGCGATGGAGAGCGAGAAAAGCTGGGTATTTCCTCCGAGACCATTGAGGCCGTGCGGGAAGGACTGCGGGAAGTTGTAAATAACCCCAGGGGCACGGGAATGAAAGCGAAGCTGAGAAATGTTGTTGTTGCTGGCAAGACCGGGACGGCCCAGACATCGAAAGGGAAGAGCCATGGTTGGTTCGCGGGATTTGCGCCTTTTGAGGATGCGAAATTGACTGTCGTGGTCTTTGACGAATACGGGGGCAAGGGCGGATATTACGCGGCCGAGACAGCGGGCGAGGTGTTTAAGAAAGCGGATGATCTCGGTCTTTTAAAATAACCTGCCAGATCTAACCAGGTTAGTCTAACCTGGTTAGATCTGGCGGCAGGATAAAGGAAAAGATGATGTTAGTCAGAAGAGGACGGATAGACAGGCTCTTATTGTTCGTTGTAATACTGATCTCCATTCTTGGGGTCATTTTTATATACAGCGCGACATGGGGCCAGGAAAAAGGCAGCGGTTTGACCTTTAGCGCTCTGGCGCTAAAACAGAGCCTGTGGGTCATGATCGGGTTCGCTTTTCTTTTTATAATCGCAAATGTCGATTATCTCAGGATCCTGAACGTTGCTTATCTCGCGTACGGCTTGAATCTTGCGTCGCTTGTTTTTATTCTAATGTTCGGAGGAGAACATTACGGCGCCAGGAGGTGGATAGACCTGGGGCCGATTTCTCTGCAGCCTTCCGAATTCGTAAAAATCACCGTGATCCTGGCCCTGGCCACTTTCCTTGGTGAGAGGCGAGAGAAGATAGGGACTCTTAAAAATTATCTGGGTGCCGTTATATTGATAATGCCTGCGGTGGTTTTGATCTTCCTGCAGCCTGATCTGGGGACGGCGCTTGTTCTTGTGCCCATACTTTTTTCCATGCTGTTCATATGCGGCGAAAAATTGAAATATCTGTTCTGGAGTACGGCAATAGGCCTGGGGAGTCTGCCTTTTTTCTGGGGTATGTTGAAAGGGTACCAGAAAACCCGTCTTATGGTTTTTATGAATCCGAATCTGGATCCGCTTGGGGCCGGGTATACCATAATACAGTCAAAAATCGCCATCGGTTCCGGCGGTATATTCGGAAAAGGCTGGCTGAGCGGTACGCAGAGCTATCTGAGGTTCCTTCCCGAGAGGCATACAGATTTTATATTTTCAGTAATCGGGGAGGAATGGGGTTTTATCGGCGCGGCAGTGCTGATAGGTTTGTATGCGCTGGTCATATTTCGCGGGATAAAAATCATATCGACAGCGAACAATATTTACGGTAAAGCCATTGCTACCGGAGTCGTGACATTAATAGCTTTCCAGGTTCTTGTAAATATATCGATGACGATCGGGCTTATGCCGGTTGTGGGTCTGCCTCTTCCGGGTATAAGTTACGGCGGGTCCAATACGGTCGCGTCTCTTATAGGCGTGGGCTTTTTGTTAAGTGTCGGCCGGAGGGTCAGCCGCTAAAGCTATGGACAGTCTAAACCAGATACTCAACAAGGTTCAGAAACCGGGGCGGTACGTAGGAGGAGAGACCAATCAATCCCTCAAACGGTTTTCAAAGGACAAGTTTTCCGTAGCCCTGGCATACCCTGACGCATACGAAGTGGGCATGAGCTATCTGGGCTTGCGCATTCTTTATCACCTTCTTAACGAGCGGGACGATATTGTATGCGAACGGGTGTTTATGCCCTGGAAAGACATGGAAGAAGAGCTGAAGGACCATTCCCGGAAGCTGTTCAGTCTGGAATCAAAGACCGCAATAAACAAGTTTGATATAGTAGGATTCTCCCTTTCATACGAATTGACATACACTAATGTCCTTAGCATGCTCCATCTCGGCGGGATAACGCTCCCCTCAAAAAACCGGCGCGAAGACGAACCCTTGATCATAGCGGGAGGGGCCTGCTGCTATAATCCTGAACCGATGAGCGCGTTTATCGACGTATTTATAATAGGTGACGCAGAAGAAGTCCTTCCGAAGTTTATCGATGAATACAGGAGGGCAAGATCCAAGAACCATGGCAGGAAAAAAAATCTCAAGGGCCTCTCCGGGCTTGAAGGGGTGTATGTTCCGTCCCTCTACGAAGCCGAATATTCCGGGGGGAGATTTTTGGGAATCAAGCCTACAGAAGAAGGTGTAAAGACAGAAGTCAAAAAAGCAACGGTTACGGACCTGGAGAACGCGTATTATCCGGTAAAACAGATAATGCCTCTGGTAAAGATCGTCCATGACAGGATCGCGGTGGAGGTAATGAGGGGGTGCCCGAACAGGTGTCGTTTCTGCCAGGCCGGATCCGTTAACCGTCCGGTGCGCATCAGAACCCCGGATCGCGTCAGGGACATATGCCAAGAAGTTTATAAGCACACGGGTTGCGAGAGGATCGCTCTTTTGTCGCTTTCCAGCGTGAATTACCCGTTTCTGGCGGACCTGGTCAGGAGCTTGAACAGAGATTTTCACGAGAAGGGAGTAGGTATATCCATACCTTCACTGCGGGTGGATGAAGCTTTTTACGGTCTTCCGGAAATGATATCAACCATCCGCAAGGCGGGTTTGACTTTCGCCCCGGAATCGGCCAGCGCTGTTATTCGGGAATCCCTGGGAAAGGACATGGACAGCCAAGTGCTGTGCAAATCGGCTTTGCTCGCGTTTCGCTACGGCTGGCGCAGGATGAAACTCTATTTTATGGTCGGTTTTCCCGGTGAACCGCAAGATGAGGCGGAAAAAATAGTTAAGCTGGCGCGGGAACTTTCGGTTTTGAAGAAGACGGTATCCGGCGGCGCCGCCGAGATAAAAGTCAGCGTCAATCCTTTTATCCCTAAAGCGCACACCCCTTTTCAGTGGCTTGGTATGAAAGAGAGGTCCGCTCTTTCCCGGGTGAAGGAGGACCTCTTATCTAGTTCTTCCAGGAAGATACAGGTAGAGTTCCATAACCTGGACCAGTCTTTGCTGGAAGCGTGCCTCTCAAGGGGGGATCGCAGGTTATCCGGCGTTATTTATACGGCATGGCAAAAAGGCGCGCGGATGGACAGCTGGACGGATTTTTTTAATTTCAAAATATGGGAGGAAGCATTCAGCGAAAACGGACTGGATATTCATGATTATGCCCGCAGGCATTACGCCCTGCGGGATATCTTACCCTGGAGCCATATCAACACAGGTGTAGACAGTAAGAACCTCGAAGCGGAACTCGAAGCAAGCGGTTTTCGCGAACAAATAGCGGCATTTTGACTTTTAGATATATATAATGTATTATTAATATTATCTAATCTGCCAAATCTAACCAGGTTAGTTTAACCTGGTTAGATTTGGCAAGATCTGTCGGGTTAGCAACAATAACATCTTACCTGGAGGTTCATTATGAATTTGTTTAAATATCTGTCTTTAGGTACAAAAAGCTTGAAGTATAAACTGATGATAGCTTTCTGCCTTATGTCTATTGTCCCTCTTCTGATCCTGGCGTATTTTGTTTCAAACTATATATTCCCGCATACAATGGCAGACATGTTCGAGACCAGTGCCATTGTCCTTTTTACTGTATGGGTATCCTTCGCCGGTTACATACTGATAAAAGAGATCATAACCCCCGTTATCAGCCTTGCCATAGAGGCAAAGATAATAGCGGAAGGGCAGTATGACACAAAGATCCTGCTTAAGAGGGAAGATGAACTGGGCGACATAGCCACTGCCGTTAATACCATGACCGGCAAGATGCGCAGCTATATAGGAGAACTTCAGGAATACAGCAAAAAAACGGCCGATCTTAACGCCAGAGTACACAGAAAGGTGCTCACGCTTACAAATTTGATGAGGCTGGGCGATCTTATCTGCTCGGGAGCCGGGTTCGAAGAGGTAGCCGGCTTTGCCGCCGAGAGGATGGCGGGAGAGGTGTACGGCGGTTTTTGCGCAATCTTCAGGAAGGAAAAGGAGGGCAGATATTCTCCCGAGTCTTTTTTTAATAATTCCGGCAGGGATATTGCCGCCGGTACCATTGAATCGGAGCTCTATTCTATAGAAAAACTTCTCGTTAAAAAAGAGTCCCTTCTGGTTGATTCGCGTCCAGCAGGGGAGCCGTGGCAGAAGGACCTCAGGGACAGACTCGGAAAGATAAACGTTATACTGGTTCCCATGAAACTGGGCGGCAACATTGTGGGGATTATCGTGCTCGGCAATTTTGCGGATGATATCAAGTTCGATTCCGAGAACGTAGACGTATTAATGGCTTTTGCGAAAGAGTTGGTTATAGGATACCAGAGCTCGCAAGCACTTGAAAAGGTGAAAAGCCTGGAAATCATTGACAGTCTTACCGGGCTTTATACGTTTTCTTATCTTAAAGAAAGGCTGGAAGAAGAGATCTCGAGGGCTGTGTATTATCAAAGGCCCTGTTCTCTTATAGTGGTGACTATGGATGATTTTCAAAAATACTCGGATCATTACGGCGCGTTAAAGACAGAACGGGTCATGAAACAAGTAGGCAGGCTTTTAAGTGAAGTCATGCCGCCGGTCGGTAAGGTCGCAAGGCTCGACCAGGACGAATTCGGGGCGCTTTTACCCGAGATGAACAAAAGAGAGAGTCTCGAGTTGGCCGAAAATATTCGCAAGAAAATAGAGGAAATGAAGTTTTCTGACGCGGCGGATGATAGAATTACCGTGAGTATCGGGGTCGGCGAAAACCCCATTGACGGCGCGAATGCGGAAGAGATCCTTGCTAAATCCCGTCAGTATGTGGCCAGGGCCAGACAAGAAGGTAAGAATAAAGTAGTGGGAGAATAAAGGAGATATATACATGAGAGACGATATCAGAAAAATACTGATGGATATGCCCGAGAAAAAAGCCTCCGACGTTCATATCGGCGCACACACGCCAGTACATTATCGCATTGATAATGTACTGGTAGCCATAGGAGAAGGGTCCTTATCCGAGGAAGAGGCGAGAGATGCGATTTTCAGCATGCTTAGCGAGGAACAGATAGAAAGACTGGAAGAGGAAAAGGAACTCGATTTTTCCCTGACGTTAGAGAATGCGGGACGGTACAGGGGTAATGCCTTTATTCAGCGGGGCTGTGCGGGTTGCGCCATAAGGCTGATACCTTTGCGTATATGGAGTCTGTCGGAATGCGGGTTGCCCGAAGAAGTGGTGCGTAGGTTTTGCAACATCCAGAGAGGGCTGGTCCTGGTGACCGGTGCGACAGGCAGCGGCAAAACAACGACCCTTGCGTCTATGGTGGATGAGATCAACAGGAGCCGCCCGTGTCACATAGTGACGGTCGAGGATCCCATCGAGTTTGTCCATAAAAACAAAAAGGCCATCATCGACCAGCGGCAGCTGTTCGAGGATACCTATTCCTTCGGCAATGCTTTGAGGCATGTGCTGAGGCAGGATCCGGACGTTATTCTTATAGGTGAATTGCGTGATCTTGATACCATACAGCAGGCGTTGATCATAGCCGATACGGGACATCTCGTCCTGGGCACGCTTCATACCTCGGACAGTATCCAGACAATAAACCGCATAGTGGATGTGTTCCCGGCGCATCAGCAGAGGCAGATCAGGGTTCAGCTTTCGTTTGTTTTGGCGGGTATTGTTTCGCAGCAGCTAGTGCCGCGCAAGGATCAACCCGGCAGGGTTCTGGCTGCCGAGGTTCTGGTGGCGACCCCGGCTGTCAGAAGCATGATACGCGAAGCTAAGGAACACCAGATCTACTCTATTATCCAGACTTCTCAAAAATCCGGGATGAGGACGATGAACCAGGCCCTGGCCGAACTTTATGCGGCCGATGCGATAGCATACGATGACGCGATTGTCAGGTCGTCTGACGTTGAGGAATTGACCAAAACGATTGGCCAGCGCCAGCCGTGAAGTAAGGAGAAAAAGTGGCACCTGAAAAACGCATAGGAAAGAAACTCGGAGAGATACTTTTCGCTAACGGGATTATCTCTGAAGAACAGCTGCATCGTGCCCTTGATTTCCAGAGACACGAAGGAGGCCTCTTAGGGGAGATCCTGGTCAAACTGGGATATGTGAAGGAGGAGGATATAGTTCACGCGTTGACTGTCCAGTACGGGTTTCCCTATCTTCCGCTGGAAAATTATGAACTGAAGAAAGAGGTCAAGAGCGCGATCCCGGAAAACGTAGCCAGGCAGTACAGCGTTGTGCCGCTTGACTTGATGGGCGGGATCATCACCGTTGCGATGTCGAATCCGCTTAATGAAAAGGCTGTCGAAGATATCGAGATGATAACAAAAAAGAAAGTCCAGATCTTTATAAGCACCGTTACATCCGTACACGAAGCTTTAAACAAACTTTACAAATAAGCCCATGGCTAAGGGGCGCCAATATGGTCCTGTCGCTGACGAAAAAAATTTGTGATCTTCTTATCGAAAAAAAACTTGTCTCGGAAGACGACCTGAAAAAGGCCCGCCAGATAAATTCGGAAAAAGGAGGCAGCCTCAGCGATATTCTGGTCAAGATGAACGTTGTGTCCAAGGACGATCTTCTGACCACTCTCAGCGAGGGATTGGGTTTTCCCCCGGTCGATCTTTCACGTTTACGGATCGACGATGACACGCTTAGGCTGATACCCAAAAGGGTGGCGGAGATGTATCAGATATTGCCGATATCTCACACGGGAAAACGTCTTACCGTGGCTATGGTGGATCCGCTCAACATCCTGGCTCTGGATGACCTTAAGATACTGACACAGCTGGATATAAGTCCGGTAATCTCGTCCGAGGACGACATGAAGGAAGCGATACGCAAATATTATGAGAAGTCGGCCGACGAGGAGATCAGCGCGATAGTGGAAGACATCAAAAGTTCACAGATAGAAATGGTCTCCGGCGACGAAGAGAGGGTTTCTTCCGAAGAGCTCTTGCGCATAACGGAAGAGGCGCCGGTGGTGAAACTCACCAACATGATATTGAGTAGAGCCGTGAAAGAGCGCGCCAGCGACATCCTGGTAGAACCGATGGAGGCAAATACCCGGGTCAGGTACCGGATAGACGGAGTATTGTGCGAGCGTTATGAGCCTCCCAAAAAACTGCACCGGGCGCTGGTATCGCGTCTTAAGGTCATGTCGGACCTTGATATCGCCGAAAGACGCCTGCCTCAGGACGGGCGCTTCAGGATAAAGGCCGAGGACAGGAAGATAGATTTCAGGATCTCCGTTGTTCCGGCCAGTTTCGGGGAGAAGGTGGCTTTGAGGATACTTGACAAGGGGCAGGCCAATCTGGATCTCGATGTACTCGGGTTTAAGGAACGCGACAGAAAGAAGATACGCGCTGCCAGCGAGAGACCTCACGGCATGATACTGGTGTGCGGCCCGACGGGGTGCGGTAAGACTACTACACTCTATTCCGTATTAAAACACGTGGACGATCCCGGGAAAAACCTCGTAACCGTAGAAGACCCCGTGGAATACGAACTTAAAGGGATCAATCAGGTCTCCATAAACGAGGCGATAGGATTGACCTTCGCAGGGTGTCTGAGGTCCATCCTGAGGCAGGATCCGGACATAATCATGGTCGGGGAAATCAGGGATTTCGAGACACTTGATATAGCCATCAAATCCGCCCTGACGGGTCATCTTGTCCTGAGCACGCTTCATACAAATACCGCAAGCGGGGCGATCGTAAGGATGGTGAATATGGGGGTTGAACCCTTTCTTGTCGCGGCCTCTGTCGAGCTTATTGCGTCGCAGCGGTTGTTGAGAAAATTGTGCCCCGAATGCAAAAAACCATACATACCCTCTAAGGAGATTGCCGAGAAGTACGGTATTTTTGACGAAAAAGGCAGGGCGGCGCAGATTTACAGACCCGCGGGGTGCAGTAAATGCGTGGATTCCGGTTATCAGGGAAGGATCGGTATCATCGAGTGTATAAGTCTGACCCCGGCGATAAAAGAACTTATATTTAAGCGCGCGCAGGGCGCGGAGATCGATAAAACGGCCAGAGCCGAAGGTATGATCACCATGAGAGAGAACGGCATAGAGAACGTCATCGAAGGCGTCACTTCTCTTGAAGAAGTTCTGCGCTCGACCCTTGAAGACAGCCAAACGGGGTAAACTATATGGAGATATCCATAAAAGACAGGATTGTAAAGGCTCTCCAGGAAATCAAGCTGGTTGATAAAAAGCGCCTGAAAAATGTGTTGGACGAAACACAGAAGAAAAATAAAGGCGATATTATAAATGCGCTTGCCGAAAGCGGCGTCATAACGCCCCGCGACCTTTTGACGGTATTAAGCATGGAGCTGGACATTCCGCCTATCGATATTTCAAGGGTTGCCATACATGAGCAGGTCATGGCCCTGGTGCCCGAGCGCCTGGCGCGTCGGTATTCCGTAGTGCCCCTGTCAAAGATAGGGAAAAAACTGACGCTTGTGGTTTCCGACCCTACCGATATTTTTGCGATAGACGACATCAAGACGGTTACGGGTTGCGATGTGCAACTTGTTCTGGCTACCCGTCGTGATCTACAGGAAGTCTTACGGTCTTTTTACGAACAGGAGGAGGATATCTCCGCCCTTATAGAGTCAGAGGAAGGAGAATCCGACGTTCAGATCATCGGCAAGACCGAGGGCCTTGACGCGACGGAGATAACCAAAGAGAGCAAGACCGCTCCGATCGTCAAGATCGTTAATCTGGTCATAAGCGAGGCGGTCAAGAAAAGAGCAAGTGATATACACGTCGAGCCGCAGGAAAAATCCCTGCGTATTAGGTACCGCGTGGACGGTGAACTGCATGACGCCTTTGACCTGCCAAAAAAGAACCAAAATGCCGTAATTGCCCGTCTTAAGATAATGTCGAACCTGGATATTACGGAAACAAGGACACCCCAGGACGGCAGATTCCGTATAAAGATGGAGAGGAAAGAGATCGATTTTCGTGTGTCCGCGCTGCCGACGGTTTTCGGTAATAAGATGGTCCTCCGGGCCCTCGATAAAAGTAATTTATCCGTGGGGCTGGAGACGCTCGGGTTTCTGCCCGAGCCGCTGGCCGATTTTAAAAAAGCCCTTTCAAAGCCTTTCGGGATAATACTGGTCACCGGTCCCACCGGTAGCGGAAAATCCACAACGCTTTATTCCGTACTCAGCGAAATGAACGTTCCAGAAAAGAACATAATCACCATCGAAGACCCGGTAGAATACCAGGTTGCCGGGATAACACAGATAGCGGCGCGTCCGGAGATAGGCCTGGATTTTGCCGGAGGATTAAGGGCCCTACTCAGGCAAAGCCCGGATGTGATAATGGTCGGGGAGATAAGGGATTTTGAGACGGCCGATATAGCTATTAAAGCTTCTCTTACGGGGCAGATGGTACTCAGCACGCTGCATACAAACGATGCTGTAGGGGCCATTACACGTCTTGTGAATATGGGGATCGAACCGTTCCTCGTGGCTTCAAGTCTTGTTATGGCCTGCGCCCAGAGACTTCTTAGGAAGATCTGTCCGCATTGCAAGGTCGACGAGGAAATCCCCAAAGAGGTATTAAAGGACATAAGAAAAAAATATCCGGAAGCCGCAAGCGTGGATAAGTTCTACAAGGGTAAAGGTTGCGCGAGATGCAACGGCACCGGGTACTTGGGCAGGATAGGGACACTGGAAACTTTACTCGTGGATGACGAGATAAGAGAGATGATAAACAAAAATACGTCCGAAGAGGAAATGAAGGAATACTTGAGATCGAAGGGTGTAAAGACCATACGGGACAACGCGATGCGGAAATTTTTCAAGGGATGGACTACCCTCGAGGAAGTATTAAGAGTGACATAATCAGGTGTCAGGAAAGGATACAAATGCCCACGTTTATATATACGGCAAAAGACAGGGACGGGCGCACCGTAAAAGGCGAGATGCAGGTTCCCGATAAAAAACATGCACTCAGTATTTTGCACGGGAAACAGTTGCTTATACTCAAGCTCAGGGAAGCCAAGGACACACCTTCGCTTTTTTCTTTGTTAAAATTGCCCGGCAGGAAAAAAGTGAAGATGGATGAACTTGTTATATTTACCCGGCAGCTGGCCACCATGACAGGGGCCGGCATAACCATTGTCAATTCGCTCGATACCCTTGCTGATCAAGAGGATAATGCCAGCTTTAAGAAGGCGTTGTGGGATATACGTGATTCGGTTAACACGGGAGCGAGCCTTTCCGAGGCGATGAGCAAACATGTAGTCATTTTTTCCGCTTTTTTTGTGAATATGATAAAAGCCGGTGAGTCCAGCGGCATGCTGGATGAAGTCCTTGAAAGACTGGCGTTATATCTGGAAAAGACCAGCGCGCTTCAAAGGAAGATAAAATCGGCCATGATATATCCGATGGTTGTTACTTTTATGGCGATATCTATAACACTTATAATGATCTTGAAGGTAATACCCGTATTTAAGGATATCTTCGCCGGGTTCGGTGCCGCTTTGCCCGGACCCACACAGTTTCTGATAGATCTGAGTGACATGCTGCGGAAATATTTCTGGCTGTTTATTTTAGTTGGTGTGGTCGCGGTGCTTGCCGTAAGGTGGTATATTAACACCGAGAAGGGGAGGATGCTTGTAGATGGTCTTAAATTAAAAATTCCGGTCTTCGGGCCCCTATTAAAAAAAGTCGCTATAAGCAAGTTTACCCGCACTTTAAGCACTCTTGTCAGGAGCGGAGTTTCCATACTTACAGCGCTGGAGATCGTCGCGAAGACTTCCGGCAATGTGGTCATCGAGAAGTCAGTTGAGAATGTAAAGGAAAGCGTGAGAGAAGGAGAGAGTATAGCCGCTCCTATGGAAAAAAGCGGGATATTCCCTCCTATAGTTACCCGCATGGTTTCAGTCGGGGAGAAAAGCGGTGAGCTTGAAAAGATGCTTACAAAGATCGCGGATTTTTTTGACAGCCAGGTCGATAGCGCCGTCGATGGTATGACCAGCCTGATAGAACCTCTTATTATAGCTTTTCTTGGCATAGTGATAGGGGGCATAGTGATCTGCATGTTCCTCCCGATATTCAAGATATCCACCATCATCAATTTTTAGTAATAGTTTAGCTAATGCTGCCTGATGTGATGGGCATATCCTGCGCGCGCTGTAAAGTTATCTCTTTTTTATCATACTTCAGGCGTAGTAAATTCAAAGAAGTGTAAATTATTTTTATCCCAGGGGGAAGATAACTTTACACCGTGCTCGAACATGCCCATCACATCAGGCAGCTTTTTCTGAGCTAATTGTTACGATTAATATTAACCAAAAATTAATATGAAGTTAACATAATATTAAAGGCTGTCGTGTATATTTTAAGTGAATGCAAAGAAAGCCACATGGAATGTTGTATATTTGCGGGGGGATTTGCATTTTGGAGGGACTGCAGGTATACTAAAAATGGAAGAGTGGATAGGGGCCATTCTCCAGATTTATTTTTGAAAGGAGGTGAGAATAATGAAGATGCGTAAATTTTTGGGCAAAGGCGGTTTTACTCTTGTTGAGATCATGATAGTAGTTGCAATCATAGGTTTATTAGCTGCTATAGCCATACCGAACTTCATGAGGGCCCGTGAAAGAGCGCAGACAAACGCCTGTATAGCTAATCTGAAGCAGATTGACGGGGCCAAGACGCTTTATGCGCTGGACAGCAATCTGTCAACGGGCGCGAGTGTTGCAATGACGGACCTTGTAACTGCTTATATTAAAGCTACACCGTCCTGTCCAGCCGGTGGGACGTACACTGTGGGAGTCATAGGCACTGATCCGACGTGTACCGTCACAGGACACGTGTTGCCTTGATCGGTTGTTTCAATGAGGGTAGAGGGAAAAGGGCAATCATTTAATGATTGCCCTTTTTTTGTCCGCATTTTTAACCGGGACATGTACTGGATGGTTGCATTTCTGAGTCTATAGGGGTATACTTTACGCAATTATTAAGGAAACAGGGAGGGGGTTTTCTGGATAAGAAAGGGTTTACTCTTGTTGAAATAATGATAGTGGTTGCGATTATAGCATTAGTAGCCGCTATAGCCATACCGAACTTCATGAGGGCCCGCGAAAGAGCGCAGACAAATATCTGTATTGCGAACCTGAAACAGATCAATGAGGCAAAGTCCATGTGGGCCATGTGGGAAGGCGAGGTCTCATCGGATATACCCACGTGGAGTGACCTTGTAACCGCATATCTCCAGAAAACACCGACTTGTCCGGCAGGTGGAACTTATACGATAGAAAGCGTCGACGAGAATCCTACCTGCAGTGTTTCGGGACACGCTTTGCCGTAATAAGAATAAGAGACATTAAAAAAGGTGGAATTTCCTGAAGAAACAGGGTTTTACTCTTGCGGAAATCATGGTGGCTGTCGCGGTTTTAGGTGTGGTGATGGCTATAGTCATTCCCTCCATGATACAGATAGCACGTTCTGCTCATACAAAGATTTGCATAAAAAACCTGAAACGCGTCGAAGAGGCCAAGGCATTGTGGGCGATGGATTATTCAATGGGAGGGGAGGATACGCCCGCGTGGAGCGACCTTGTAACCGCTTATGTCAAAAGCCGGCCTCGATGTCCTAATGGCGGTACTTATACTATCGGAAACATGAATACCAAGTCTACATGCAGCATCACAGGACACGTCCTGCCCTGATACCCATGCAAATGCGTGAAAATATTTTGATAATCCTGCTTCTTTTAGTTGCCGCTGCGGTGTGTTATAACGCCGTTTTAGACGCGGGATTTATCTGGGATGACGAGTACATAGTCCTGCAGAACCCACTTATCCGAGCACCTCTCGGGTCTTTTCAGATTTTCAGGCAGGACATTATAAATTCCGGTTTTCATTCCACAGTATACTACAGGCCCATCCAGATACTGAGCTATGCTATAGATTACCGTTTATGGGGGATGTCTTCTTCCGCGTTCCACGGGGTTAATGTTTTTCTGCATTTTTTGAACGGTGTACTGGTCTTTTTCTTTACATGGAAGATCACCGGGGAGAAAGTGGTTTCTTTGCTTGCTGCGATGCTGTTCGTGATCCATCCCGTGCATGCGGGAGCGGTTTCGTATATTTCAAGCAGGACGGATCTTTTGTTCTTCTTCTTTGGTTTTCTGTGCATGTTGTTTTACGTATTCTTTGTCCAGCGAAGAAGATATATCTTGCTGGGTATGAGCGTTTTCTGTCTGGTCCTTGCGCTTCTCAGTAAGGAGGCGGCGGTTGTGTTTCCGCTTCTTTTGCTTCTTTTGGACGCGACGGTCCTGCGCGGGAAATACAGGTCCAGACTGGCGTATCATGTTCCTAACTTTTTCGCGGCGGGCGGATATATCGCCCTGCATCACTTTATCTTCAGCCAGCGGCATTTCATGGTTTTCTCACCCGGCGCCTTCGCATCAAGCATTGTAAAGTATTTCCGGATAGTCAGGGAGTTCCTGGTGCTTGGCTTTTTCCCTGTTGACATGCATATGAGAAGGGGCTTAGAAAGCCCAGGGGTGGGCTTGCTTCCCGTTCTGGTAGGGATATTTTTTATCTTTTCTTTTGTTTTCTTAAGGAACAGGCGAAGGATACTGCTGTTTGCGCTCGGGTTTTTTCTTATAGCGCTTGTTCCTTTTTTCTTCGTGACGGGATACTTTAAGGTGGTCGCGGAACACTGGATGTACCTGGCCAGCTACGGTCTCTTTCTTTTTACGGCGACGGCCCTTGTAACGCTTTATCAGCATAGAGGAATATTCGGAAGAAGTGTGGTTGCGGGGGTGATACTACTGGTTATAGTCTATTGTTCCGCGAACACGATCAGGCAGAATGTCTACTGGCGGGAGGACGTATCCTTAAGCGACCGGGTTCTTGCTTTTTCGGCTCAGGATATGCCCGCTATGCATTACAAGGCGGTTTCGTATTTAAAAAGCGGCCGGGACGACGAGATGATGGAGATAATGGATGAGTATGCGAAAAATAATCCCCGGGACGCCCGGGCGTGGTATATCAAAGGGCGCTTAACACTTGCCGCCGGTAAGACGGAGGAAGCCGAACAGGATTTCAAGGAAGCAGTCAGAGTAGATCCGACCTACGATAACGGTTACATGGGATTGGCCCTGGCAGCTTTCATAAAAGGCCAGAGTCATATCGGGATAGAGTACCTGGAACAGGTTATAGAGATCAACCCGAAACATTCCGAGGCGCTTCTTATCCTTGGCTCTGCTTACTCGGAAGCAGGCCAGAATCAAAAGTCCCTTCAGACGGCGAAGAAAGCCGTGGAAATCAACCCTTACGATTATGATTCCCTTGTCAATCTCGGTACCGCATATACACGTCAGGGGTACCTTCAGGAAGGCGCCAGATACTATCTGGAGGCCACACGTCTTTATCCGGAAAGGCCCTTGGCCTATTATAACCTCGCTCATGTTTTTCTTGCGGGCGGACAGGAGCAGGAAGCTGCCAAGTGGCTCCGCAAGGCTCTGGATGTGGATCCGTCCTTCACCCCCGCAATAGAACTTCTTCACAAAATGCGTTCAGACAACAAGTAAGGCTGCTTGTACTACTCCTAGGTCCGGCTAGAAGAAACAAATCTGAAACCTTTTCCGTTCAGCGAAAGTTAAAGCCATTTGCCATGCTCCTACCAGGGCCCCTCCGCCCGGTGTGGATCCTCCCTGTACGGAGCTTGGCAAACGACTTTAACCTGCCAGATCTTGCCAAATCTAACCTGGTTAGATTTGGCAGGTTAGATCCTTTCGTTCTTGGATAACTAGGTTTTAAAAGCCATGTTCTGGATGAGCATTGCAGGATTTTAGTATTTTTATAACTTTTTAAAGGATAAAGTGTAAATTACTGTTTGAGCGCTTGATATCATAGATATCAAGCGCGAGTTAATTTACACCCTTTAAAAAGTTAGTAAAATGCGTTAAGAAATCCTGCGCGAAGAAAGAATATGGCTTTTAAAACCTAGTGCTGCGATAGACAGGGAATTTGAATTTCTGCCCCGCCTTGACAATGGCACCTTGGTATGATACTCTTTGGTTAAAATATATACTTTAGCTGCTATAATATTATGTTTAAATTAGGCAAGACAAAAGAAGAATCGGTTGGGCTTGATATAGGGAGTTATTCCGTAAAAGTCGCCGCTATAAGGAAAGAAGCCGGAGAAAATACGCTCACAGCGTACGATATCAAAAAAATCCCCCTTGACCAGAAAGACATAAAAGTAGAATACCGCATAAGAGAAGCCCTCGACGAGATCAATCTTCATCCGGATACGGTAAACCTATCGATATCCGGGCCCGACGTGATCGTTCGGTTTATAAACCTTCCAAAGATGAATCGGGAGCAGTTGCAAAACGCCATGGTCTTCGAGGCCGAAAAATACATCCCGTTCAATATCAGCGAAGTGGTTCTTGACTTTATAATATTGGGCAACGCTCCCGAAGCCGGTCAGATGAGAGTGCTTCTGGCTGCCGCTAAACGCGAAACTGTCGAGTCCCGGGTAAAGGTGATAGAAGACCTGAATATGACGGTAAACGCCATGGATATCAATCCGTTCGCGGTGTTTAATGCCTTTACTGAGTCCTATCCGCTCTCGGGGGATGACGGCAACGCATTTTTAGACCTTGGTCATTCCGGGACCGACGTGTTGGTATCGATCGGCGAGATTCCATGTTTTATGAGGCAGATACAGATAGGCGGTAAGGATGTTGCCGATGCGATCTGCCATAATTTGTCCGTTTCCCAGGAAAAAGCCGAAGAGTACAAAGTCGGCCTCGGGGGACCGGATAAAGAAGCAATCACCCAGGCCACCGTGCCAATTCTGGATGATCTTATCACGGAAGTGCAGCTTTCCTTCGGTTATTTTGAAAACAGATATAATAAAGGCGTCAGTAATATTTACTGTTCCGGAGGTATGATTTTTCAGGAAGGGGTAGCTGACTATTTGACTAAAAAACTGGGTATACAGGTAAAGAAATGGAACCCGGTGGAAGGCATAGGAATTTCCGAAAACCTTTCAAGAGAGGATATAGATTCGGTCGCGTCTCAACTTGCGGTCAGTATCGGACTGGCGCTCAGGGACTAAAGGGACAATAAAATCATGATAGAACTGAACTTATTACCCAAAGAACTTCGAAAAAAGAAAAAGCCCCCGGCACAATTGCCCCGGATACCGGTCCTTCCTATAGCGGCGGGTGTGGCAGTAGTTCTTGTCGTTATGCACATTTTATTTGTACTCTTTGTAATGAATAATAATCGTCTTTCCAGGACGCTAAAGGCCAAGTGGGAACAGATACAGCCCGAGAGAGAAAAGACGGAGAGTATTGCCAGGGAAACCAACGCGCTCCAGAGGAGGATTACGGCTGTAAAAGAGGTTTCAAGACCTGAAATCAGCTGGGCGAGGCTCTTGAGCGGGTTAAGTCAAGCGATGATCCCGAACGTCTGGCTTTCTGATTTTGAGCTTAAATTCGATGGCCGTGCGTATAATATCAAGAAAGGAAGCGAGAGGCCGACAACGCTTATTCTTACAGGATACGCGCTCGGTAAAAGCGAAGCGGCGACGACCGCCGTCGCAAAACTAATAAATAGTCTGAAACGAGACAAGGACTTCTCTGAATATTTCGCGGATGTCGAACTGCAAGACATGCGAACTCATGAGATAGCGGGGGAAGAGGCCATGGCATTTAGCCTTGCCTGTGATTTTAAAAAACAGGCAAAACCGGTTAAGCCGAGGGAAAAATGATAGATCTTAAAACGATCAATCTGGAGACAGATAAAATAAAAGAATTTTTAAGTGACGCGCAGAACAGGATGTACCTTATCCTGGGCGCGACGTTTGTCCTCGCGGCGCTATACCTGAGTTTTATCATAGTTCCCAAATTTAACGAACTGTCCATGGTCTCCCGGACAGTGAGAGAGCTTAGCAATAACATAAACCTTGTCGAGGGCAGGATGAAACGCCTGGACGAGATGACCAAAAGATTGGAAGAGCTGAGAGAGGAACAGGCCAGTTATTCCAAACAGCTTCCTGCGCAGAAAGAGATCCCGGCGTTTCTGGAGGGTCTGGCCTCGACGGCGAAGAAATCGAATGTCCGGATATTAGGCGTTGACCCGGGTGAATTTATCGGAGAGGAGGCGGGAGAGAAAGACAAGCGGTATTATCTGGAGATGCCGATCGTTATAACCGCGAGGAGCGGGTACCATCAACTTGGACATTTTATCAACAACCTCGAACAGGGAGAGCGGTTTATCACGATCGAAGACCTGCGGATACAATATGACAATAAGCTCCCCAGAACGCATAACGTGAAAATAGTTTTGAAGACTTATGTGTCGGTGGAATGATGAAAATAAATAAGGCAATTTTTATCTTTTTTTTGATATTCATGGCGTCTCAGCACGTTTATGGGGCCGCTTTCAAGTACACTTCGTATGACCGCAGGGATCCTTTCGTTCCGCTAGTCGGCGTTCCCCAGGAAGGGACAACCGCAGGGGTATTGGGTATCCTTACTATAGATGATGTCGAACTTGGTGGTATTGCGGTCGACCCCGACGGCAAGCGCAGCGTTATAATCAATAATGAAATAATGAGAGAAGGGGACGGTATCGGGCATCTATCCGTAGAATCGATAGGCACGAACGTTGTGAAGGTAAAGATAAATGGAGAAAGCCACGAGCTGAAACTTTATGAATAAGGGTTTTGAAGTCTTTTAAAGATCCCTCGACCTTGGCCTTCTTGGCCTCGTTCTCGGGATAAATTCGCACTTATAACTTATGTTCGCTACTGCTTCATAAGTTATGTGCTCATTTAAAGGAGCTACAATGATAATTTAGCGCATCCGAACAAGTGGTATACTTAAAATAAACGGGAGGTGCGCTATGCAGTATATCGGAGTGGATAACCACAAGAAATTCAGTTATCTGGCGATCATGGACGAAAAGGGAAAGATA
>JBDRIH010000049.1:0-7475 GCA_043816025.1 Candidatus Omnitrophota bacterium
ATACTGGCTTCGGCAGCCGCCATCGAGGTAATATAAGGGATTTTCTGCTGCACGGCCATTATGCGGATATAGCTGTCGTCATATTTACTGCCGCGTCCCACAGGAGTATTGACTATAAGGTGGATTTCTTTATTTTTGATAGCGTCGGCGAGATTCGGCCTGCCCTCATGCAGCTTTTTTGTCAGACTGTTTTCGATCCCGTTCTCGCTCAAGAAACGGCTCGTTCCCTCCGTCGCGTAAATGTTAAACCCCAGTTCCCGAAACTTTTTGGCCATCGGGATCAACGCCGGCTTATCTCCGTCCGCCACGGTCAGCAGCACATTCCCTTCCACCGGAAGTTTTGCCCCGGCGGCCTCCTGTGCTTTGTAAAAAGCGACCCCGAACGAATCGGCTATCCCCATAACCTCTCCGGTAGCTTTCATCTCGGGACCAAGTACGGGATCCACTTCCGGGAACATATTGAACGGGAAAACCGCTTCTTTTACGCCCACGTAAGGAATTTTACGCGCTTTCAGCTCGGGAAAATCCTTGATTTTTTTGCCCAGCATTATGAGTGTCGCTATGCGGGCAAGTGAAATCTGCATTATCTTTGAGACCAGAGGGACAGTACGCGACGCACGGGGATTGGCCTCAAGAATATATACTTTGTCATCGCAAATCGCGTATTGGATATTCATCAGGCCCACAACTTTAAGTTCCTTCGCGATCGCGACCGTATATTTCTCTATGGTTTTGAGGTGCTCCTCCTTGATGGATCTGGAAGGAAGCGCACACGCGGAATCCCCGGAATGAACTCCGGCTGGTTCTATATGTTCCATAACAGCCGCCACAAACGTCTCTTCACCGTCGCAAACGGCATCCACTTCTGCCTCGATTGCCTCCTCAAGAAAGCGGTCGATAAGCATGGGGTGCTCGGGGCTGACCTGTATGGCTTCCAGCGCGTATTTCTTCAACATGGCCTCATCGTATATTATCTCCATGCCGCGCCCTCCCAAAACGTAAGACGGACGTACCATTAAAGGATAACCTATTTTCCCGGCGATCTTGTAGGCTTCTTCCAGAGATCGGGCGGTGCCGCTCTCGGGCTGCGGAATATCGAGTGCTATCATCTTTTCCCGGAAACGTTCTCTGTCTTCGGCAAGGTGTATGCTCTCCGGTGTGGTCCCCAGGATTTTGACACCGTTATCTTTCAATTCCTGGGCAATGTTCAGAGGCGTCTGTCCGCCGAACTGGACAATAGCGCCTTCCGGTTTTTCTTTCGCGCAAATGTTCAATACATCCTCAACGGTTAGCGGTTCAAAATAAAGTTTATCCGAAGTGTCGTAATCCGTTGAAACGGTCTCGGGGTTACAGTTGACCATAATCGTTTCAAGCCCTTCTTCCCTAAGAGCGAAGGCGGCATGAACACAGGTATAATCGAACTCGATACCCTGGCCAATCCTGTTGGGACCGCCACCGAGTATTATCACCTTTTTATTGGATGAGACCGGAACCGAATCTTCGGCGATATAAGTTGAGTAATAATAGGCCTCGTTCTCAACTCCGCTTACAGGAACAGCTTCATAACGTCCGTTTTTGCCGACAGCGATCCTTCTTTTTCTGACATCGGCCTCCTTGATCTTAAAAAGACCGGCCAGGTATCTATCCGAAAAACCCAATTCTTTCGCTTCAGCCACTTTTTCATCCGTAAGGTCCTTCCACGTAAATTTAATCAACTCTTCCTCAAAATCCACCAGTTCTTTCATCTGACTAATGAACCATTGTCCTATATATGTCAACTGATGAATCTCTTCTACCGTCACGCCTTTTCTCAACGCCTCATATATCAGAAAGATGCGTTCGCTTGATGGCGCGGCGATTTTTTCCTTAAGTATCTCCGCGGAAAACCCTTTAAACTTTTCAACGCCAAGACCGTATCTTTTTATTTCAAGAGAACGAATGGCTTTCTGAAAAGCTTCTTTGAAGTTCTTTCCTATGCTCATAACCTCGCCTACGGCCTTCATCTGGGTTCCGAGTATATCCTTTGCCTGTGGAAATTTCTCAAAGGCCCATCTCGCGAATTTTATAACTACATAATCTCCGCTTGGTTCATATTTCTCGAGGGTCCCCTCTTTCCAGTATGGGATCTCATCCATGGTTAGACCAGCGGCCAACTTGGTTGAAATACGGGCGATCGGAAAGCCGGTCGCCTTGGACGCAAGCGCCGAAGAACGGGAAGTCCTGGGATTGATCTCGATCACCACCAGACGGTCGTCTTTCGGATTATGCGCGAACTGGACATTGGTCCCGCCGACGACACCGATGGCGTCGACGATCTTGTAGGAAAGTTCCTGCATGCGTTTCTGCAGGGGGCCAGGAACCGTGAGCATGGGCGCGGAACAAAAACTGTCGCCCGTATGAACTCCCATCGCGTCGATGTTTTCGATAAAACACACCGTTATCTTCTGGTCCTTATGGTCCCTGACGACCTCCAGTTCCAGTTCTTCCCATCCAAGGACAGACTCTTCCACCAGAACCTGATGGACCAGACTCACCGCCAGCCCGCGGCTAACAATGGTCCTCAGTTCTTCAACATTATACGCGATCCCGCCGCCAGTCCCGCCCATGGTGTAAGCCGGCCTTAAAACTACTGGGTACGAGAGTTTCTCTGCTATTTTTTCGGCTTCTTCTACGGAATAACATGGTTCGGACAGGGGTACGGGAATATCGAGTTTTTTCATCGTTTCTTTAAAGGCGATACGATCCTCGCCCCGCTCTATGGCATCGATTTTAACTCCGATAACTTCAACATTGTATTTTTCCAGAATTCCTTCTTTATGAAGACTGGAAGCCAGATTAAGTCCGGTCTGCCCGCCGAGATTCGGAAGGAGCGCATCCGGTCTTTCTTTTTCGATGATCCTTTCCAGACTTTCGGTTGTAAGCGGTTCTATGTATGTTTTGTGGGCCATGCCGGGATCGGTCATTATGGTCGCGGGATTGGAGTTGACCAGGACTACTTCGTATCCCTCCTCTTTCAGCGCCTTGCACGCCTGAGTGCCAGAATAGTCAAACTCGCACGCCTGTCCGATGATGATAGGACCTGAACCTATTATAAGAACCTTATGAATGTCTGTTCTTTTCGGCATGTCGCTCTCCCTGTTTTTTTTATTGACTTATTTCTTAAATACAAAAAAAAGACGCCCTGCCCTAAAGCTCCGGAACGTCTTTGTCCTCTTCTGATACTATCATTGTACCCAATGTGAGATTATCCACACTTTTTGTGATGTGTCAAGAAAATTATATGAAAACGCTTTATTTTTTTCGTATCTCAAAGGAAAGTATGATAGCTTCGGCGACTTCCTTCATGGAGATGCGCTTATTCATGCTGGACTTTCTTACCAAATTATAGGCGTCCTCTTCCGAGAGGCCCTGCTCCTTCATCAGGATACCCTTTGCTTTTTCCACCCTTTTTCTGGTTTCGAGCTCTTCCTGTATGACTTTTGTTTTTACGATAAGTTCGGTATTCTTGATGGCCACCGCCGCCTGATTAGCCGCCGCGCTTAAAAGATCTATATCGCTTTTGGTAAAGCTGTAGGATTTAACCGTGTAAACATTTATAACCCCTATTACTTCGTTTTTATCAACCATAGGTACGCTTAGCATCGAGACCAGCTTTTCTTTTTTCGCAAGAGTCTTCTCCTTGTATCGTTTGTCTTTAAGGACCTCGGGAATAACTATTGGCGTCTTCTCCTGCGCAACCAGTCCAACTATGCCTTCCCCCACCTTCAGGGTCCTCTCTTTAAGATATTCATCACTCATCGCCTGAGTAGCCCTTATCTTAAGCCGCTGGGTTTCTTTCTCGAGCAGCCATAGAGAGCATATCTTCGCCTTCATGACACCGGCCGTAAGGTTGACGATAAGTTTCAGAATATCTTCAAGATAAAGGTCTGAAGTTATAGCTTTGCTTATCTTGGTAAGAGTGGCAAGGTATTCTTTTTCGGATGAGTTCTTCATGATACTCCTACATCACCGACATCATCTCCGCGTACGATGGCAACGGCCATATTCCTTCCGGCAGGAGCCCTTCAAGGGCATCGACCGTCTCACGCAACTCGCTCATAGCGGTTATCATCTGCGGCGCCGAAATGGCTTCGATAGCTTTTTCAAGTTTTTTAACCCCGACCAGAGCTGTCTCTGTAAGATCGCATATTTCTTTAAGGAGCTTTCTGGTTTCTTTCGGCTTGCACCCGCAGTTCTGGACAGCTCCTATAGTCGCCGACAGACTCTTCTGATACTCGATGGCAGCTGGAACGATCATTGTTTTCGCCATAGTCAGCGCGCAGTTGGCCTCAATAACTATGATCTTCTCATACTGCTCTTTATATATCTCGTAGCGCGATTCCAATTCCTGCTTCTTAAGAACAGCGTGCCTCTCAAAGAGGGCCAGAGACGTATCTTCAGCCATCACCCGGAGGGCCTCAGGAGTGGTCTTAAAATTGGGTAGACGCCTCTTTCTGGCTTCTTTATGCCATTCCTGACTGTAACTGTCGCCTTCAAAGAGGATCCGTTTGTGTTTCTTCACGATATCCTGAAGGATTTCCTGAAGCGCTTCGTTGAAATCTTCGCCTTTTTCCGCGTCGGATTCCAGTTTTGTGCAAATCTTATCCAGAACGTCGGCAACAATGGTATTCAGAACCATGTTCGGATCGGCGCAACTCTGGTTCGATCCTACCGCACGAAATTCAAATTTGTTTCCGGTGAAGGCGAAGGGCGACGTCCTGTTACGGTCGGTCACATCCCGCGGCAAAGGAGGCAACGCCGTCACTCCGATTTCAATAACGCTGCTGCCTTTAGAGCTCTTTGCCCTGCCGTGTTCGATTTGTCCAATAACATCGTACAGCTGATCACCCAGGAAGATAGATATAATAGCCGGCGGCGCCTCGTTCGCTCCGAGCCTGGAATCGTTCCCGGCAGAAGCGACCGAAGCTCTCAAGAGTCCTGCATATGTATCCACGGCTTCCATCAGGGCGCAGATAATCGTAAGAAACTTGGCGTTCTCATGAGGATCCTCACCCGGGGTCAACCAGTTCTTCCCGTCAGGACCACAAATGGACCAGTTGTTATGCTTGCCGGATCCGTTTACCCCGGCATAAGGTTTCTCGTGCAGAAGACATACAAATTTATGCCGTTCGGCAACCCGGCACAAAACTTCCATTGTTATCATATTATGGTCTACCGCCAGGTTCAGCTCCTCATAGACCGGCGCTATCTCAAACTGCCCCGGACAAACCTCGTTGTGTCGGGTCTTGGCGGGTATGCCCAGCTTCCATAGCTCGCGGTCAACGTCTTCCATGAACGACAGGACACGGCTTTTAATGGCACCAAAATAGTGGTCTTCCATCTGCTGATGCTTTGCCGGCTTTCTTCCGAAAAGGGTTCTTCCCGTTTGGATGAGATCAAGCCTTTTTTTATACAATTTTTTATCTATCAGAAAATATTCCTGTTCGGCACCAAGGTCCGCGTATGCGCGTCCGTTCTCAACGTCTACACCAAAAAGTTTACCCAGACGGCATACCTGAGCGGAAAGCGCATCCATGGATCTTAAGAGTGGCGTTTTCTTGTCAAGCGCCTCTCCATGATATGAATAAAATGCGGTCGGAATACACAGTGTGGCGCCGTTCCTGCCCTCTTTGATAAACGCGGGACTGGTCGGATCCCACGCCGTATAACCGCGCGCCTCAAAAGTGGCCCTCAATCCTCCGGAGGGAAAACTCGAGGCGTCCGATTCCCCTTTGATAAGTTCTTTTCCCGAAAACTTGAGGACAATCCCGCCTTCCTCGTCCGGGACGATGAATGAATCATGTTTCTCCGCCGTAGCGCCTGTCAGAGGCTGAAACCAGTGAGTGAAATGAGTCGCTCCTTTGGACACCGCCCAGGTTTTCATAGCATCAGCCACCTCGTCAGAGATCTCCGGGTTCAGGGAACGGCCCTCTTTTATCGTCGCCCTCAGGGAATTGAACGCCTTATCGGACAGGTAATTGCGCATCGTCTTCAGGTTGAACACGTTCTCCCCGTAGATATCAGCTACCGTCTTACCGCTCGCTTCTTCGATTCTATCGTTCATAACACAACTCCTTTGTTTATATATTTCAGCCTCTACATTAAATACTATTTTACCAACGATTCATATTAAAGCAATAAAATAAAAAGGGCGGGCTGATGTGACGGGCATATCCTGCGCGCGCTGTAAAATACCGTAAATACTCCGTGCTCATGATCTGACATAAGGGGCGTTTGCTATGCTCTTACCAGGGCCCCTCCGCCCGGTGTGGATCCTCCCTGTACAGAGCATAGCAAACGCCCCTATAGCTGTGACTACCTAAGTAATTACAAAACGCCTCAAACTGATACGCGGCTGCCAGTTCTCAGGCTTACTGTCCACCCGACAAATATCGCCGCGGTAATAGCAACTCCCAAGAGGAGATCCTTGGCAACGTTTCCCGAAATAAGAAAAAGCTCCCCGTTCCAGAGGTGGTCTATTACGCCGAATATAGAAGCGCCGTATAGCATCAGATTAAGCTTGAAAAGCTTCGGGTCTTTTTTCTTTTTCCACATCAAAGTCGTAACTACAGAAGTTAACAGCGGAACCGTGTAACACATATTTCCCTCCCTTTAATTACAATGTTTGGTCATTATAGATCAATATGCCCTCTTAGTCCATAAACAAAAATGGCGTCAGAATCCTTTGCCGCAGCGGTTCCCCCGCCATTGGGTTCCCATATCATCTGCACGTCAGGGGTCAGGATAAGATGATCGTTTATTTTAAAGGAATAATACGCTTCCAGATGTGTCTCAGAGCTGTCAAACTCATTAACGTCCCTGTACTCTTTGCCGGGTATTGCCTGCCCTACGGCTACAGCCAGAACGTCTTCTTCCCTATCCCAGTTTTTACCGAACATCTGAGCCCCCAGCGACCAATCGTATCCGAGATTGCTCTTTCTGGGATCAGCCCACCCAAATCGTCCGAACACACCGTAAACATCGGTGATCATCTGGTCGCAGCTCAGGCCGAAACCGACATTTCCTCTTTCAAAACTACCCGCATCTTTTACTTTTGCGTGAGGAGCCCCATTATACCAGAAATATGCCCTGTAATTTCCTCCCCAGGTTTCTTCATCATAGGCAAATGCCCTGGCTGGCTTAAAATTGAGCTGCGCGGCAATAAAAGGATTATCAAAGAGGTTTTGCCAGTCTCCGTTTTCATCCATGTAGATCGCTTCGGCATCCATGAATTTTAGTAGCTCAGAGAATAAATATATCCTCCCACCTAAACCGTTCTCATCCGGCCAGTCTACAACGGCCGAGTTTCGGAACATACGTCCCAGAAACTGTGTATTTTCGTCATTGGCGTATTTATTAGTGTCGATATAAGCGTCAGCGCCTATTTTACCTCCGGTAATTATAATCTGGTCATCAAAAAGATATTGCTCATACCA
>JBDRIH010000050.1:0-8183 GCA_043816025.1 Candidatus Omnitrophota bacterium
GGACGCGCTTAAAACGAGTTGACTGGGGAAATATTCTGTGCTATAAATATACGCACATTTTTTGGGGCGGTAGTTCAGTTGGTTTAGAACGTCGGACTGTCGATCCGAAGGTCGCGGGTTCGAGCCCCGTCCGCCCCGCCACTTAAGAATTTTGGGACTCCGGGCGACATTTATTGGAGAATGTCGCCTTCGTCCCCGTGACATCTTCGATGTCAAGGGCTCAAATCGCCAAAATTCTTTGAGAGGGAACCAGTGGTTCCCTCTCAACGGAAGCCTGCGGCTTCCTGCGCACCCTCCTTTAATGGGTGTAGCCAAATGGCGCTATAATGACAGGGGTGAAATAGAAAAACAGGGAGGATAACAATGCCGTATGACAGTAGCTTAGATGAATGTTTGTTTTCAAAGTCCTGGGAAGCCGATGATGGGCGGTTGACCGTAAGCATTTATTCCTACAACCATGGGACCAAAAAGGTGCAGATCACCAGAGAGGGCAGAAATGCCCAAGGTGAGCTGCGCTTCGCTAAGCTGGGAAGAATGACCAAGGAAGAAACAGAAGCCGTTCTCCCCTTGATCCAGGAAGCGCTGAAGAATCTGGATTGAGCTTCGAGACAACGTACGACTTTGGCATTCCGATTGACAAACAGCACGGATTAAGGTAAATCTATTTCTGGAGGGAAGAAGGCAGAAGCAGTATATATAGCCGCAAGGAGAAGAATAAGCCTTGCGGTTTTTTATTTTGCCGATGTTTCCCGTGTTTGTTAAAAAGGAGGGTAGAAAAGGATGGAAAGAGGAACAGTAAAATGGTTTAACAACCAAAAAGGCTATGGTTTTATTGCTCTTGAATCGGGCCGTGATGTGTTTGTGCACCACAGCGAAATTCAGGGCGAAGGCTATAAGTCCTTGGAGGAAGGCCAGCAAGTCGAGTGCGAAGTTACAAACGGCCCCAAAGGGGAACAGGCGGCAAAAGTATCAAGAGTGTAACCTAAAAACAAAACTCGCAAAGGGACGGTTCCAGGATTAAACCCAGAACCGCCCCTTTTTTTTATGCTCATTATCCGGCACAGACCGGAAACCTTTTGAAATAACCTGAATAATTGTTATAATGACTAGTGTCTCCTCTCAAACTATACATCCAGTGGCCTGAAAGAGCGCGGCGAAGCTATATGGGAAGGGTTGGAAAGATAGAGATATGCAGTTTTTTAGAAAAATAGTTTTTTATATCTTTGCCGCGATATACGTAGTGTTCTGCCCCCTGATGGTTCTTTATGCGCTGGGTTTTATCTACAAGCCCGGGGTGGAAGGGGGAGTTACGGAGACGGGGCTAATCTACCTTTCTACCGCTCCAGCCGGCGCTACCATATATATGAAAGACAGCCGGTATGTGCAAAACACGCCGGCCTCTATCCAGCAACTCCTTCCGGGAGAATATCCCATAAAATTGACATTGGAGGGGTACAAGCCCTGGGCTCAGACGGTTCCGGTGGAGGCTAAAAAGGCTACCGTGCTGGACAAGGTGCTGCTCCTCCCGCTGGAGTGGCAAGAAAAGACGGTTCTTGCGGGCAAATTCCAGGACATCCTTGTCGTTCCGGGAACCGATTTTTTCCTTTTGAAAAAAGGGCCTGCATTAAAAGACATACTCGTATGCAGCTACAAGGAAGGCAAGGCCTGGCCGCTGATTAAGCCGGAGTCCCCTTTTAGCGGCGCAAAAATCGTTTCTTATTTTACGGTAGAGAAAAGTTCTGTCTGTCTTTTCCATGTCGAGGCCGCCCAAGGGGACAGATTTCTGCGGGTCGAGTTTGAAGAAGACGCAAACACCATTGAAGACCTGACGGGTCTTTTTCAGCAGCCCCCGCAGCAGGTTGAGTGGACGCCGCAGCAGGAAACGGATCTGTTTGCATTTCAGCAGGGCTATCTGAACAGGCTAGACGCGACTTCCGGCGCGGTTTACCCGGAATACATCCAGAACGTGCGCGGATACGGCTTGCTAGATGGCGAAATATACGTTTTAAGAGATGACAACATTTTTATAAAAATGGACTACGACAAAAATAACGCAAAGACTCTTCTGGATGAGCCCGCTTTGGGAGAATCCATATTCGGACAGGAAGGGTTTTTTCGGGTGAAGCTTCTTTCCGAGGATTTTATTCTTTTCCTGGGTACGGGCGGCGAACTTTTGGCAAACCGCCTTCCGTATCGGTTTGTTGAGGAAGGCGTCAAAGGCATTCAGTTCTACCCCCAGCTTGAACGCGTACTTATCTGGCAAAAAGACAGGATCGCCGTGTTGGACTTCTCAGCCGAACAGACAAAGGAAGGGGAATTTGAAAAAGGCCCCCGCCTCACATGGGTCTATAGCGGCGGCAAAAACATCGAACAGTGTTTTTGGGTCTATGAAACTTCGCATATCCTTTTCCGCGACGGAAGCGACCTTTTTTTGGCAGAGCTCGAGGAATACGGCAAGGTTACGCTGAATCACATCTTTGCCGTAAAAACTGGCAGTACCATTTATTACTCGGAAGATACGGGAGAAGTGTATTTTCTTGACGCAGCAAGCAATGCGCTTCTTTCTGTCGGGATAGTCCCCGTCAAGGGATTAATCACAACTCCGTTCAGCGAGAAAAAAGAAGAAGACAAAACCAGCGGGACGGATAAGCCATGAAGTTTCGGTTTTCTGGAAGCGAGCTAACAGGGAAAGAAAGGAAGATCCAGAGGATTTTTGAGATCGCTCCGGGAGCGACAAGCTGGACCATTCTCATAGGGATGGTTGTCTGCGCTTTTAAGGCGCCTCTCATCGCCGCCGCGATAATAATCGCTTTTGATTTTTATTGGCTGCTGCGACTATTGTATATGACCCTTTTTCTTATTCTTTCTTATCTTAGGCTTTCCGTGGAGAACCAGACCGATTGGATGAAGAGGGTGCGGGGGATGGACGATCTTGAGCAGTATGTGCAGGAGCTCCGGGCTTTGCCTCCGCCGCCGGACACCAAAAAGAGGCTGTCCTTATTTTTTCATCGCAAAGAGATAGAAGCAGTGAGTGTAATAGACTCCGAACGACCGGCTTCAAAAGATATTTATCATCTGGTCATTGTCCCGGTTGCCAAGGAAACGAGAGAAGTTATTGAGCCAGGGATAGAAGGCCTCGCGGGAGGGAATTTCCCTTCGAAAAAGCTTCTGGTAGTCCTGGCCCTGGAAGAAAGAGCGACCGAGGAGGTCAAGAAGGGGGCGCGAGAAACCCAAGACGCTTACCGGGACAAATTTTTCGATATGCTTATAGCCGTTCATCCTGACGGTATCCCGGGCGAAGCGCGTGTAAAAGGAGGCAACGCGACCTTTGCCGCTAAAAAAGCGGCGGAATATTTGGGAGAAAAGAAAATTGCTTTTGAAAACGTGGTTGTTTCGTGTTTTGACGCGGACACGGTGGTGAACCCCGACTATTTCGCGAGTCTTACCTATTACTTTTTAAGCTGCCCTTCAAGAGGGCGGGCAAGTTTTCAGCCCGTACCGGTATATAATAACAATATCTGGGATGCTCCGGGGATTACCAGGGTGCTTGAGACGGGCTCTTCGTTTTTTCAGCTGATAGAGGCGACCAATCCGGAAAAACTGGTTACATTCTCAAGCCACAGCATGAGCTTTAAAGCTCTTGTAGAGGTGGATTACTGGCCGGTGGACATGATCTCGGACGATTCGGCCATATTCTGGAAGGCGTTTATTCATTTCGACGGAAAATACCGCGTGGTACCGATGTATACCACTCTTTCCATGGACGCGGTTGTCGCGGAAAACTGGTGGAAGACGGTGGTTAACGTATACAAGCAAAAAAGACGGTGGGCCTGGGGGGTTGAAAATTTCCCCATTGTTATGCGGGCCTTTTTGAAGAACAGGAAGATACCTCTTTTCAATAAGCTAAAATACGCTTTTAAACTTTTCGAGGGACATATCGCCTGGAGTACATGGGCTTTTCTGCTTACGTTCATCGGATGGTTGCCGGCGATCTTTGCCGGAAGGGAGTTTGCACATTCTGTTATTTATTACAGCGGGCCGCGCATTCTGGGAACCATATTTAACCTGGCCTCGTTTTCGCTCATCACAAGTATCGTGCTAAGCCTGCTCCTGCTTCCCGCCAGAAAGGAGAGCCATCCTGTGCTGAAAAGGATAGGGTTTGCGTTTCAGTGGCTCTTGGTTCCTTTTACGATAGTTTTTTTGAGCGCGGTACCGGCGCTGGACGCCCAGACACGTTTGATGCTCGGCAAATACATGACCTTTTGGGTCACCGACAAAAAACGCAAATAATATTAGCTGCTCGAACGGTTTATCATGAGCTTACGTAAAAGTCTTTTGCCATGCTCCTACCAGGGCCCCTCCGCCCGGTGTGGATCCTCCCTGTACGGAGCATGACAAAAGACTTTATAGCCTGACTGCCTGAATGCCGGATGAGGCGCAAGCACAAATTATGAGAGTATTTATCTTTGTTATGCTGTTTATTTGTCACTGCACTATGCTGTGTGCGGAGCCCCTGCGCGTAGGAACGACTTACAGCCCGCGGCAAAGCGAGTACCTGGACATGGACTGGAGGGAAACTTACCTTGCTGTTCTCGACGAGGGATTCGACATTATCCGCCTCGGGGCGTATTGGGACGAGATAGA
The DNA here is from genome assembly GCA_043816025.1 of Candidatus Omnitrophota bacterium. Classification (GTDB taxonomy): domain Bacteria; phylum Omnitrophota; class Gorgyraeia; order Tantalellales; family Tantalellaceae; genus JBDRIH01. The sequence continues at coordinate 4,645 of JBDRIH010000050.1, forward strand.
AAAAAGCGAAAACATTTATGATTTCTCCTCTCTCGACTGGCAGTTAAAAGAAGCCAGAGAAAAAGAAATCCCCGTTGTGCTGACAGTAGGGATGAAAGCGCCCCGATGGCCTGAATATTTTATCCCCGAATGGGTTCTGGAGAAGACAAGCCTTCCGTTTGGCGCGGATGTATCAAAAAGCGAATTCTTAAGGGAGCGCACGCTCAAGTTTATAAAGAAAGTCGTGGAGCATTGCAAAGAAGACCCCACCATACATTACTGGCAGGTCGAAAACGAACCGATGGATCGCATGGGGGAACAATACTGGTTTATAGGCGAAGCTTTTCTGAGACAGGAAGTAGAGCTGGTTAGGAGTCTTGGCGAGGCCAATAGGCCCATTCTTCTTACGTCGGCGACGTACCCGAATAAAACCCTGCGGTTTATTGCGCGCCTTTTTCTTTGGCACGATCCGGTCAAAGAAAGTCTGGCAATTTGTGATATAATAGGGCTGAATGTATATCCCGTTGTAGGGCGCGAGTTTTGGTTCGGGAACGTTTATTTCAGGGGCGACCGGAAGGAAAGCGGAGCATATTTCTCGAATCTTTTGGCCGCGATAGAGAAGGGCGGCAAGAAGGTTTGGCTCACAGAGCTTCAGGCAGAGCCCTGGGAGCCCGGCCAGTTGGTTTACATGGAAAAGGCCAGACCCCTTTCGGGTGACCCTGAGCTGGCGATGGAAGTCTTGAGGGAATTCCAAGAGCTTGGAGTTAATACGGTTTTGCTCTGGGGGGCAGAATACTGGCGTTACCGGGCGCAGAATTACGGTGATACCCAGTGGCAGGATACGGTTCGAGATATCTTAAAAAACAAAGCTAATTAATATTGAGGGGGAAATGAGAGGACTAAAACAAGCGGCAGACACAATATTGGCGGCAAAAGAGATAGTGATAGGCTGTCACATAAACCCTGACGGGGACGCGATAGGGTCGCTTTTATCTTTGGGTACAGGGCTTGAAGGGCTTGGTAAACGCGTACACATGGTCAGCCAGGACGGGGTGCCCAAAAAGTACAGACACCTTCCCGGAGCCGATCGAATAATGAAAAGTTTCACAAAAAATGTAGATTTGGCCATAACCGTTGATTGCAGTACACCCGATATGCTGGGAACGGTTTTGAACTCCTTCAAAAAGGCGAAGACCATATTAGAAATAGACCACCATGAAACAAGAGAACCCTTTGGAGACACAAGCTGGGTGGACCCGAAGGCGGCGGCGGTCGGAGAACAGGTATACATACTTCTCAAGCATCTGAAAATAAAAATAACCAGAGACATAGCACAAAACATTTTAACCGCCCTTATAGTGGAGACAAGCTCGTTCAGGTTGCCGAACGTAAGGCCTTTCACCTTTAACGTGTGCGCGGAACTGGTAAAGACCGGTGTGGATTTTTATAAACTGGTGGACACGATATTCTGGTCGCACCCCCGGGAAGTCGCTGTTCTTTCGGGCATCTGCCTGGCGAGATGCCAATTTCTGGAAAGAGGCAAACTCGCCTGGTCCGTCATACGAAAAAAGGATTTCGAAAAAACGAGAGGAAAAGATGAAGACGTAGATGGAGTGGCCGACGAGATCCGGGCGATCAAAGGAGTTAAGGTAGCGGTATTCTTCAGGGAAAAAAGCAAGGAACTCCTGAGGGTTAGCCTGAGGTCCAAGGGAGACATAAACGTGGCGCATCTTGCCGCAATTTACGGAGGGGGAGGGCATGCCGATGTCGCCGGGTGCCGCATACCCAACAAAACCAAGGCCATAAAAAAGCTTCTGGGGCGCGCGAAGAAGCTTCTGTGATAATGAGGCCGGCCCGCGCTTTTTAGATTTGAAAAGCGTCTTGCCAAAAAACCGTTTGCGTGATAATATTTGGGCGAACGGAAAAATTTTATTATAAAGAGAGGAGACAAAATGAAAATTGGGATAATGGCCGCCTGGAACACCAACAGCGGAGTTGCAATGCACGCCGAACCAATAGGCAAGGCATTCAGGGAGATGGGGCATAAAATTACGGTTTTCACCTTTCACAAGAACGATTATCACGGGGAAGGAATAACCGCAAAAGATGAAAGCTATGTTAAGAGGTGTTTTGGGACAAGAACAGGAACCGAGGCCCTCGACCCCCGGCCGTTTATGGAGACCAATTTCGATATTTTGCTCGTGGAGGACCTGGGAATGCTTCCTGCAGACAAATTGGCCAACATAATTCCGTTGATTAAGCGCAAGGCCAAGGTGCTGCACGTGGTGCACGAAAACAAGATATGTGACCATTCGTGGTTTTATAAAATAGATTGGGACAAGGTCGTTTATTTCGATCACCGGCAGGATTTTTTGAAGAAAATCTACCCGGACGCCGAGCATATCCCCTTCCCCTGCTATAAGCTGCGCAGGGGCAACAAAATGGCGGCCAGAAAAAGGCTGGGCCTGCCGCTGGACAGAAAGATTATCTACGCGTTCGGCCTTCGCGGGTATCATTCTTATTACAGGGACTTACCCCCCAAACTTAAACGGAAAGCGATCCTTTTGCATGTCGTGCCCAAAGATTACCAGATGCTGGAAGCGCTGAGCCCCACCGATTGGAGGATGGTAAGAAAATGCAACGGTTTGGCGACAAAGGAATTCGACGACTATCTCTTTGCCTCGGACGCGGCCATTTTCCACAAGTTCCAAAGCCGCTTCCACGCGGTCATATCATCGACGGTATATCAGGCGCTTGGCACGGGCTGTCCGATTTTTGTGCCCGCCCAGTCTGATTTTTTTCACGACTGGAAAGATGAGATTGTTCACTACAGAGACATTACCGCGTTGAACAAGAAACTCATAGATCTATTGGGAAGCGAAAAAAAACGCAAACGTCTTATGGAAAAAGCGGATAAGTTTGTGGAGACACATTCACCGAAAAGAATAGCCAGGCAGTATATAAACCTCTTTGAAAGGATGATGAACGGATAATGAGCGGGCCGGTTTTACATGAGCTGAAGAGGCACGCCCCGTTTACAGTCTTCGGCGCGCTTACAGGCATACTCGTAATGGCGGTTGCACATAACCTGCCCTACAAGATCGCCTACAATGTTTTTTACACGCTTCATCCCATGCATGTGCTTTTGAGCGCGCTGGTCACCGCGTCCATGTATAAAAATTATAAAGGCGCGACCGGCACTAAAGGAGGCAACCTCGTTATGCTCCTCGCCGTCGGCTATGTCGGGTCGATCGGGATAGCCACTCTGAGTGATTCGATCATGCCGTATCTCGGGGAGGTTCTTTTGCGAATGCCGCACGCCGAACCACACATCGGGTTTATCGAGCATTGGCAGCTTGTGATCCCTCTTGCCGGTGTTGGCATAGCCGTAGCATACTTCAGGCCGACGACTACATTCACGCACGCGGGGCATGTTTTGATAAGCACGTGGGCATCGCTGTTCCATATTATTATGGCGGCCGGAAAGTCGTTGGGGCTGTTTTTTTACGTGGCTGTTTTTTTGTTTTTGTTCCTTGCCGTCTGGGTTCCTTGCTGTATAA
>JBDRIH010000051.1:0-4233 GCA_043816025.1 Candidatus Omnitrophota bacterium
CTGGACTGGATAGAGTTTGTATCGGCCGAGGGAGAACCTCGGGCTGAGGAAGGAAAAAGATGATAAAAGGTTTATCCGAAAAGATAGTAAAGCCGGCTATATTGATCGAAACCAGTCAATTTTTTGTCAAGCTGGCGGAAAATCATGAGGAGGTTGAAAAAGCCCAACGCCTTCGTTACGAGGTCTTTAATCTTGAGCAGGGAAGAGGTCTCGAGGGTTCGGAAAAATTTGGCATTGATTTTGACGAGTTTGATGAATATTGTCTTCATCTGCTTGTCATACAAAAAGCGTCGGGACGGGTTATAGGGACATACCGCGCGCATCTCGGCTGCGTGGCGAATTCCGCGAAAGGTTTTTATTCTTCAAAGGAATATGAAATAAAAGGATTATACAACATAGCGGATAAATGCCTGGAACTCGGGCGTACGTGCGTTTCTCCGGAGTTTCGTATCGGCACCGCGGTCGCTCTTCTCTGGGGCGCTATCTACGAACTCTTGGTGCGGGCGAATCTTACTTATATGCTGGGATGCGTCAGTCTGGAAGGGAGGGATTCGCGGATAGGCTGGGCTTTATACGAACACTTCCAGAAAACCAATTCGATATGCACGGAATTTACCATTACGCCCCGTCCGGGTTTTGTGTTGAAACGCCCCCCCCATTATGAAATAAAAAAACTATTGTCCGATAAGAAGGCGATCAAGAAATGGATGCCCCCGCTATTAAAAGGGTATCTGAGGCTGGGAGCCCTTATCTGCGGGGAACCCGCGATAGATAGGGAGTTTGGGACGATAGATTTTTTTATACTGCTTGACATCAATAAAGTCCCGGAACGCTATATCCGTCACTTTAATTACAAGAGGGCATAGGCTGCTAGCATGGCTTTTTTTCGTCGTTTGTACAGGATCATACTTCTTGTGGCGTGGTTCGTGTTTATCTCCCTTCTGTCGATACCGCAACAATTCAAAGGCTGGGGGGGAAGAAGGAATATAAGCCATCTTGCCCGTTTATGGGCCAGGGGCGTTGCCAGGATCATCAACCTGCGCATTAAGGTGCACGGGGATATTCACGATGCACAATCCGGACTGGTAGTTTCAAATCACCTGGGTTATATCGACGTGATCACTCACGGGACGGTTTATCCCTCGCGTTTTACTTCTACGACGGAGATTAATGGGTGGCCTATTCTCGGAAGGTTTATCGCTTTAAGCCAGCCCATATTGGTTGACAGGACCTCGAAAGCGATGTCCAGGAAAGCCCTGAGGGATTTTGCCAAGACCATGACGCGGGGGATGTACCTGGTTGTGTATCCGGAGGGAACGAGTACTGACGGAAAAAACGGGATCCTTCCTTTTAAGTCCACCTCTTTCGAAGCCGCTGTTGCGGGGAACCAGCCGGTTCTTCCCGTTTTGACCCGTTACGGGGATCTTCCCGGAGATGCTACGGCGTGCTGGTACGGCGACATGACTCTGCTCCCGCATCTTTGGCAGGTGTTAGGCTTTCCTTCTATAGAAGCGGAGCTGCATTTTTTGCCACCTATTTTCCCGGAAGGGAGATCCCGCAAAGAAATGGCGACATATGTTCATGATGCGATGGAGCGGGAATACCACCGTCTCTTTCCCTGATTTTGCGAACAATTAGAAATTTTGTTATGGTGGGGAATTTAATAGAAAAATTTAAAGAAACAGCGTTAAAATATTCCGGTAAAACCGCGATCCAGTATAAAAAAGACGATAGATGGGTTGAGGTTTCCTACGGTGATTTCGGGGATAACATAAAGTCGCTGTCCGCGTTTTTACTGCAAGAAGGGATCAGAAAAGGCGAGAAGATCGCCATTTTACTGGAAAACCGTCCTGAATGGCCGCTGGTATTTCTGTCCACGGTATACGTGGGAGCGATTTCTATCCCTATCAATTTGGGGTCCACCGCGGAAGAAATCGAGAATATTTTAAAAGATTCTGAATGCAAATTTGTTTTTGTGAGCGAGCCGTCCCTTGCTCTGGCGGAAAAGATCCGTCAGAGATGTCCATCGGTGAAAAAGGTTGTTTCTGTGGATTCAGACGCGTTCAGGAACGCGCTAAAAAAAGATCCCCGTGAAACCAAAAACATGGAAACCACGGGCAACGACCTTGCATGCATTCTATACACTTCGGGTACAACCGCTGAACCAAAAGGTGTTATGCTTTCACACAGAAATTTGCTTGCCAACTGCGATTCCATACACAAGGTGAACCTGATCAAGCGAAAGGACAGTATTATCTCGATTCTTCCCCTGCATCACGCCTATCCATTAATGGTGACGATGCTAGTCCCGCTTTTATATGGAAACAGGATCATTTACCCCGGGAGCATGCGCGGAGAAATTGTTTTAGAGGCCATGAGGGAGACAAAGGCAACCGTTTTTGCTGCCGTGCCCCAGATCTTCTATTTGTTTTATCAAAAAATCACGAAAACCTTTAAAAAGATACCTTTTCCGCTTAGTATTCTGTTTAAGTTTACCGTTGAGTTTTTATATAAGATCAGAAAGAAAACTGGACTTAATCTATCACGCTATTTTCTTTATGGCATCCACAGAAAATTTGGAAGATCAATGTGTCTGTTTGCAAGCGGAGGCGCGAAGCTCGACGAAAACGTTGAAAAAGATTTATTTAGATTCGGATTCACGATATTGGACGGATATGGTCTTACGGAGACCTCACCGGTTTTGACATTTAACCCCCTCCTCAGGCCGAAGATCGGATCGGTAGGCCTGCCTCTGCCCGATGTGGAAATAAAGATAGTGGATAAAAACAAGGAGGGTATAGGTGAAGTTGTCACGCGCGGTTCGAATATTATGGAAGGATATTATAAAAGGCGGGACCTAACAGATGATGTCATAAAGGATGGGTGGTTCCACACGGGAGACCTCGGGTATACCGATGAAGATGGCTATTTGTTTTTAACCGGCAGGGTGAAAGAAGTGATAGTTTTAAGCTCTGGCGTGAATATATATCCCGAGGAAATAGAAGAGGCTTATACCAAAGGAGCGCCAGTCAAGGAGATGTGCGTTTTTGAGGTGCCTTCTAAAAAGGGTGCGGAAGAAACCTTAGCACTCTGGGCTGTTGTTGTGCCTGATCTTGAATTTTTCAAAAAATACGGAGAAGTAAACTTAAGATCCGTGATCAAAGAGAGGATTGACAATGTTTCAAGGACCCTGCCCGGCTATATGCGCCTTATGGGTTTTTCCATAACGCTTGAGGAACTGCCGCGTACACTTCTGGGAAAGATCCAGCGCTTTGCCGTTAAAGAGATCTATACCTCAAAGTCGGTCGAAGAAGAGCACGTTCTGGAACCGAAGGAACTATCGAAAGAAGATTTAAAGATAATGGAAAAAGATATAAGCCGGAAGATAATCAGTTATCTTAAAAAACAGACAGGAGTTAAAAAGAGTATTGGTCTTGGAGACTTGCTGGAACTCGATCTTGGCATAGATTCACTGGGCAGGATCGAACTCGCTTCAGGTCTTGAGAAAATGCTGGGGGTAGAGATAAGGGACGAAATTATAGGAAACGCGTTTACCGTGACGGATTTGATTGCGGGTATAGAACCACTTCTCGCGGAAGGAATTAAAATTCCTTTGGTACCTGAAGAAAAGATAACTTTTGAACCCGGCAAGTGGCGGGAAACTCTACAGGTTCCGCCGAGGGAAAAAAATCTGGAAAAGATCGATCTAAATCCGGGTTTTGGAGCATGGCTGGTTGCTTTTCTTTTTACATGCCTGGTTAAAGCGTTCTTTAAGATGTTTTACAGTTTTAAGGTGGAAGGGAAAGAAAATTTTCCCAAAAACGGGCCGTATATGTTGTACGTGAATCATACAAGCTATTTTGACGGTTTTCTTGTTGCTGCGGCTTTACCGGCTTTTGCGAGATTGGATTTATTCTTTGTCGGTTTCAGGCCGTATCTTACTGTTCCGATTGTTCGCGACCTTATAAAAATAGGAAGGGTAATTCCTCTTGATTTTTCTTCGTATCTTCTGGAGGCGTTAAGGGGTTGTTTCTATGTGCTCACGAGCGGCAAGAACCTGTGCTTGTTTCCAGAGGGTTTGCGCACACTTGACGGAAACATAGGCGCATTCAAGAAGGGGTTCGGTATCCTGGTAAAGGAGTCAAAAGCGCGCATTGTGCCGGTTGTTATAGAAGGGGCTTACCAGGCCTGGCCGAGGACATCCAAGTTTCCTAAACGGCATCCAATAAAGGT
>JBDRIH010000052.1:0-21260 GCA_043816025.1 Candidatus Omnitrophota bacterium
GAGCTCTGGATATTCTTGAGGATATGAGGGGCGAAAATAAGGGAGTGTACATAACTACAGAAAAGGATGAAAAAGGGGTCTCAAAATTCGTATGCCGGACCGAAACCAACGCCCCGGTGACGGCAACGCGGTACGCAGAGACGCTGAATCAGGCTTTAGGGCAATTGAACGATATAACGGTCCTGGATAAGCCTGAATACTCTGAACATCAGAGAGACCTTTTGCAGGAGATGAAGGATTATATTGGTAACAATAGGATTGATAACAACAGGATATATGTGGAGACGGCAGACAATCTAAACGCCGATTCGGCGGAATATTCGATAGATGGTGAGGGTTCCTGGATATGGTGGGGCACCGGTGGCAGAAACTTGCCTAGCAAGGAGCGAAAGGTAGTGGTGTTTAACAGTCGGTTTATTGATTTTCTTTCGGGCAAGCGGGGAACCGAGGAGGAAGAGGGTGCGTTGATAATGCTTGCTGAAAGACTGTTTCATGAAACAATGCATGTAATACATGATAGCGATGGCGAGGTTGAGCAGATTCTTAGGGACCGATTGTTTTATAAAGCAAGGTTGGAGGGTCGTCCTGAGCTTGCGGTTGTTAAAAGAATTGCGGATTCTGAATTTAAAGTCGACGATACCGGTCAGACCGGGAGTTTTGGTGCTTTTTTCGGTACCAACACGCGGTTTGAAATGATACACAGGATCTCCGGGATGACTGATGAGGGGGAGATCTCCAGGGCCATAAGAACATATCTCGAGGAGACAAACAGAAGGAACTCTAGTGCTGAACGTCTTAGACTTAGCGATAGACAGGTGCGATATGCCAGACATATTTTAGGGATACTTGGCATAAGTGGGGAGCTGTTCGAATCCAGGATATCCACTATAAATGCTGCTGGTGAACAATCCGACGATATGAGTTTCTTTGACTTTCTTAGAGCGCATTGTCTTTTTACCAATATACCCCCTGTACATTTCGATTCCGATGTAGATAAAGAACGGGCAAACGAATTCGACGAGTTTTTCTCCCCCGACCGTCGCACAAGAGAAGGCCGCATCATAAGAGGCCGCATCAGAAAAGGGAAAACGGTCGAAAAAATAATTGAGATAATCCGCGGGTCCGCCCAGCAAGCGCGCACGGTAGGGGAGACGGAAAATCGCATCAGGGGACTTCGACGGGGCGGCGTGGTACATTACGAAGGACTTAAGCATTTGCTTAAGTGGGCGCTACGCATTAAGCACCCACATATTCATGAAAAAATAACCGGCAAGCTTTTCGGCAGGATCCATTACGAGGGGCTAAATCTTTTAACCCTTCCAATATTACCCGTAGATAACGAAGGCAGAATAGTAGAAAGGGTAGAAAGGATTTTTGGGTGGGCGCGTACCCACAGAGGTGCACCGCGTATAGATCGGCTTCCTCCGGAGGAGTATTTTAAGGCAAGGAGAATATCCCTTTATGAATATCTCATTACTCATGAAGATGAGGTTTCCAGATTTTCCCCCGATGGATCTTCGCGTCCAGGGGACGTTGAACCCGAGCAGCTGGGCCTTTTTGACGGGGAAAGCCGGGATGAAAAAATTGACCACATGATCGGATTCGGCGGACCGCCGCTGAGTTTTGAAGCTCTGGAGATTTCTAAAATCGTGAATCGCGTGGGGATGTATATAACCGTAGAAACAGAAAAAATAGGTCCTCCCGGGAAGGAGAAAGAGGTTTCAAAATTTGTTTGCAAGACCGTTAAAAAAGACCCCTTAGCGGAAGTTGTTCAATTGCTCAAAAAGGGGCCGCTCTCATGGGAAGACGTTACGAAAGAAGCGAAACTGCGCATTGTTAAGAAACTCGCTGAACGGCTTGAGGAAAGGAAACACCCGGCGGCTTTAACGAAGTCCGATTTTCAGAAAAACATACGCGATTTCGGGGAGAACAATCTTCGCGGGCTTTTGGAATGGGCAAAAACAAGATATAATTGCAAAGATGATGATGAAGCGGTAGAGAAGCTGAAGAAATATCTAGGGATAAAAGAGACGATGGCCCCTTTAGCGTGGGAACTTGTGGAGATGTTGACACAAGCTTTTGATCTTTTGAATACTATAAAAGATCAGGATGATGACAGATCTTACAGCGTTCTGGTGAACATTCTGGAAAGAATGAAAGGGCAAGCCAAGAAAGCTAATATACAGGTGAAAACGGCCCACAACCTAAACGCCAACTCGGCGTATTACGAAAACCAAAGGGCGCTGGTCTTCAATCACCGGTTTATAAGCGCCCTTTACAGGTTCTGGGTAGCTAACCGCCAGAAACATTATGAAGGGGCCGAACAATCCAAGATTTTAAGCAAGCAGTTCGGCGCGCAGAGGATGGTCGCCGAAAGGCTGTTTCACGAGATAGACCACCGTGCTGACGAAGTTGATCAGATCCTTGATGACCTTGAGTTATACAGGTACTTTAAAAAGAAATATCCTAAATTCCAGGAATACGCGGCGCTTGATGCCTATGCAGAAATAGACATGGAAGGCGTCGGCAAGGACAGCTTAGACAGGTTTTTCGGCAATTATTTCGGGTCTAACGCGTATTTTTTTATGATATGGCGTATCTCCAAGACTAGCGATGAGATGGAGAAAGAAAGCAAGGAGGAGGCGAAGGAAAAGAAAAAGAAAAAAATATTAAAGACCATAATAAGGTATCTCGAGAGAACAAACCGGGAGAATTCAGGCGCCAAGTTCCTTAAGTTAGATCCGGAACAGATAAAATATATTGAAGACTTTCTGAAAAGCCATGGCATAAAGGACGATCTTTTTGGGGAGAAAATAGTCGGTATTAGTATGTTTGATTTTTTTAACATCCATCGTCTTTTTACCGGCAGATCCCGCGTGAAACTTTTTGATAGGATACATTACAAGGGGCTGAATCTTTTGACCGTCCCCGTATTCCCCGTGGACAATAAAGGCGAAATAGTATGGGAACTTTTCGAGTGGGCTTATGCCGCAAAGAACGCAGAACCCAGCAACCGAGTTCCGCCGAAGAAATATTTCAAGGCGAAGAAGATCTCGCTTTACGAATATAGTATCACACATAGAAACGAGATCTACAAGACCGCCGCGGAAAACGGAAAGAAAGAGGTTTCGAGAGATGGTGAAGGTCAGGATATTGTTGAAAAGGGTATAAGCGAGATTCACCGGTTGAGTGACGAGATAGACCAGTCCGGGGCAATGGGCAAGACGACCCATATTCTTATAGACTCCGGCATCCCCGCGGCTTCACAACAGAACCTGACCAAGTATATTGACCAGAAGTTCAGGGATGATGATTATGTGCTGGAGAAAATACGTTTCATGGACCCAGAAAGCATAAAAGATTATCTTAAGGAAAACAAGTGCGACAAGGAAAACACTGTAGTATTTCTGGGCGATCCAAAGAAAGCGGAAGGGATCAACTTTGACGGGAAGATATTTATGATCGAAAAAGAGGCCTCCGCGGATTTTGTGAATCTCGAGGCCTTGATAGGTCTGGCCAGAGCGATATTGAACCTAGACCGAAACAGTTTTCTTGAAATATACTCACGCCTGACCGGCAAACCGTTTGAGCTAGAAGACGGAAAGCTGGATGACTTGGCTAAATTGCCTCAAATTATCAGTTTGATGCTTCCGCGCGTTAGTGTAATAGATGTCGATAAACTGAAAAAGTATAACGATATGCTGGAGGAGAATATACTGATCAGGGCGTAATCAGTCGTAAGAGGTGCGGATCAGGCTGCTTTCTTGATCTTGCCGGCCTTGATGCATTTCGCGCAGACCTTTATCTTTTTATTTTTCCCGTCGATAAGAGCGTTGACCGTCTGTAGATTGGGACTGAACCGGCGCAGGGTCTTTCCGGTTATTCTCTGGCCGACACCGCCTTTACTTTTTGCCATACCCCTGCGGCATATTGTCCTGCCGCTGACCGGTTTTTTACTGCATATATAACATTCCCTTGCCATCTTAAAACCTTTCTTCTATAATTATGCTAGGCCGTGCTGCTCAAGACCGATCGGAGAGATCTCTCTAGTAAAACAGTAGCAGATGATATCATAATAAAGGGCATAATGCAAGCGAAAAACCTCCCTAAAGACATCCCAGTCCGGTACATCAAGGGCGTGGGTCCCAGGAAGGCGGATATTTTCGGAAAGCTGGGTATCGAGAATGTATCCGACCTTTTTTATTACCTGCCGCGCCGGTACGAGGACAGAAGCCATATTGTAGAGGTGAAAGACCTAGAGGTGGACCATACGCAGGCTGTTATAGGCAAAGTCCTCAAGACAGGTGTTTTTACCGCCAGGACCGGTACCCGTATATTCGAGATCGCCCTGGGCGACGAAAAACGCAGGGTGTTCGCCGTGTGGTACAATCAGCCGTTCATGAAAAAAGTATTTTCCGTGGGCCAGACGGTGGTGCTTTACGGAAAATGCGAATTGCAGAACCGCCTGCAGATAAGCCATCCGGCTTTCGAGATCCTGGACGAGGGCGAAAGCGTAAAGGAATCGCTGGACGTCGGCAGGATAGTGCCTATTTATTCGGTGACAGAGAACCTCTCTCAGAGGTATATGCGCAAGGTCGTTCATCAGGCGATACGTTCTTACGCCGCAGGGGCCGAGGACACCCTGCCCACGCGTATAAGGGCGAAAAAGAAGCTGGTCGATTCGAAGTTCGCCGTAGAGAACATACATTTTCCATATTCGGCCAAGAACCTTGAAAGGGCATATAAAAGGCTGGTTTTTGAGGAGTTTTTCGTCCTGCAGGCGGTAATGGCTCTCAGACGCAAGAAAGTCATGAAAAAAGGAATAAAGCACGAGGCAGATCAGGACATCCTATCGGACTTTGAAAAGCTGTTTTCTTTTGAGTTTACCGACGCGCAGAAAAAATGCATCGAGGAGATCCGGGATGACATGTCTTCCGATAAGCCGATGTACCGCCTCCTGCAGGGGGACGTGGGGAGCGGCAAGACGGTTGTGGCCATGTACGCGCTTCTCTTGGCGGCCAGAGGCGGTTACCAGGCCGCGTTGATGGTTCCAACGGAGATACTGGCCCGCCAGCATTACGTGACGGTCAGCAAGACGTTTATGCCGCTTGGCCTGAACGTCCGGCTTCTTATAAGCGGGATTGATCAGGCTTCCCGAAATGCGATAAAGAAAGAGATAGTCGAAGGGGAAGCGGACATAGTCATAGGCACCCATTCCCTGATCCAGGAGGATATCGAGTACAAAAAACTAGGGCTGGTTATTGTAGATGAACAGCATAAGTTCGGTGTTACACAGAGAAGCCAGTTGCGCCGCAAAGGGAAGATGGCTGATACTCTTGTTATGACGGCTACGCCGATACCGAGAAGCCTGGTACTTACGGTTTTCGGGGACATGGATATTTCCTTTTTGAGGGAGAAACCCCAGGACCGTGAACCGGTGACCACGTACTGGGCCGGCGAAGACTCAAGGAGCGCTGTTTACGAATTCTTACGCGACGAAGTCCAAAAAGGGCACCAGGCGTTTGTTGTGTATCCCAGGATAAAAAAAACCGACGCCTCCGACCTTAAAGCCGCGGAGGAGATGTACCATCATCTGCAGAAGGACGTGTTTGCTGACCTGCGTCTGGCTCTTGTCCATGGTCGGATTAAATCGGACCAGAAGAAAAAAGTGATGGAGGATTTCCGCGCCGGCAAGTATGACATCCTGGTTTCAACCACGGTGATAGAGGTAGGTGTAGACATATCAAACGTTACCGTTATGCTGGTGGAACACGCCGAACGTTACGGATTGGCACAGCTTCACCAGTTAAGGGGGCGTATCGGACGGGATAGGCACGCTTCATACTGCATTCTTATGGGCGAACCGAAGACGGATGCTTCGCGTGAACGCCTATCAATAATGGCCCAAACGAATGACGGGTTCCAGATCGCGGAAAAGGATCTCGACATCAGGGGGCCGGGTGAGTTTCTGGGAAAGAGGCAGAGCGGCCTGCCGGAACTCAGGTTCGGAAACATCGTTCGGGATTTTGAGATCATGGAGGAAGCAAGGAAGGAAGCGTTCAGCCTGGTCAAAGAAGATCCGCTTCTTGAGGATCCGCATAATGCCGGTATCAGGGAAAGTATACGAGAGAGATTCGGGAGCAAGATAGGGATATGAGAATAATCGGCGGCAAGTTCAGGGGGCGGAAGATAAAACAGCCCGTATTCAAGACAACCAGACCTACAAAGGACAGGATACGCGAGGCCGTGTTCAATATCATCTCCAAAAAAGTTCCCACCTCGAATGTCCTGGACATTTTTGCCGGCAGCGGAGCCTACGGCATGGAAGCTCTCTCCCGCGGTGCGAAAAAAGCCGTATTCGTGGAAAAAAACAGATTATGCGCCGCCTCGATCAAAGAAAACGTTACGGCTCTTGGCCTCGAGGAATACGCCCGAATAATAATAAAAGACGCTTTTAAAGCGGTCGAACTATTGGGTAAAGGCAAAAACAAAGAGAAATTCGACCTGGTTTTTTCCGATCCCCCGTATAATACAAGTATGTCCAAAAAAACCTTGATTATGATAAATCAATATGATATATTAAGTCCTTCTGGATTGCTAATCATCGAACATAGTACGAGTGAAAGCTTTCCCGAGGCAGAAGGGGATGTTTCTCTTTGTAAACAAAAGACTTACGGGAATATCTGCATATCCGTTTTCCTTAGAAAATGACCAGAAAAGCTATTTATCCAGGGACATTTGATCCCGTTACATACGGACATCTCGACGTGATAGAAAGGGCCTCCGAGATTTATGACAGTGTCATTGTCGCGGTAGCGCATAGCGGTGAGAAATCGCCGCTTTTTTCCGTGGCGGAACGCGTGGAGATGATGACCGAGGCGACCTCCGAATATTACAATGTCATAGTAGAGGCTTTTGACGGTCTTGTGGTAGACTACGCTACCCAAAGATCCTCTAAGGTAGTTTTAAGAGGCATCAGGATGATATCGGATTTCGAGTACGAGTTTCAGATGGCACTCACCAACAGAAAATTGAACCCGAAAATTGAGACGGTATTTATGATGCCGAGCGAGGCGTACTCGTACCTGTCAAGCAAGCTGATCAAGGAGACGGCTCGCCTGGGAGCGAACGTTTCTAAATTCGTTCCGGAAAACGTTGAAAAAAAACTGAAAGAGAAGCTGAAGAAATGAACAGGGTACTGGCTTTACGGGATAAGGCTAAAAAAAATAAAAGAAAGATCATCCTGCCAGAAGGCGACGATAAAAGGGTTCTCAAAGCCGCATCGTTCATGGCATCCGAAGGCATCGCAGACATTGATCTACTGGGCAGAAAAGACGTAGTCCTGAAACTTGCCGAAGAAAACTCCATATCGCTGGAGGGAGTGAGTCTCATCGACCCCTTCACGCACGACAGGCGCGAGGAGATTATAAACGGGTATTACGAGAGAAGAAAACACAAAGGAATTACTCCGGAAGAAGCGGAAAAGACCGTAATGGAAAACTTTGTGTATTACGCGGCTATGATGACCAGGCTTGATATCGCGGACGGTTTTGTGGCCGGGGCCAGCCATACGACATCAGACGTGGCAAGGGCGGCAATACATTGTCTTAAGCTGGACAGGAGAATCGGTACGGTTTCCAGCTCGTTTATAATGGAGATGGAAGATTGTCCGTTCGGCGAGAAAGGGCTTCTCGCTTATGGCGATTGCGGCATCATCCCTTATCCCTCGGCGAGACAGCTTGTGGGTATAGCCATCGCGACGAGCGACCTGTTCCAGAAACTCTTTGACATAGAACCCCGGGTAGCGTTATTGAGCTATTCCACCAAAGGCAGCGCCAAGGGGGAATCGATCGATACCATCCGGGAAGCTCTGATAAAAATAAAGGAAAAACGGCCGCAACTTATGGTTGACGGCGAATTGCAGGTGGACGCGGCAATAGTTCCCGAGGTGGCGCAGGTTAAATGCCCGGACAGCAAGGTAGCGGGTAAAGCCAACGTGCTTATATTCCCCAACCTGGATGCCGGGAACATCTCATATAAGTTAAGCCAACGCCTCGCAAAGGCCAGGGTCGTCGGTCCTCTGGTGCAGGGGCTTAACAAGCCTTGCAGCGACCTGTCCCGTGGATGCAACTGGGAAGAAGTCGTGGACACGACGGTCGTCACGGCCATTCGCGCTCAGGAATTGTAGAAAGGGTATTTTTAATGCTGATTTTAGTCATAAACTGTGGTTCATCTTCAGCGAAGTATGATCTTTTTAATGCGGAAAAAGGATTCTCCGGTTTATGCAATGGTATAGTTGAGCGTATAGGTGAGAGCTCTTCCAGTCTTGTGCATGAAGCCGCGGACAAGGGTACGCTTGAAAAAAAGGTTACGTGTCCCAATCACCACAGGGCCATCGAGATAATAAAGGAAGCTCTGACCGACGCGGCCAAAGGCGTTCTCGCGGACGTCAGCGAAGTTGCCGGGGTCGGTCACAGGGTCGTCCATGGCAAAGAGTTCAGCGAAAGTACGCTGATAGACGAGGAGATCTTAAAAAGCATAAAGAAGTTTTCCGTGCTCGCGCCTCTGCATAACCCACCTTCCCTCGAAGGTATAAGAGGCTGCATGAAGATATTTCCTGGCGCGATGCAGGTCGCTGTTTTTGATACGGCGTTCCACCAGTCGATGCCGGAACACGCGTTTTGTTACGGCATCCCGTACGAGCTTTATGAAAAATACGGCATAAGAAAATACGGATTTCACGGGACGAGCCACAGGTACGTTTCCGTCAAAGCAGCCGAGCTTCTGGAAAGGCCTATTGAGGATCTTAATATAATCACCGTGCATCTGGGTAACGGATGCAGTATAGCGGCGGTTGCCGGCGGAAAGAGCATAGACACGTCGATGGGGTTTACCCCACTTGACGGGCTTCTTATGGGAACGCGTTGCGGTGAACTTGACCCGGCTGTGGTGACTTTTCTTATGCAGAGAGAAAACCTGGGTGTCGATGAGGTCAACGATCTCTTGAACAAGAAAAGCGGCCTTCTGGGCGTATCAGGCGTAAGTAACGATATGCGGGACATACTGAGCGCCGTCAAAAAAGGAAACAAACGGGCACGCCTGGCGTACGATATTTTTGTGTACCGTATAAAAAAATACATAGGTTCTTACGCCGCCGTCCTCGGAAGTGTTGACGCGGTGGTTTTTACGGCGGGTATAGGTGAAAACGTACCGCAGATAAAAGACGACATAAAACAGCAGCTGCGGCATCTATTGGGAGATGGGACAGAGTTTCTCACTATCGGTACAAACGAGGAACTCTTGATAGCTAAAGACACGTACGGGATAGTTACGGAGATGGCGAACAAATAGCGGCTAAAAAACAAGCTGCCAGAGAGGGAGACCAAGATATGCCAAAAGTAAAACATAGACATTCAAAAACGCGCGGACGAAAAAGACGGACACACTACAAAGCAAGTGCGCCTGCGCTTTCAAAATGCTCTCAATGCGGAAAGGCAAAAAAACCTCATCAGGTATGTCCTTACTGCGGTTATTACGCCGGGGTGCAGGTCAAGCGCATAGAATCCATCGAGGAGCGCAAGGCCAAAAGGGAGAAGAAAGGGAAAAAGACCTAGGAGGGGATGAAATGAGGATCGGTTTAGACGCTATGGGCGGGGACAAGGCGCCTGTATGCACGGTAGAAGGTGCTGTGCTGGCCGCTAAGGAATACGGGTACCATCTGACGCTTATAGGAAACGAAAACGAAATACGGGACCAGCTCAGCATCCTTGGTTATTCCTCCGACAAGATAGACATCGTCAATACTTCCCAGAAGATAGAGATGCACGAACCCGCGGCGCTTTCCGTAAGGAAGAAACGGGATTCTTCCATTGTTAGAGGCATGGAGCTTTTAAAAAAAGGCGAGTTTGACGCTTTTGTCAGTGCGGGTAACACCGGCGCCGTGGTATGCGCGGCCACACTGAGCCTGCGTCTTTTGCTCGGGGTCGACAGGCCGGGCATAGGGGTGATATTTCCGACATTGACCAAACCGTGCATGGTTATCGACGTGGGCGCGAACATCGATCCAAAACCCCTGCACCTTCTGCAGTACGGTATAATGGGCGATGCCTATTCCAAGCATATACTTGCCAAGGAAAACCCGATTGTAGCTCTTCTGAATATAGGCGAGGAATCGACCAAGGGGACCGAGTTCGTAAAAGAGGTCCACATGATGCTTACCGAGAGCAAACTGAATTTTATAGGCAATATAGAGCCCAAAGAAGTGTACCGCGGAAAAGCCGACGTGGTTCTTTGTGACGGATTCGTGGGAAACGTCATGCTTAAAGTTGCCGAAGGTTTTGCGGACGCGGCAAGCGAGCTTTTGCGCAGAGAACTCAGGCAAAGCAATTTAATTACGAAAATGGGGGCGCTGCTGACACTCCCGGCTTTTAATGCCATAAAGAAAAAGATAGACGCGGCAGAATACGGCGGGGCCCCGCTTATGGGAGTCGACGGCAGTGTCATAATCGCGCACGGTTCTTCCAACGCCAAGGCTATAAAAAACGCCATACGTGCAGCGGGTGAAAATGTAAAACACAAAGTAAACACGCACGTTGTTGAGGAACTGCAGAGTTATTAACATATAGATTAAGGAGCATGCATTGAAGAGAACGGGCATATTAGGAGTAGGCAAATACCTTCCGGAGAACGTTTTAACTAACGCCGATCTGGAAAGGATGGTCGATACTACTGACGAATGGATAGTAACGCGTACCGGCATAAAAGAGAGACGTATCGCCGCGGAAAACGAAGCCACCAGCGACATGGCGGCGAAGGCCGCCAAGGGCGCCTTGAAAAACGCAGGGCTCGAAGCTAAAGACATCGACCTTATCATTGTGGCGACGATAACGCCGGACATGTTTTTCCCGTCAACGGCGTGTATTTTACAGGATAAGCTCGGCGCCAGACACGTACCGGCTTTTGATATAGCCGTTGCCTGTTCGGGGTATGTTTACGGTCTTACCATAGCGGACAACTTTATCAAAAACGGCATGTGCAAGTACGCGCTTGTCGTTGCCGCCGAGAAACTCTCATCCGTTACGGACTGGAAAGACCGTTCTACCTGCGTGCTTTTCGGCGACGGAGCCGGAGCCGCCGTACTTGGCCCGGTAGAGGAGGGCGGCATACTGGGGGCGAGCCTCGGCGCGGATGGCAGTAAAGGCGACCTTTTGCGGCTTCCCGCGGGAGGATCGCGCATGCCGGCCTCGATAAAGACCGTCGAGAACAAGCTGCATACGATAAAGATGGAAGGTAACATTCTTTTCAAGCACGCCGTTAAGATCATGGCGGAGGCCGCGCTGGCCGTGACGGAACCCCTTGGCCTTAAGGGCGACGACATCGATTTAATCATCCCGCACCAGGCGAATATACGTATCCTTAACGCCCTGGCGAAAAGAATGGGAGTTGATCCGGAGAAAAAACTATACCTTAACATAGAAAAATACGGCAACATGTCAGCGGCGTCCAGCGCCGTGGCCCTTACCGAAGCCGTCGAGGAAGGACGCATCAAAAAAGGCGATATTATCCTGATGGACGCTTTTGGCGGGGGGTTGACATGGGGAGCCCTGGTGATAAAGTGGTAGGCGACGATACGGGGAAGAGATTCGGACTATTATTTCCCGGACAGGGATCCCAGACGGTAGGGATGGGTCTTGAGCTGTACAAAACCCAGCCGGCGGCTAGATGGGTATTCGACCGCGCCAATGAAGTTCTGGGAAGAGATATCGCGAAACTGTGTTTTGAAGGCCCGGAAGACCAGCTCCAGACAACGGTAAACAGCCAGCCCGCCATATTCACAACAAGCATAGCCACGCTGAACGTTCTTATAGAAAGGCTTAAAGCCGCACCGGTCGGAGACGAACACAGAGAAATATTTTCCGCCGAAGATGTAAAGATCGCCGGCGTACTCACAATGGGATTAAGCCTGGGCGAACCTACAGCCTTGGTCGCTTCAGGGGCATTAAGCTTTGAAGACGGCCTGAAATTCGTCGCTAAAAGAGGCGAGTTTATGGAGGAAGCTTCGCGTAAAGAAGAGGGCAAAATGGCCTCCGTAATGGGCCTTGACCTGGAAAAAGTAGAAGAGATTTGTAACGGAGTCGGCTGCCAGGTAGCGAACCTTAACTGTCCCGGACAGATAGTGATATCAGGCCCGGCAAGCAGGGTGGAACTTGCCTCAGAGCTTGCGAAAAGCCAGGGTGCCAAACGCGTTATCCCTCTTAAGGTGAGCGGCGCTTTTCATTCGGAACTTATGGCGCCGGCAAAAGAAAAACTCAAAAAAGTCCTTGATGAAATGGATGTTGCAGAACCGGTTATTGACTTTATAAGTAATATCGACGCGGAAATAACCAGAGATCCGGCCAGAATAAAAGAGAACCTTGCGGACCAGCTTGATAATAGGACCCTATGGGAAGCCTCCGTGGTAAAAGCCGCTTCGCTCGGCATAACGGATTACCTGGAAATCGGCCCGGGAAGCGTATTAAAGGGCCTCTTAAAGAAGATAGACAGCTCGCTGAATGTCACATCCCTGCATACTATAGAAGATATAAATACCTTATTAGTAACTCAATAATCCTACCATTTCTAGCCTAAAAAACCCCATTGTTAGTTTAATAGAAAATAAGAACTGTCATTTTTTTATTGACATTCTCTGATATTTTGATATAGTAATATAAAATCGTTAAATAAAAAAAAGGCAGAGAATGACGGCAAAAAAAACCACATCTATATCCCTGTTGACCCTGGCGGTTATAGTATTCAGCATAACAGGTGTTTTAGCTATAAACGCCCAGAATGATCCTAGTATAAAATTCATAGCTTCATCACTGAAAGAAAAGGTCAAAGAGGGCGCTACGATATATTCCTATGATGCGATAACCAGGGGTATCAGCAACAATAAGAAAACCAGTTTCAAAAAAGCGATAAGCGGGGACCTGGATCTCGCGGAAAAACATTACAATAAAGGAGTTGCTGCGGCTATAAAAGGGGAGTACGGTGAAGCGCTTGATAATTTAAGGGATGCGATATACCTCAAACCGAATTTCGCGGACGCATATTACAATCTTGGAATCATCTATGGCGCCAAAGGAATGCACGAGAGAGGCATAAAAAGTTTCAGTAAGGCCGTAAGATTCGACCCGGATTCCGTCGAGGCACATAATAACCTCGGTGTATTTTATGCTCTTAAGGGTTTATATAAAGAAGCCGTAGCCGAATTCAAAAAAACCGTAGAACTAGATCCGGAATACGCGGACGCGCAGTACAACCTGGGCGTGGCTTACGGCGCGCTGGGCGATCACGAAAAAGAGATGCTCCAATACAGCAAAGCCATAGAGCTTGATCCCCAGTTTGTCGAGGCGTTTAACAATCTAGGAATCGTCTACGGCACGTTTGGTCGGGACGAGGAGGAGCTTGCCTGTTATAAAACCGCTATCGGAATAGATTCCAGCTATGCCGACGCGTATTATAACCTGGGCGTAGCCTACAGCGTACGCGGCATATACGACAAAGCCATTATCCAATATATCAAAGCGTTGTTCTTTAAAGATAAATTTCTAGATGCCCATTTCAACTTGGGCATCCTCTACGGTATCAGAGGTAAATACGACACCGCGCTAACCCATTACAGGAAAGCGCGCATCGTATATACCAATTAACAGGAGGTAAGGAATATGCAAGCAGGCAGGGAGAGAAGAAAACATAAAAGAATAGACAAACAAGTTGCGACAAACTTTCAAGTCATCCCGCAGGGAGTCCAGGAGGACTTTTTCCCGCGCTGGGACATGACCAAAACACGGAACGTAAGCGCCGGCGGCGTACTTGTTGATTACAACAAAAAAGTAGAAGTAGATTCCTACGTACACCTAAAACTGAACCTTCCCGAATCCGAAACCCCCATAAACTGCGTGGGGAAGGTGATCCGCGTTGAAGAGAAGGAAGACTCTCCGACACTCAGCATAGCGATAGCCTTCACAGAGATCAGCGACCAGGAAAGAGAAACCCTAAACAACCTCACGTAATGCACCGTTTCCCGTTTTAGCTTTGCAAGTGTACCCTTTTCTCGGCCAACAAGCTAACTATCATGCCGAGGCTCCTTCTTATAGCCTCGGAAGCTTGCACGGTGTTTGAGATTAAAGGTGTACCCGGGTCCTTAAATCTAACCTGTCACACCGTGCGCGCTTGGGAGGCTAGCACAGAAGGAGCCGTGAGCCGAAGGCGAAACGAAATCTAACCTGGTTAGATTTGGCAGGTTAGCTGGCCCCATTTTTACTTGTCATCGTTTTAAAGCCTATGTTATAATACGCAAACTAAAGGTGGGGGCATAGCTCAATTGGTTAGAGCAACTGACTCATAATCAGTAGGTTCATGGTTCAAGTCCATGTGCCCCCACCAGCGTGGGCGCATAGCTCAGCTGGTTAGAGCGCATGCCTCACATGCATGAGGTCGGAGGTTCGAGTCCCCCTGCGCCCACCACTTAGGAATTTTGATCTTCGGCCAGCACTTATAGGTCTGTGCTGCCTTTGACCCCTGCGGGGCTAATCGTCAAAATTCTTTGAGAGGGAACCAATGGTTCCCTCTCAACGCCCGATACCATATGGTATCGGGCTGCTCACCCTCCTTTAATAGTTGTAGTTATGGCGTGAAAGGAAGAATATGCCGGAAGATATTGATATTCGCGAACAGATAAAAAAGCTAATACAGCTTCAGGAAATGGACGCTGAGATATTTGACCTCGCGTCTCAAAAGGAGGCGTTTCCCGTCAGGATAAAGGACATGGACGGCTCTTTGGAAGAGAAAAAGAGCGGGATGAAAAACGCGGAAGACGAGCTGAAAAGGGTACAGCTCGCCAAGAATGGAAAAGATACGGACCTGCAGGCAAAAGAAGGACAGATAAGCAAGCACCAGTCAGATCTTTATAAGATAAAGAATAATAAGGAATACCAGGCTCTTCAGCAGGAAATAGACAGCGTCAAGGCCGATGTTTCTCTTCTGGAGGAAGAGATAATCAATCTCCTTGATGCGATTGAAGCGGCACAAACCAGGTGCGAACAGGAGAAAAAGATTTTTGAGGAAGAAAAAGAGCGTGTAGAGAAAGAAAGGGAAAGCATAAAGGCGGAAGAAAAGAAAGTCTCCGAACGGCTCAACGAGCTTAACACTAAAAGGACGGAATTCACCGGGACGATAGACGCAGGTGTCCTCGAGCAGTACGAACGGATACTGAAGAAGTGGGGCAGGATCGCAATCACCGAAGTTAACGGGGAGTTTTGCGGAGTGTGCAACATGCAACTTCGCCCGCAAATACTTAATGAGGCAAAGCTAAAAAACAGTCTTGTTTTCTGTGCATACTGCGCAAGGATGCTCTATGCGCAAGATCAAAAGCATTGATACCCTCCGGATATTCGCCGACGGCGGGTCAAGGGGAAATCCGGGTCCCGCGGCTGTGGGCGTGGTCCTTTTCGACGAAAAGGGAAAAAAAGTCGAAGAGGTATCAAGATATATAGGAAGCGCCACGAACAACGTCGCCGAGTATCTGGCCGTTATTTACGGTCTGCAGGAAGCCGTTTACAGAAAAGCCCGGAATGTGATCCTAAATATTGACAGCCAGCTCGTGGCAAGGCAGCTTAAGGGCGAGTACAGGGTAAAGGATCAGAATATACGGAAATTTTTTGACCTTGCCTTGAATCTTTTTCGCGGGTTTGATAATGTAGAGATAAGGGAAATACCGCGCGAAGAGAACAAGGATGCCGATAGTCTTGTAAATAGGGCGATAAACCTCGAAGCCCTTATTTGATATAAAGCTCATTGAAGTAGATCGGGTGATTGCTTTCTGCCGATACCGGCAGGGAGAGGAAAGTCCGGGCTCCAAATAGCGGCGTAGCGGGTAATACCCGTCCACCGAGAGGTGAGGATAAGAGCCACAGAGACGAGTCTTCTCGCTTATGCGGGAAGGGTGAAACGCGGCAATCTCTACGCGGAGCAAGGCCAAATAGGGAAGGAATCAGAAAAATCCGGTACGTGCGGATGGACTGGTGCGAGGCGGCTAGTCTCGTTATGACTTCCGGGTAGGCCGCAGGAGGTCCTCAGCAATGCGGGCCCCAGATGGATAATCATCGGGCAGGTTTTCCTGCTTACAGAACCCGGCTTACAGATCTGCTTCGATGGGCTTTTTTATCAACATAACCTCAATTTTAATCCTTCCCAAAAAACATAAAGCGCTTGACACTATAGACAAAATATGTTAACATGTGAACAGTTGTTCACATATTGCATTTATTGCGGGAGCGGTTATGGTAAGAAAAAAAGTGGTCGAGAAAATCAAAAAGGACATGGAATCGCAGGAGGTTATTGATAAACTGTCAAGAACCTTCAGCGTGTTCGGCGACCCTACAAGGACCAGAATAGTTTTTGCTTTGTCAAAGGCCGAGTTATGCGTTGTGGAACTGTCGCGTCTATTGGGGATGAGCCACTCGGCGATATCACATCAGATGCGCGCGCTTAAGGATCTAGATCTGGTAAGATGCCGAAAAGACGGGAGAAGAGCATATTACATGCTCAGCGATGAGCATATCGAAAATCTTTTCCGGGAAGGACTGAAACACGTTCTGGAGAAATTATAGGAGAGATCGGGATGAGGGAGATACTTTTAACAGAGCTTAAGGTTCATCAGACGGCGGTAGTGAAAGAAATGCTTGGAGGGCACGATGTCAGCCGTCGTTTAGAGTCCCTGGGGATAAGACCCGGCAAGAAAATAGTTATGATCAGTGCCCATTTCTGGAGAGGACCGGTAACGGTGATGGTCGATAAGGCGAAAGTCGCTATAGGGCACGGCATGGCGCAGAAGATCATGGTGGAGATTAAAAGGTGAATGGCCCCGAGAGAAAGATCCTGCTTATGGGCAACCCCAATGTAGGAAAGAGCGCCGTTTTTTTCAGGCTGACGGGAGCCAGGGTTATGATCTCAAATTATCCGGGGACGACGGTTGGCTTTACTCAGGGGTACATGAAGCTCGGCGAAGGCCAGACAGGTGTGGTCATGGACGTGCCGGGGGTCTATAATATGGAACCTGTTTGCAAAGCCGACGAGGTTGCTCTAGAGATGCTGGATAAGGGCGACATTATTATCAATGTTGTCGATGCGACTAACCTGGAAAGAAATCTTTTTCTCACGCTTGAACTCAGGGAAAGAAATATTCCTGTGGTTGTCGCGCTTAACATGTGGGATGAGACGCGGCATAAGGGCATAGAGATCGACGTAGCAAAACTTGAGGAAGAGTTAGGCGTTCCCGTGGTCCCGACATGCGGTCTGACCGGTTTCGGGATAAAGGAATTAGTGGAACGCCTGATGGGCGACGGGAAAAATAATTTTACTCCACTGGCCAGGGATAAGAAATGGGAGGAGATCGGAAGGATAATAGGCCTCAGTCAGACATTGCATCACCACCACCATACTCTTCTTGAAAGGTTTGAAGACATGAGCACTAGGCCCGCTACGGGGCTTCCGATAGCCGCTCTTGTCGTTTATCTGTCGTTTACGGTAATACGTTTCGTGGCGGAAGGACTTATAAATTATGTTCTGAACCCGGTGTTTGACAGGGTATGGCTGCCCCTTATGGAAAACTTAAGTTCCGCGCTTGGCGGGGGCGGTTTCTTGCACGGTATTCTGATAGGTAAACTCATAGACGGCCAGATCGATTTCGGGGCGTCTTTCGGGATTCTGACCACGGGGCTTTATGTCCCTTTCGCGGCAGTGCTGCCGTATGTTTTAAGTTTTTATCTTGTTTTGGGCGTCCTTGAGGATTTTGGGTATCTGCCGCGTCTAGCGACACAGGTGGATAACCTTATGCACCATATCGGGCTGCATGGTTATGCTATTGTTCCCATGATACTAGGACTTGGCTGTAACGTGCCGGGCGCGATGGCCTTGCGCCTTCTGGAAAACAGGCGCGAGAAATTCATCGCGGCGACCCTTATGGCGGTGGCCGTGCCGTGTATGGCGCAAATAGCGATGATCGTCGGTCTTGTAGGTGAGAGGGGCGGGCAATATGTCGCGATGATATTCGGTATACTCCTTGTGATCTTTATAACTAAGGGCCTATTGATGAACCGCTTCATGAAGGGCAAGAGCCCGGAGATATTGTGGGAGATCCCGCCCTACAGGCTTCCGCAACCCCTGGCGGTATTGAAAAAACTCTGGATGAGGGTGTCGGAGTTTTTGAAGGAAGCTGTGCCGTATGTTCTGCTGGGTGTTTTTGTAGTCAATATCCTTTACATGAGCCGGGTGATAGATTTTCTGTCCTGGGTTTTCTCCCCGGTCCTGAGCGGGATGTGGGGGTTGCCCAAGGAGGCGATATCGGCGATGCTGATAGGCTTTTTAAGGAAAGACGTGGCTGTGGGTATGCTGGCGCCGATGGAGCTTACGACTAAACAGCTGATAACGGCGTGTACTATCCTGGCTATATATTTTCCATGCTTGGCGACTTTCATCGTTATGGTCCGCGAACTGGGCGCCCGTGACATGGCGAAATCGGCACTTATAATGATACTAACCACTGTTATCGTGGGATCCATTTTAAATATCATTCTTTAGCGAGGGTCCAAATGAAGGCATTGGATAAGCTGAACGATATCTGGTATAAGAAATTGACCCGCAAGGATTTCCTCAGGAAGTGTCTTGCCGCGGGTGTCGGGCTGGGCGCGTCTTTGTACCTGTTTGATTTTTTGTCCAGATATAAGGCCTATGCCGCTATAGGAGAGAGAAGGGGGATGCACGAGGCCCTTTTCTACGAGAAGATGGGCTCTGGGGCCGTAAGGTGCCTTTTGTGCTCGAACCAGTGTATGCTGTCCAACGGGCAGAGGGGTTTCTGTCGCGTGCGCGAACCTGTAGACGGCAAACTTTACACCCTTGTTTATGAACTGATTTGCGGCACGGCGCATATCGATCCCATAGAGAAGAAACCCTTGTTCCACGTATTGCCCGGCACGAGGTCGTTTTCGATATCGACCGCCGGGTGCAACTCCCGCTGTAAATATTGCCAGAACTGGACGACCTCGCAGAGGTCGCCGGAAGAGACCACCAACCATCGTTTGACCTGTGCTGATCTTGTCGCGAGCGCGGTCGCTAACGGATGCGCGTCCATTGCTTATACCTATACCGAACCTATCGTCTTTTACGAGTATATGCTTGATTCATCCAAGATCGCCAGAAAAAACGGCGTATACAACCTCATGATTACCGGCGGGAAAATAAATTCCGAACCTATGCGTGAGTTATGTCGCTATATCGACGCGGCGAACGTGGACCTTAAGGGTTTTGACAAAAAATTCCTGAAAGAGGTATGCGCCCAACAGTTGGACGACACCCTAAGGACGCTGACCATCATGAAACAGGAAGGGGTGTGGGTTGAGATAACCAATCTTATAGTTCCCACGCTCAACGATAATATGGACGACATACGGCGGATGGTAAAGTGGATCAGGGACAACCTCGGCAAAGACGTTCCAGTTCATTTTTCCAGGTTCTGGCCGCAATACAAATTAAGGTCCCTTTATCCGACCCCCGTAAAAACGCTAAAACAGGCCAGGGATATTGCCATGCAGGAAGGGCTGCAATATGTGTATATAGGAAATGTCCCGGAAATCGGGACAGAGAGCACGGTGTGCCCGAATTGCAAGAAAATAGTTATAAAAAGAATCGGTTATAGCATTCTTGAGAACAATATCGTCCGCGGGGAGTGTAAATTCTGCGGATACAAGATCCCGGGGATCTGGAAGTAACTCTGACCATGAATTTTAAAAAGACCGTAAAGATCTCCATGATACTGGCGGGAGCCTCCGCCATGGCGTCCCAGATAGTTTTCATGAGAGAGTTCCTGGTGGTTTTTTACGGGAACGAGATATCCATCGGGATTATACTCGCCAGCTGGCTTCTGTGGGGCGCGTTCGGCAGCGCTTTTTTAGGCCGTTTTTCCGACCGTATTCATGACAGGGTGCGCGTGTTTTCGATGTGCCAGCTTGCCCTTGCCCTCGTCCTTCCTTGCGCTTTTTTATTTGTCAGGTCGTCTAAAGGGTTGATGGGGATAACGACGGGCGAGATCATCGGGTATATGCCGATGTTGCTGTCGACGTTTGTGGGGCTTTCCGTGCCGTGCGCCATAATGGGCCTCATGTTCAGTCTGGCCTGCCGGATATATCGCGATCTTACCAATACCCCTGCTAAAAGCGTGGCCCACATTTATATTATGGAAGCAGTCGGGGCTCTCTCGGGGGGTCTTCTTGTCAGCTATTTTCTTATCCGTTACATGTTCCCTTTAAGCATATTGTTTCTATTATCTTTTCTTAATATGGCCGCGTCGGTTGCGATGCAGAGGTTTGCGGGGGCTTCCGGCCTAAAAAAGGTTACCTTCCGTTTAACCGTGGCCCTGCTTGTGGTGGGGATGATAGCGATCATTGCCGGAGGCGGGCGGTACGCAAGGCGGTTTTCCCTGGAGAGACTGTGGAAGGGTTTTGACGTTCTTGAGTCGAGGGATTCCGTCTACGGCAATATCACAGTCACGGAAAGAGACGGACAGCGCTCGTTTTATGAAAACGGCCTGCACCTTTATACAGTGCCGGATCGTCTTTCAGCCGAGGAGTCCGTCCATTTTGCGCTTCTGGAAAGCGAAAACCCCGAAAAGGTTCTTTTGATAGGCGGGGGTGTCGGCGGGTCTATTGATGAAATATTGAAATACCCTGTCAGGAAAGTTGATTATGTGGAACTGGACCCGATAATTATAAGCATGGCGAAAAAGTACCTTGCCGGAAGTGGCGCGGCTGTGCTTGAGCGGAGCGAGGTGAACGTTATCAATGAGGACGGGCGTTTTTTCGTCAAAAACACTCTAGAGAGGTACGACGTTGTCATAATAAATCTCGGGGATCCATATACGGCGCAGCTTAACAGGTTTTACACGGCAGGGTTTTTCAGGGAACTCGAGCACATACTGAACGAAAGGGCCGTGGTAGCGTTTGCGCTTACCTCTTCCGAGAATTATATAAGCGAGGAATTAAGGGATTATCTCAGGTCGATATACTTAAGCGCGAAGGAAGTCTTCCCGGAAGTTGTTATGATCCCGGGCGACACGGTTTATTTTCTTGCCTCCAATAGCCCGGGGGTTCTCACGCTCGATAGCAACGTGCTATGGAACGCATGAGAGAAAGAGGCGTGGATGCCGTGTACGTCCGTGAGTATTA
>JBDRIH010000053.1:0-12950 GCA_043816025.1 Candidatus Omnitrophota bacterium
ATCACCTTTCGTTAAGAAGATTAATTCCGTTGCGGCGGCATCATCAGGGTGATATAATATAGGTGTAAGCTTCTGTTGGGTTCGTGTCATTGGTTTAGAGAATTTGACCAACACTTTTATTTCGGGAGCCTAACTCTGACATTCTCTAGGGATTGTCAGGAGGGCACCCACCTGGGAATACCAGGTCGCTAATTCTCGGCTGGTGCACGGCTCGATGGAGTTAGGGCCGGATGAAAGTCCGGCCCTAATTATTTTGTAGCAGATCAGTCCACGGAAATACCGTCTGATGTGATGGAAATATTCTGCGCGCGCTGTAAAGTTATCTCTTTTATTATCATACTTCAGGCGTAGTATTTTCAAAGAAGTGTAAGTTATTTTTATCCCCTGGGGGGATAACTTCACACCGTGCTCGGATATTTCCATCACATCAGACAGCTTCTTCTCCGGGCTAAACTATTACAGTATTTTAATGAGGGCCATCATGGATTTATTCGATAAAACCCCGGACACAGACAAAAAAAAGACGCTTCCTCTGGCGCTCAGGATGTGCCCGCTTACCCTGGAAGAATTTTTCGGGCAGGAACATATAATAGGCGAAGGCAAACTCCTGCGCAGGGCGATCGAGGCAGACAGGATAAGTTCCGTTATATTTTACGGGCCGCCGGGCACGGGAAAAACGGCGCTTGCCATGGTTATATCGGGAAAAACAGGCGCTCACTTTGTAAGAAAAAATGCGGTTTCCAGCAATGTGGCGGAGATCAGGAAAATAATCGACGGCGCAAAAAAGAATAAGCAGCTTAACGGCCGTAAGACGATACTTCTTTTGGACGAGATCCACCGTTTTAATAAGGCCCAGCAGGACGTCCTCCTTCCGGAAGTGGAGGAGGGCAACGTCATCCTGATAGGCACGACCACCGAAAACCCTTATTTTACGGTTATCTCAGCGCTTTTGTCGCGAAGTCAGGTTTTCGAATTCAAACAGCTGGACAAAGAAAAGATCCTTACCATTCTCCGGAATGCGCTTGAGGACACCTCACGCGGCCTCGGCGATAAGAAAGTGAAAGTGGAAGATAAAGCCCTCAGGCACCTGGCGAATATTTCCGACGGAGACGCGCGAAGGGCGTTGAACGCTCTGGAGATCGCCGCGCTTACGACCAAACCGCTTGAAGGCGGCACCGTGCGTATTACGCTGAAAGAAGCGGAAGACTCTATACAGAAAAAAGCGATAGTGTATGACAGAGACGGCGACGCGCATTACGATACGGCAAGCGCCTATATAAAAAGCATGCGGGGGTCGGATCCGGACGCCGCGCTTTACTGGCTTGCAAAGATGGTCGTGGCGGGGGAAGACCCGCGGTTTATCGCCAGACGCCTGGTGATATGCGCCTCCGAAGACGTCGGTAATGCCGATCCGCAGGCGCTGGTGGTGGCGAACGCCGCGATGCAGGTGGCGGATTTTGTGGGTTTTCCGGAAGCGAAAATACCGCTGGCACAGGCTACTGTTTATGTCGCCTGCGCCCCCAAAAGCAACGCGGCATACATGGCCATCGAAAAAGCCGTGAAAGACGTCGAAGAGCAGCGTACACAGGAAGTACCCGACCACCTGAAAGACGCGAATTATCCCGGGGCCGAGAAACTGGGGCACGGCGAAGGATATAAATACGCCCATTCTTACCAGGGGCATTATGTGGAACAGAAATATATGCGGAAGAAAAAGAAGTATTACATACCCACGGACATGGGTTTCGAGAAAAAGATATCCGAATGGATGCGATCATTGAAGGACACGGAAAAGCGAACAAAATGAAGAAAAAGGCGATTGCGCTAATATCCGGCGGACTGGACAGCCTCCTCGCGGCGAAGACCATCATGCAGCAGGGCATAGAGGTCCTGGGAGTGGTCTTTGTCATGCAGTTCGCTTCCCGTAACGTGCAGCGTTTTATGGAACGTGTCCGGGAGTCGACCGGCGATGCCGGCATCCCCGTCAGGTTTATAGATATTTCAAAGGAGTTTTTGGAGGTCTTAAAATCCCCCCGGCACGGGTACGGGGCGCACCTGAACCCATGTATAGACTGCAAGATATTGATGCTCAGACGCGCCAAAAAGATCATGCAGGAAGAAGGTGCATCTTTTGTGATCACCGGAGAAGTCCTGGGCGAAAGACCCATGTCGCAGCGAAAAGACGCGCTGGAGACGATAAAGAAAGAGTCCTCGCTTGGGGACAAGCTCCTCCGGCCGCTTTCGGCCAGGCTTCTTGAGGCGACTCTCCCGGAGAAGGAGGGGATGGTCAAAAGGGAAGAGCTTTTTGCTATAAGCGGACGTTCCCGCGAGGGGCAGTTCGCCCTGGCAAAAAAGTACAACCTGCATAAGTTTTTTGCGCCGGCCGGGGGATGCCTTCTGGCGGACCCAATATTTTCCGAAAAATTAAGAGACTTGATGAGCCGGGACAACCTGGTCATGGAAGACATCACTCTGCTGAAATACGGCAGGCATTTCCGCCTGGACGAGGCGACCAAAGCCGTCGTGGGACGGGATGAGAACGACAACAATGATCTTTTGGCATGTAAAGGGGAGCAAGATGTGGTGTTGCGGTTAAAAGAAAAAGCCGGGCCGGATGTTTTGCTCCGGGGAAACACTAATCCCGCAAATATAGAGAAAGCCGCGGCGCTGGGCCTGAGCCATTCCAAAAGCAGGGATGAGGATAAGGAGGCTGTGGAGTTCTGGACGGATGAAAACGACAAAAAGACGCTGGTTACAAGCCCCCTGGCGCAGGAAAAGGTCGAAAAACTGAGGATATGAAAGAAGAGGGAAGAGTAATAAAGGTTGGAAACGCTTTCACTACTATAGAAGTAGCCCCGCACGAGACATGCACTAAATGCTGCTCCTGCCGCGCATCCGCGTTGCGACACATAACGGTCAGCGTCGAAAACGCGCAAGGCCTTGCCCCGGGGGACCGTGTTGAGCTTGATATCGATCCGTCGGTGATGACACGGGCATATATTTTCTTATACGCCCTTCCGCTTGCGGTGTTTGTCGGGGCGATATTTGCGCTGTACGCGTTTTTGCGTTCCCCGGTTTTAAGCTTTTTTGGAGGGCTTCTGGCCACGGTTATAACCTATTTCTGTGTCGGCGTTTATATAAGAAAAACCCCGAATCTGTCAGTCAAAGTAACCAGATTAGCGCCTGATTGAACCGGGTTCAACGAACGAAGTTCTAGAACCCGGTTCAGAACCTTAGTTTAACCAGGTTAGAATTGGCAGTCTTGGCAGCTTAGATCCGGGTTTTTGCTTGATTTTTCGAGCAGGTTAGTTTAACCTGGTTAGAATTGGCAGGTTATATAGAAGTGGGGTGGACTACTCCGTACAGGGAGGATCCACACCGGGCGGAGGGGCCCTGGTAGGAGTAGGCCACTCCACCTTTTTGCTGGCAGGTTAGGAAAAAAAGGAGAAAATGATGGAAGAAAAAGTACAAAGAGCTATTGAAAAGATACGGCCTCTCCTTCAGAGGGATGGGGGCGATATAGAGCTTGTTTCCGTTGAGAATGGAGTTGTAAAGGTGAAGCTTCAGGGGGCCTGCCGGGGCTGTCCCATGAGCCAGATGACGCTTAAAACGGTAGTTGAGGAGACGCTGAAAAAAGAGGTCCCCGAGGTCGATCGGGTTGAGACCATATAGCGGGCAGGCGTATCTCGAGAGGAAAAAGGGATAGGCATATATTGGGTATTGATGTATAATATTATGAGCCAAAAATTAGACATTATTATAAGAAGAAAAGAGGAAATACGAAAGGAGACAATCAGGCGTCTGCGGGACCAAGAACCTTCGTTGAGGGAGGAAAGAAGCCGCAAGATACAGGAAGAGCTTCTTTCTAGCGAGGAATTTCGGGACAGCAAGACGGTCATGACATATGTTTCTCTGCCTACGGAAGTTGCCACTGACTATTTCAACAAGGAGGCATTGAAACAGGGTAAAAGGGTAGCGGTTCCTTATGTTGACACTAACAACCAAACGATAATAGCCTCTGAGCTTACAGCAATAGAGTGCCTGGAGAAAGGACCCTTCGGGATACATCATCCGAAAGACGGTCTTGCCAAAAAGATACCTTTGAAGGAGATAGATCTCATTGTGATACCGGCTATAGCCTACGACAAAAAGAATATGAGATTGGGAAGAGGAAAAGGATATTACGACAGATTCCTCACGAGCGAAGAACTATCTTCATCAACGACAATCGGATTGGCTTTTCGTTTCCAGGTAGTAGAAACCCTACCCGCGTGTTCTCATGACCGGCCCGTTTCACGGGTCATCACAGATTAATCCCGTTTACAAAAGACTTTGCTAGATGAGTCTTTGGTGTCCGTTGCGCCTTTACACAAAGGGAGGATATATATGGGGAACAACATCACAATAGCTAATGCAGGTTTCGCGTTACTTGGCAGCGTGTTTTTCTTTTTTCTTGGGTATATCCTGAGGAAATATACCGCCAAGATGAAGGTAAAGCGTGCTGAAGATAAAGCGAAAAGTATCGTAAACAACTCAAAAGTGGAGGCTGAAAGACGCAAGAGAGAAGCCATACTTGAAGCCAAGGATCTGTTGCTCAAGATGAGGGCCGAGTTCGAAGAGGAGTCAAAAGGACGAAGACAGGAGATTTCGGTCATGGAAAAGCGCCTCTTGCAGAAAGAGGAGAACATCGACAGGAAGGTCGAGCTTATTGAGCAGAAAGAGAAAGCGCTCAAGAAGAACGAAGAGCAGCTGAAGCAGAAACACAGTGAGGCCAGCCATCAGAGAGGGGAGCTTGACAGGTTGATCCAGGAGGAAAAAACGCGCCTGCAGGATATCTCCGGAATGAGCAAGGAACAGGCCAGGAACTTGTTGATGAATAAGATGGTGGCCGACGCGCGACAAGGCGCGGCTTACGCCATAAAAAAGATCCAGGAAGAGACCAAGGATAAGGCCGACAAAGAGGCGAGGAAGATCGTCGGGCTTGCCATCCAGAAATGCGCAGTGGACCATACAGTGGACACGACGGTAAGTGTGGTAAACCTTCCGTCTGAGGATATGAAAGGCAGGATCATCGGAAGGGAAGGCAGGAATATACGCGCGCTGGAAATGGCCACGGGGGTGGATATTATAATCGACGATACGCCGGAAGCGGTTATAATCTCGGGTTTTGATAAGTTCCGCCGAGAGATAGCCAGGATCTCACTTGAGAGGTTGATCGAGGACGGCAGGATCCATCCCGGACGCATTGAAGAAGTCGTGGAAAAAGTAAAAAAGGAAATGGAAGCGACAATAAAAGAGGAAGGCGAGAACACGCTCCTGGATCTTGGTATTCACGGAGTACATTCGGAACTGGTAAAACTTCTCGGCAGACTTAAGTTCCGTACCAGCTACGGACAGAATGTCCTGCAGCATTCCAAGGAGGCGGCGTACCTGATGGCCACGATGGCCGGAGAGCTGAGACTGGATATAAACCTGGCAAAACGTATCGGGATTCTTCATGATATCGGCAAAGCCGTTACCCACGAAGTGGAAGGGGCTCATGCGAAACTGGGCGCGGATCTGGCCAAGAAATACGGTGAGTCGGAAACAGTGGTTCATGCCATCGAGGCCCATCATGGCGATGTCGACGCGAGGACGCTTCTTGCGGTTCTTGGGCAGGCGGCGGATGCCATAAGTGCGAGCCGCCCCGGAGCAAGACGCGAGACGCTGGAGTCTTACATAAAAAGGCTGGATGACCTGGAAGCTATCGCCAACGAGTTCGAAGGGGTAGAGAAGACATACGCGATACAGGCCGGCCGTGAGATCCGTGTTATAGTCCAGCCCGAAAAGGTGGACGACGCGAGCGCGGCTGTGATGGCCCAGGAGATAACGAAAAAGATCGAAGAAGGGATGCAGTATCCGGGGCAGATAAAGGTCGTGGTTATAAGGGAGACCAGGTCTATCGAGTACGCAAAGTAGAATATAGCTGCAAGCCACAGGCTACAAGCTTTAAGCCTTTGGCCTGTAGCTTGGGGCATGGAGCCAGTTTCGTTGTATCGTGAATAGTTTGAGATCTCTAGGCGTAAGGATAAAACATGCGTATAATATTCATAGGTGACATTGTCGGTAAGCCCGGCCGGGAAATAATCCGGAAACTTCTCCAGGATCTTAAGAAGAAGGAAAAGGCCGATTGCGTCATCGCCAACGGTGAGAATGCGGCCGGTGGAAGCGGTATTACGCCCCGCATAGCGGAAGAGTTGTTTGACAGCGGGATAGATGTTCTGACGTCCGGGGACCACATATGGAAGAAAAAAGAGATATACGATTTTCTGGAAACAACCGATCATCTTATACGCCCCGCCAATTATCCCGGAAGCGTTCCGGGTAAAGGTTCCACCGTCGTGGATATCAAGGGCCTTGGTAAAATAGGTGTAGTTAATCTGATAGGCAGGGTATTTATGGAAGCGGTGGATTGTCCTTTTGAGCGGGCCCGGAAGGAAGTGGAAAAGATCCGGAAGGAAACACCCGTGATCATAGTAGACATGCATGCCGAAGCTACAAGCGAAAAGGTCGCCATGGGGTGGTATCTGGACGGCACGGTTAGCGCCGTGGTCGGGACACACACCCACATACAAACGGCCGATGAGAAAATTCTTCCCGGTGGTACGGCATATATTACTGACTGCGGGATGACTGGGCCGTATGACTCAGTCATAGGCAGGAAGAAAGAACAGG
Organism: Candidatus Omnitrophota bacterium; assembly: GCA_043816025.1. Lineage (GTDB taxonomy): Bacteria > Omnitrophota > Gorgyraeia > Tantalellales > Tantalellaceae > JBDRIH01. Next base: position 6,715 of record JBDRIH010000053.1, read on the forward strand.
TCTTAACGAGGTTTTTAACGCAACTGCCTGCCCGCTTTGAAATGGCCACGGAAGGCGTGGAGATACACGGGGTAGCTATAGAGGTGGACGAAAAAGAAGGTAAGGCCTGCAGCATCAAAAGGATACAGTGTAGGGCGTAGACCAGATGACGAAAGATACAAAACAGATATACACGGTTACCCAGCTGACTCGCGATATACGCTTAATACTGGAAGAGAATTTCCAGGAAGTGTGGGTTGAAGGGGAAGTTTCGAATTTTGTCGTTTCGTCGGCCGGACACGCATATTTCAGTCTTAAAGATGAAAAAAGCCTCATCAATTGTGTTTTATTTAAAGGGAACAGTTCCCGTCTTGCTTTTGCCGTTGAAGATGGGCTTCATGTTTTGTGTCGCGGTCGAATAAGCCTTTATGATAAAAGGGGACAGTATCAGCTGTATGTAAGCACGATAGAACCACGCGGGAAAGGCTCTTTACAGCTTGCGTTCGAGCAACTGAAGGAAAAGCTCCACAAGGAGGGGCTGTTTGAAGAAAAAAGTAAAAAACCGCTACCGTTCTTACCGATGCGAATAGGTGTGGTTACTTCGCCCACGGGCGCGGCTATAAAGGATATTCTCAAGGTCGTGCGACGCCGGTTTTCGAATGTTGAAATTTCGATATGTCCTGTGAGGGTCCAGGGTGCGGAGGCGAAAAACGATATCGTCCGGGCGATTGAGGAACTTAACGAATTTAACCGGCACATCGAAGAGGAGGCCCGAGAGGAACACCCCATAGACGTGATCATTGTGGGACGGGGAGGAGGCAGTCTGGAGGATCTGTGGCCGTTCAACGAGGAAATAGTGGCACGCGCGATATTCGATTCGGAAATACCCGTTATAAGCGCGGTCGGGCATGAGATAGATTACACCATCTCTGATCTTGTGGCGGATTTTCGGGCGCCCACTCCGTCTGCTGCGGCAGAACTGGTTATACCGCTGAAAATGGAACTCGCGGGCAGGATAACAGAATACAGCGAAAGGCTATACCTGACGATAAAAAAGAAAATAAACGCATTGCAGAGAGAGATGGAAAGACTCAGGGACAGTTATGTGCTCCGGACACCAATGAACGTGTTTCTGCAACTCGGGCAGCAGGTGGACGACCTGGCCGGAAAGGCCGCGTCCAGCATGTCCCATGCCTTGGAACTGAAACGGCATGAGCTTGGCAGAGCGACCGGTAAGCTCCAGGTGCTTAGCCCGCTGGCCGTTCTGGAGAGGGGATATAGCATCACGTTTAAAGATGGACGGGTTGTTAAAGAGTCTGAGTCATTCAAAAAAGGTGACCTTGTGCAAACGCTTCTTTCCCGCGGACGCCTTACCAGCACCGTGGAAAGCGTGGAGAAATAGTCAAAGGGGGGCGGCAATGAAAGATATTTCGTTCGAAAAAGCTCTGGAAAAACTCGAAAAAATTGTCGGTGAACTGGAGGCGGGTGAACTTCCCCTGGATACGTCCCTTAAAAAATATGAAGAGGGGGTAAAGCTTGCGCGCGCATGCCAGAAAAAACTGGACAAAGCCAAAGAAAAGATAGAAGTGCTTATAAAAAAAGATGACGGCCGATTTGTGAAAGAACCTTTCGAGGAGGAAGATTAAAGGATGAAAGAGCTTTTAAGCGGGATTTCCTCGCCGGAAGACCTAAAAAAACTGAAAGCAAAACAGCTTAAACAGCTTGCCAACGAGGTCAGAGACAAGATCGTCAGCGTGACCTCTAAAAAGGGCGGGCACCTTGCTGCCAGCCTGGGCACCGTGGAACTGACGATCGCCCTGCATTATTGCCTGGCCAGCCCCAAAGACAAGATTATATGGGACGTGGGACACCAGAGTTATGCCCACAAGATCCTTACGGGCAGGCTTAAGAACTTTGACACCTTGAGGGAGATGGGTGGCCTGAGCGGGTTTCCTAGCGCCGCCGAGAGCGAGCACGATCCTTTTACCTGCGGACACAGCGCTACGTCGATATCCTCCGCGCTCGGCCTGGCTGCCGCCAGGGACATTAAAAAGGAAGACTATAAAATAGTAGCTGTGATCGGCGACGCCTCACTTTCTACGGGTCTGGCTTTTGAGGGCATGAACTGTACCGGACACATGCGGACCAACATCGCGGTTGTCTTGAACGACAACGAGCACTTTATCTCCAAACCGGTAGGAGCCATGAGCAGGTACCTGACCACTGTGATAAGCAACCCTCTTTATAATAAAGTACGTGACGAGGCGGAAAAAATAGTAAAGAGTATTCCGAAACTGGGCCCTGTAGCGTATAAAACCGTGAAAAAATTTCAGGAAGGGCTTAAAAACCTGCTGGTACCGGGGATATTATTTGAGGAGCTGGGGTTCCGTTATTTTGGGCCTGTTGATGGGCACGATGTCGATCAGCTAATAGCTACTTTTCGCAATATACTGACGCTGAATGAGCCGGTATTCGTTCACGTTATCACCCGTAAGGGAAAGGGATATAAGCCTGCCGAAGAGAACCCTGTCAGGTTTCATGGCGTTGCGCCTTTTGATGTGGGCTCGGGACGGATTAGCGAAAACGGGGAAGAAGAAAAGTCTTTTACCGGGCATTTCTCCAGAAAGATAACGGAGCTTGGGGGCAAAGACCGGCGCATAACAACGATAACCGCGGCTATGCCGGACGGTAGCGGTCTTCAGGCTTTTGCCGACAAATTCCCGGACAGATTTTTTGACGTTGGGATCACCGAACCGCACGCGGTGACATTTGCCGCCGGCCTTGCAAAAGGAGGCCTAAAACCGGTCGTGGCTATCTATTCTACTTTTCTGCAGCGTTCATACGATCAGCTCATACATGACGTCGCTCTCCAGAAGCTGCCGGTTATTTTCTGTCTTGACAGGGCGGGGCTGGTAGGCAGGGACGGACCGACGCATCATGGCATTTTTGATATCACTTACACAAGAAGCCTGCCGAACTTTATAGTAATGGCCCCGAAAGACGGGATGGAACTTGAGCTTATGCTGGAAAAAGCCCTCGAATGGGACCGGCCGACCGTAATAAGATATCCCCGCGAGGAAGCAAGACAGCTTGTGGGTACTTCTTCTTCCGTTCCGCTGGAGATCGGCAGGGCGGAACCCTTGAGAAAGGGAAAGGACCTTGTGATCCTGGCGGTGGGGAGCATGGTTAACACCGCGCTTCTAGCAGGCGAGGTATTGTCGAAAAAGGGTATCGAGGCAACTGTGATAAACGCCAGGTTTATTAAACCCCTGGACAGTGAGATACTGGAAGAGCTTGCCCATGCGGGCAAGAAGATCTTCACAATAGAGGAAGGCATTACCGGGGGCGGGTTTGGCAGCGCAGTGCTGGAGTTTTTTGAAAGAGAGAACATTACTGATGTTAAGATCAGATGTCTCGGCCTGCCTGATGAATTTATCGAGCACGGTGCGCGGGCGGAACTCCTGAGAAAATATCATCTTACGCCCGATGAAATCGCTTCAACGATCGAGGCGGAACTGTAGGGGGCTCATGGCGGAAAAATCTATAAAATTGAAAATAGACCTTGAAAGATGCAAGGGGTGCCTCTTGTGCGTGGACGTATGTCCGCAGAAAGTTTTGGAGTTGGCGAAAGAGGTCAATAAACGCGGAAGCCAGTATATCGTTGTGCGCGACGGCGATAAATGTACCGGGTGTGGTCTGTGCGTGATGATGTGCCCGGATTGTGTCATAGAAATCGAAAACAATTAGTAAAGACAGACTTTGGCGGCGGACGGGATGAAAATAAAATATCTCTCGACAGGAAACGAAGCTTGTGGGGAAGGCGCGGTAAGAGCCGGATGCCGGTTTTATGGGGGATACCCCATAACCCCGCAGAACGAGCTTACCGCTTACATGTCCCGGCGAATGGAGGAAGAAAACGGCGTCTTCATCCAGGCGGAGAGTGAACTTGCGGCGATCAATATGGTGTTAGGCGCTTCAGCTGCCGGCGCACGGGCTATGACGACTTCTTCAAGCCCGGGGATAAGCCTGAAACAGGAAGGCATCTCATATCTCGCGGGATGCGAACTTCCCGCGGTTATAGTAAACGTCATGAGGGGCGGCCCGGGACTTGGGAACATAGACGCGGCACAGGGCGATTATTTCCAGGCGACAAAAGGCGGCGGACACGGGGATTACCGGTTGCTGGTCCTGGCCCCGTCTACCGTGCAGGAAATGTTTGATTTTACCTATAGGGCGTTTGAACTTGCGGATAAATACACCAACCCGGTGATGATCCTTGCCGACGGGATGCTGGGCCAGATGATGGAACCGTTAGAGTTCGATGAAGACATAAAACCCTCCGGGATAGTCGATAAACCATGGGCGATGACCGGTGCAAAGGGCCGGCCAGCGCGTAGCATAAAAAGCTTACTGCTGGGTGAAGGTGTTCTTGAGAGGCACAACGAAAAATTACAGAAAAAGTACCGAGAGATGACGGAAAAAGAGACAAAGGTCGAGACATATAAGGCCGAAGATGCACAGATAATACTTGTCGCTTACGGTTCAATAACACGAATTGCCCGTTCATGCGTGGATAGACTGCGCGAAAAGGGCGTGAAAGCGGGCCTCGTCAGGCCGATGACGGTATGGCCGTTTCCGTACGCCCAGATCTCACGCCTGGCAAAAAACGGAAAAAAATTCCTTGTGGTTGAGATGAGCGCCGGTCAGATGCTGGAAGATGTAAGACTGGCCGTCCAGGACGACACGAGGGTTTCTTTTTACGGGCGTACCGGCGGCGGAGTCCCGACGGAAGAAGAGATTATAGCTAAAACGGAGAAACTATAGTGGGTAAATCTTTCACAAAACCAAGATCTATGAAAGATGTCGCGACGCATTACTGCGCGGGGTGTGGGCATGGGCTTATCCACCGCCTTATCTGTGAAGTTATCGATGAGCTGGACGTGCGCGAAAAGACGGTAGCTATCGCTCCTGTGGGATGCGCCGTGCTGGCGTATGACTACTGGGATTTTGACACCATGGAGGCCGCTCACGGGCGTACGCCGGCGGTGGCAACGGGACTTAAAAGAGTCCTCCCGGACAGATTCGTTTTTACCTATCAGGGCGACGGGGATCTGGCGGCCATCGGAACCGCGGAGATTATTCACGCGGGAAACAGAGGGGAAAACATCTCCGTCATTTTTGTGAACAACGGTGTTTACGGTATGACAGGAGGGCAGATGGCCCCGACTACGCTTCTGGGGCAGACGACGGCCACGTCGCAGTTTACCCGTAGAGCCGACAAAGAAGGATTCCCCATTAAGATCCTGGAGATGATGGCCGTTTTGCGGGGGGTAGTATACCTGGAAAGGACATCGGTCCATTCACCCAAAGAAATGATAAAAACAAAAAAGGCCATAAAGAAATCTTTTCAGACGCAGCTTGATAATAAAGGGTTTTCGATGGTTGAGGTTCTTTCTCCGTGTCCTACTTACTGGGGATTGACGCCGCTTAAATCGATGAAACGCATAGAAGAAGAAGTTATCAAAGAATACCCGCTCGGGGTCGTGAAGGATCTTAGTGAAACAAATTAACGAATCGATCATATGCGCCGGATTCGGGGGGCAGGGCATCATGGTGCTCGGCAAGGTCCTGGCCAACGCGGGGATGGCCAAGTCTCTTTATGTCACATGGCTTCCTTCGTATGGCGCGGAAGTCCGCGGTGGAACAGCGCATTCCATGATCCGGATAAGCTCGGAACCGATCGCCAGTCCGGTGGTCTCCATGGCCGATGTGGTGATCGCGATGAACGGGCCGTCGATGGATAAGTTTAAGAGCAAAGTCACAGCCGGAGGACTGCTTATACTTAATACGTCCATGGCAAGCGGTACGGTCGGGCGCTCTGACATCGATGTGGTAAAGGCACACTTAACCGACGAAGCCATCAAACTGGGCAATGTCCGTGTCGCGAATATGATAGCGGCCGGAATTTTTGTCGCTAAAAAGGGGATATTTGACAGGGGTATTATGATGAACGTTATAGAAGAAATGGCCAAAGGCCGCGAGCAGCTCGTGCCAATAAATGTCAAAGCGGTGGATAGGGGCATAGAAATAGCAAATAGTTTGTAGCGGGAGAAAATAAATGGTGATAGTCCGTTTTGCACCGAGCCCGACCGGGTTTTTACATCTTGGAAGCGCAAGAACAGCTCTTTTTAACTGGCTGTACGCCAGGCATATAGGGGGAAAATTCCTTCTTCGCATCGAGGACACGGACCAGACCA
>JBDRIH010000054.1:0-3582 GCA_043816025.1 Candidatus Omnitrophota bacterium
TTTTTGAGGTCGAAGAGCCTGAATTCAGATTCCTCGACTCCGCTCGGAATGACAATGGATAAAACTCGATTCCAATGGATAGAACTCGCTTTCACAGATACTCCTCCCCGTTCTAACATGTTTTGCCGGGGTCTTTTCCTAAACGTGTTTTTCCTGGAAGGGGAGGGAACGGCCTTTTTTCTTCCGGTATCCGTTTTTTTTATATTTTCAAAATTTTTAGATTTTCCGATAAAGTCGTTTATTTTTTATAACCCGTTTAAATAAAAGATGTTGCGGAGTTATGCACAATTTGTTGACAGTTTGGGGATTACGGTTTTCGTAGCTACTCAGGTACCCCGGGGAATGGGATAAAGGCCGGTTGGCATGTCTCCGTACAGGGAGGATCCACGCCGGGCGGAGGGGCCCTGGTAGGAGACATGCCAACCGGCCTTGTCGCGGATTACCTGAGTAGTTACCGGTTTTCCTTGATTTGTGTTCCGAGTTTTTACTGCGTTTGTAGTTGTGCGGGTAAATTGCATACGGTATGAGGTGGCTCTGTATCCTGAAGGGTAGGGCGCACTTAAGGTTGTTTAAGGGTTGCTCTTATTTTCGCCAGATCCGCGCCGCCCATGCCAAAAAGCCCTTTATGTTCTTCCTTAAGCACCTCTATGTTCACTTCCTGCTTCTTAGCGTGTAGCGTTTTAAGGGCCTTTTGAATTGCCTTTGCTACCGTGATGTCTTCGATCTCTATCGAATATGTGCCCTCGGGTGTGTTTCCCCGCGGTTGCGGGTCTTTGTGCTGCCTCTGGATGCTGTTTTTTCCCTCTCTATCCATGATCTTTTCCTTCCTATGCCATGCGTCTGGCGATTATCCCTTGTTCTGCTGTCATAAGAATGGTGTTTGTCAACCAGTAAAGTACCAGTCCTGATGGCATATTATAAAAGAGAAACCCGAAAACAACGGGCATTATCATCATCATAGTCTTTTGTTGGCTTTCCTGTTCCTTCGTTCCCGCTCCCGGGGACACCTGTGATATTTTCTGTTGCACGACCATCATCCCGGCCATCAAAACGGGTAAAACATTTATACTGGCTCCCAGTCCCGGCAAAGAAAAGGGCAGGGGTACCGCGTCCGGTTTTGCCAAATCCTTTATCCATAAAAAGTTAGCTCCCTTAAGCTCAACCGACTTCATCAGCCCCTGGTACAGCGCGATGAAGATCGGCATCTGAAGAAGCATCGGCAAACATCCGCCAAGAGGATTAACATTGTTCTTTTTATATAGCTCCATGGTCTCTTTGTTAAGCTTTTGCGGGTTATCCTTGTGCAAGTCCTTTAATTTCTGGATATGCGGTTGTATTTTTTTCATCTGGTGCATTGAAGAAAAGCTTTTGACCGTAAGGGGGAACATAAGGAGGTTCAGCCCCAAAGTAAGAAGGATTATGGCTCCACCCCAGTTATTTACCACTTTATGAAATATCTTCAGGGCCTTGATCAATATCTTGCTAAGGCCTCCAAAAAATCCGTAATCCACTATTCCCTGAAGGTCAACGCCCAGAGCTTCGAGCCTTTCGATATCAAGCGGCCCGGCATAGAGAAGATAGTTTTCTTCAATCGTCTCTCCGCCCGCAAGGCTGTAAGTCCCGCTGCTTAAAAGTGTTATAAGGTTCTTATCCGGGGTGGTCTGTATCCACGCCCCTTTTGAAGGGGTAAAGGCTTTAAGCGTGATCGTAAAATACCTGTTCCTTAAGGCGCTCCATTCTATGTTTCCTTCCTTTTCCTGTACTTCTTTTTTTCCGCTTTTCGTTTTCCATATTTTCCCATCTATCATCGCGGCCATTTCCAGAAAACTTCTGCCGGCAACCTCGCTGGTCCTTTCTAGTTCAGACGGCCCGGTTAGTTGATACGAAAAATCCTGCCGCCGCTGTGACAGGTTTTTAACCATTATTGATAAGTCTATACGGTCCAAGTCTTTATAAAAAGTGTACTTTTTGGTGATCTCCAGGCATCCGGGTTCGCTTGTCTGATATTCCAATACGTTCCCTTCCCGTCTTATCTTGCATTTTCTCGTTGTCAGATCCGCGATGAGCGGGGTTCTCATCGCGAACAGACAAGTTGCCGGGCTGTCCGCTTCAAAAAGAAGTTCCCGCCGGCCGGCCTCTTGATATTCGTTCAGTTCTATTTTCTTCAGACTCCCGCCGATATCGCTGAAGATCAAAGTATATTGGTCGGTTTTTATCTCTGTCAGGGTTTCCGGTAAAAGCTGTGTTGACGGAGAAAGAGGTTCCGTTCCCGGGGCAGGCATCTTCCCGAAAATATCGGCCCCTGTCTGTTCCGTTCCCCTGGCCGGCATCGTTTCCTGTACAGTATATTGCTGTTCTTTCTTCGGCCCCAGCAATTGAAACCCGAGAAGGACCGCTATAGATAATCCTACTGCCAGCATCATTCTTTTTTCCATGATTTATTTCCTTCCGCGTCGGTTATTTTCCACAGGATCATACCCACCACGGGAAAAAGGATGACACCTTAAAACTCTTAAGATCGAAACCCTTAATCCCTTAAGCACCCCGAAGGCTTCAACGGCCTCCCGCGCATATTCCGAGCATGTAGGCGTATATCTGCAACTTCTTGGCACATATGGACTTATGGCTTTTTTGTACACTCCCAGGCATGTTAGAAGTACCTTTTTTATCATATAATAATTGCCGCTTTTGTCGTAAGGTCTTTTAATTCGTCTCTTACTTCAAGTGACAGGGCTTTTCTGCTCTTTTTGTTGATGTCGGAGACAACGCGGATCGCGATCAGGGTTCCTCGGGTTGCCTGCCCCTTGTGTTCGCGAAAATATGCATATATCAAGCGTCTTATATAGTTGCGCCGGACCGCGGAGGCAGAAACCCGCTTAGAAACAATCACCCCTACCGACAATTTTTCCGCACACGAAAGATCCTTGAGAGAATAAAGGGTCAATATCGCCCCTCTTTTCTTTTCGCCGTTCTTCAGGACGTTGGCGAATTCTTTTGTCTTTATGGCACGTGTTATTTTCACGCAGATAGGACTTTCTTTCCTTTGCTGCGTCTCCGATTCAACACAGCTCTTCCCGATTTAGAACTGCACCGCTCCCGGAAACCGTGTTTTCTTTTCCGTTTCAGATTAGACTTTGGCCGTAGATTTTTTTTCACAGACAACTCCTTGTTTTCGTCTGATATATAGTCCTGTGTGGAAAGTGAATTTTCTGATTATAACACACCATTAAAGCAAGTCAAGAAAAATGCTTTTACGCGCGGGATCTGTGGGGAGGGGGTTTCAAGGTTCTTTTCTTCTGCCCGCAGGCAGGGACACGGCGCGCCGTGCCCCTACAGGATCAAATGTGATAACACAACAAAAAGATGGCGGTTGAAGGTCTTTTTGTTCCCTTAAACGCCCGATGTTCTGTCCTTCTTCTTCTCTTTTGTTCTCACCTCTTCCCTCACAAAAAGAGCTTGCATTGAAAAAAGCACCGTTATATAATGTGTCCTGTTTGTTTTTCCGCTGGTGTGAGCGGTTAAATCTTACGCACATCCTGTGGATAACTTGTTGATATCTTTTTTTTGTGTGTGGATAATCCT
>JBDRIH010000055.1:0-2722 GCA_043816025.1 Candidatus Omnitrophota bacterium
CCCACTTGCCTTGGCGCACCCGCGCAATGGCAGAGGCTTTCACGCGTTCGCCTGTCAGTTCTCTTTCGAATGCTGAGAGCAATCCTAAAATTCCAATTACCACGCGCCCGATGGCTGTTGAGCTGTCGAGATTTTCCCGGACAGATATAAAATCGGTGTCGCTATCCCTGAAAGTGTCTATCAGGGAATAAAGGTCCCGGGGATTACGGGTTAAGCGGTCGAGCCGGAAGAAGATAATTCCGTCAAGCGGCCGCTTTTCGTCTGGATGGGACTTTTTCTTTACCTTGGAAAGGATCGTTTGAATGCCGGGCCGGTTCAGGTCTTTGCCGGAATACCCGTCATCGTTAACCACACCTTTATTTCCGATATCAGAGAGTTCATATCCGAAGGCGTCCAGCATGTTTTTGCAGTGGTGTGCCTGGGCGTCCAGAGTTGTGAAATCGCCCTGGGCCTGATCATCGGTAGAACATCGGGTATAGATAACAAATCTTTTTTTCTCTTTCGATCTGATTATTTGTGTCATTCCACCATCCTTCCGGTTTATGTGCCCTGTAGGGAATTATGACGCTCCCCAGTCGCGCCCCAACCCTATAATAGAAGGCATTACAAGTCAAGCTATAACAAGATGTTAGGGTTGTTCTGTTCGGAGATCGCACACTCGCATACTCTCTCTCTATCTATATACGCAGATTTCCGTCAGGGTGACGGAAATATTTTATTTTTGAAACTTTTTTCCGGCAGGTTTCAGAAAGTTTGCGTATGTAGTCAGTAGAGGGAAGTTATGGGCGACAGGCAAAAATCTAATTTTGAAAATCGGTTTACACGGGGATTCAATGTTATGTATCCGGAAAAGCCCTTGGAGGGCGTGGCCCGAAGGATACAGAACCAGAAAATACTCGAAGCCGTAAAAGCTGTATTAAAAGGAATACTAAAAAGAGAGCCTACGCCTGATGAATTATCCGGATGCAAACCACTTACTCGAGAAAAACGACCGCAAGCCGGTCGCCCGCACAATTAAATGGGGGTCTTTCCGGACACTTTCAGATAGCGAGGTGTCTCTATCAGTCAAAATTACCTGGGTCTATTTGAGGAATGGGAATTACGGGAGGTCATCTGTTTAATCCGGGAGGCTCAGAACGATTATCTCAGCCTAAGAAAAGAAGGATTTGAAGATCTTCTGCAGGAATGTCTTATTCACTGGTTTTTCATGAAAGACCAGTTCCGGGCGGAATCAGGAGCATCAGAGCGTACCTTTCTAAATAGGATTACGCGAAATAAGATAGCCGATCTTATACGCAGAAGAGACGCGAATAAACGTAAAGTTTTATATGTAAGCAAATCACTTGATGAAATGGACGGCGATGGAGAATCAATTAATACGAAAGAGAAGATATTGATGGTTGAAGAACAAATTGTGTCAAAAGTATCGGCGGCCAATCTTCCTGAAGCGATGTCAAAAGTGACAGCGGGACTTTCCTTTAGGCAAAAGCAGATATGTAGGTATCTATCGGAAGGTATGAGTCAGGTAAAGGTTGGGGAAATCATGAAAATTCCCCGAGCAACGCTTCAGGATGAAATCAAACGTATTCGTGAAGTATTCCGCAAAGCGGGACTTGAAGAGTTCCTAAGATGATAGGAGGTTCACAAATGGAATTTGTATATAAGTTCGAGTTTGACGAAAGAATCGACAAAAGTTTGATTCAGGAGCAGATGGAATCCGCGATGCGCGCCGCGCGCGGCGTCTTCGGCAAGGCCAGGGTGAAAATGGATGGCTCGTTTCTTATGTCCGGGCACCGCGTGATTATTCATGTCACCGATGAAGTCGGCGCTTTGCTTGCCAGTGTCTTCACAGAATGTGCCACAGAAAGTGTTGGTGAGGATTTCTTTATTGTTGAGCGTGTTCCCAAGCGCAAGGAAAGGAGTCCAGATGAAGGTCAATAAAGGATGGAAAGAACTTTATAAGAAACTGAACTGGTATAACCGCGGCAAATTCATCGAAGCAAACCGCCCCTTTGGCAAGGACCCGAAAGCCTTCACTGAAATGATGATGTGGCTTCTGGCAGGGCTTTCAATCACCGGCGTCATATTGAACGTGCAGAAGAATCCGACCGGGTTTGCTTTATGGATGTTTACCAACGCCTGCTGGGCCGTGATAGATTTCCGCAGGAAGTTATACGCGCAGGCGTTTTTGTTTGTTGTTTACTTCTTCCTGGCTCTGTGGGGTTTGTTCTGCTGGATAAGATGAACTGATAATCGGGAGGTGATAAGAAATGGTTAACAAAAGAAAAGAATTACTGGCCTGGTGCAGGCAGAAGGGTATTTTTTCAAAAGCGGATGTTATCGCATATGAAAGCAGGAACTATTATCTGCGGGCAGACAGGACGATCAGGGATTGTGTCCGGGAAGGCATAATACGCAAGCTGGATAAGGATGAATGTATTAAGCGAAACTTAAAAGGCAATATGGCCTGGTATGAGTTTGTAAAGGCGGAATAAAAAATGGCGCGGATTCGATATCTAAAACCGGATTTCTTCAAGGATGAAGATATAAAGGAATTATCTTTTGAAGCTAGGTTGTTTTATCAGGGTTTATGGGTGCAGGCTGACCGTGAGGGCCGCGGAGAGGATCGTCCGGAACGGCTTAAGATAGAAATCATGCCCTATGATGAGGTTGACGCTGAGAAAATAATGCAGATTTTAGCCTGCCCTAAAAAGAACGGTAA
>JBDRIH010000056.1:0-4343 GCA_043816025.1 Candidatus Omnitrophota bacterium
CCCCGCCCGGATAAGCAATATAAAAAATATGGTCACCCTGATCGACAGGAGAACCCCCCAGATCATACTCGACGCCAAAGTCATCGAGATCACGCTGACTAAGGATGAACGTTTCGGCGTAGATTGGAACGCTGTAATATCAGCAGCCGGGGCAAAAAGGCCGATAACATTCCCATTCGATAATACTGGCATTATACCGTTTTTACCCGGCAGCCAGAGAGATTATTATGCGCGAGCCAGTGGTGCGGGTGCGGCAGTATCGGATCCCAACATATCCACGACTATCCCGACAATAGATGTGGCAACGTTGGCAAACCCTCTGATTGCCGCGACAGATAGTGCCATATTTTCATTTGGGACGCTTGATTTCAGCACTTTTACGGCGACTTTGAGCATGTTGGATCAGAGGGGCGATACCGAGATACTTTCAAGTCCGCGGATTACCACTTTGGATAACCAGAAGGCCACCATAAAGGTTGTGGAGAAGATAATGCTGCAGAAGACATCCCAGACAACGCAGACAGCGGGTATAGTCACGGTCGAATTTGAAACGGTCGACGACGCAAGAGAAGCCGGCGTGAAATTGACGGTAATACCGCATGTTAACGAAAAAGGCGAGATCTCCGTCAATCTTCTCCCCGAGGTATCCACCAATGAGGGTTTTGGTTTGGTAAATGTCGGTGTTGCCGGAGCCGCGACAAGTACTTTGACTTTTAGCTCAAGAGAGGCGAACACGACCGTAAGGGTCAAGGACGGTGATACCATCTTTCTCGGGGGGCTTATCAGTAAAAGAACAGTCAAGGTGGACAATAAATTCCCCATACTCGGTGATATCTTCGGAGGGATACCCGTTTTGGGCAACGCCTTTAAGTATGAATCGGACAATGTCACAAGAACCGAAATAGTGTTCTTTGTCACAGTTAATCTTGTAAAAGACGGCATGGATACCATCAGGGCATCACAGTCGATGACGCAGTACAACAGGTATTATCCTCAGAAAGAAGGGGAAAACGCCGGATCTGAGCAGCAGGCGGAGCAGACAAGGCCTGTTATCATGAAGGAAAAACTAAAAGTTTCCGAGAAAAAAGAAGAAATTCCGATAGGAATCGTTCCGGTCGCGGAGGGAATAGAGAAGCGCAAACCGTTCCTGGATTTCAGAAAGAAGTAGGGATTACGGGTATTCAGAGAAAGAACTAGGGGGATAATAGAAAAAACACAAGAGAGTTTTTAATTTTTAGAGTTTGATACTTTCTAAAAACTCCCCCGCTTTTCTCTGCAAACCCAATCCGAGTGAGGCTGTTTAGTCACCGGCTTAAATCGAATCTGTAATTATTCACGAACCGCAGGAATATTAGAATGATCCGCTACGACGCGATTTTTGAGAAAAAAGGCGCAATGGTCTATATTTCGCATCTTGATCTGATGACCTTGTTCCGTCGTGCTATGCGCAGGGCCGACCTTCCGTATGTGCTTACCAGGGGGTTTACCCCGCGCGTAAAGATCAGTATTCCCCGCGCGCTGAAGCTCGGCCGCGCCAGTGATAAAGAGGAAATGTCTTTGTGGCTTTCCGGGGACAGGGACGAAAAAGAAATTGCAGAGGCGATTAACCGGCAATTGCCGGAAGGGATCAGGATACTTGAGATATTAAAGAGTAACGAGAAAGAAAGGACGATCAAAAAATGACAAGAAAACGCGTAAAAAAAGAAAAACAGCCGACTACGGGCAAAGAGATACTGATCAACGTCGGTCCGGTAGAGAAGCGTGTAGCCGTTCTGGATAACGGCGCGATGGTAGATTTTTTTATGGAGAGGAAAGGTCTTGAACATTACGCCGGAAGTATATATAAAGGGCGCGTCAGTGCCATCCGACCCGGTATCGAAGCGGCCTTTGTTGATATCGGCCTAGACAAGAACGGGTTCCTTCATGTGAGCGACGTTGTGGATAAGAGCTCTGTACTCAAGGAGATGCTGCCCGATGAAGACGAACCCACCTTCAGAACCGTACGGAAAACGGGGTCACTCAAGATAGAAAATATTTTAAAGGCGGGCGAAGAGATCATGGTGCAGGTCGTAAAGGAGGCGATAGGCACCAAGGGGTCGCGGGTGACCACGTATGTAAGCCTTCCCGGCAGGTATCTGGTCCTGACGCCTTATGACAAGAGTATAGGCATATCCCGCAGAATAACGGACAGGGCGGAACGCAAAAGGATACGCGACATATTGGACAAAATAGGGTTTATTGATAAGGCCGGCTGTATCGTGCGGACGGTGGCGGAAAAACGCACTGAAAAGGAACTTAAAGGCGAGCTCCAGTATCTGATAAACCTGTGGGAACGGATAAAGACAAGGGCCGAAAGACAAACCGCTCCCGTGATGGTATATGAGGAATACGGGATCGTGCTGCGCATGATCAGGGATAACTTCACCGAAGATGTGACCCAGCTCGTTGTGGACTCAAAGGAGGAATATGCCCGGATACTGAAGTTCCTGAAAGCGTTCATGCCGGCATTGAAGGAAAAGGTCAGTCTGGATACCGGCAGGACGCCTCTATTCCAGAAGTACAATCTGGACAAGAAGGTTGAGGAGATCTTTGAGAGAAAAGTCGCGCTTAAAAGCGGCGGGTACCTTGTGATCGAGCAGACCGAAGGCGTGGTTGTAATAGACGTGAATACCGGCAGTTTCGTGGGAAAAAGGAGTCTGGAAGAGACCGCGTACAAGACGAATATGGAAGCCGCGGAAGAAATACCTAGACAATTGATGCTCAGGGATATAGGCGGTATTGTCATCATCGATTTTATAGATATGGAGATCAAGGATCATCGCGACAAGATTTTTTATCTTCTGCAGGATAAAATGCGCAGCGATAAGGCGCGCATCAGCCTGCGCGCCATGTCCCAGTTCGGCGTGGTAGAGATGACGAGGCAGCGTATGCGCAAAAGCCTGGAGGGCACTTCCCACGTGGAATGCCCTTACTGCGGGGGTAAAGGCATGATCAAAAGCAAGGAGACAATAGCGATCGAGACCGTTCGCAGGATAGATACCCTGCTCTCAAGAAGCGTCAAAAGGCACAAACATATCAACGTTGTCGCGCATCCGGATATTCACGAGGCGCTTATCTCGGACCAGGCCAGGATGTTAAGCGATATCCAGCGCAAATACAGGTGCAAGATAGATGTTAAGGATGACAGGTCGCTGCATATCGCGGACGTCATTGTCGAGGAACTCTGAGGAGGACGACCGGTAAGCGCAAGGCCGTTGGTTATGGGCGGTGAAATAAGATATACTTGTTGTAGGGGCGATTTTAAAAAGGTTCCGCAAAAAGGAAAAGAAAGCAATATGTTTAACCGTTTGATAAAGGATAAAAGAGGCCTTACTCTGGTTGAGGCGCTGGTCTCGGTTCTCTTGTTAGGGCTTACCGTAGGAGCGATGCTGGGCGGCTTTGTGATAGGCAGATTAAGCATTACTAGAGTGCACCACAGGGCGAAAGCGATGAATCTGCTTAGGGCCAGGATGGAATGGGCGAAAGGACAAGGATATTCTAAACTATTGGAAGGTACTTTCACTGAGGACAATGTCGACGATCCGGATGTGACGCATCCGGATAGGGTGAATGAGTTAATCGACGATACACGGACTACCACTGTTGTCAAAGATCTAACTACCGGTATTTTAACAGTTACCGTAACCCTGAACTGGACCAAACAGGGATGGGGAGGACCGGTAGAAAAGGGCGACGAGGATAATCCGGATGAGGAATTAGTTACGTTGATCAGTCCTTAAAGTGCGAATAGTAGGGCACGTTTTAATGTGCCCTACTGAATAAAATATTCAGAGGTCATAATGGGTAGTTCGAACAGAAACTTAGGATTCACAATCCCTGAAGTCTTAGTCGCTGTCGTTATAATGGTCTTTGTGATGTTAGGGGTGATAGCCGTTTATCTTGTGTCGCAAACCGTGTGGATAGAAGGAAACGCGCGGATAAACCTACAGAGGCAGGCGAGAACGGCGATGGAGGAGATGGTGCGCGGTGTGGACGGGACGGATGGGATCAGGGAAGCGGCCAGCGTGACTATTCCCGGAGGCACTAACATTCAGTACACAAGCGGAGTGGACAGTATTGAGAGAAGTTTTTACTTAAGCGGCGACAAAGTAATGTATGACCCGGACACCTCAACCGGGGGTGACGAATTCTCTATTGCCGAAAACGTGAGGACGACGCCATCCGGGTTGTCGTTTTCCGCGAGTGACGATGTGGTTACGATCGATCTAAGTATGGAAGACCAGGTGGGCGACAAAACTATAAGCGTGGATTTGTCCGGCCAGGTTAAATTGAGGAATTAGGAG
>JBDRIH010000057.1:0-2536 GCA_043816025.1 Candidatus Omnitrophota bacterium
ACTACCACTGCGCCATTAACTGAAGAGACAACGAAACAACCACCTATGGATGGAGCAAAAAAAGCTCCTCCCATACCCGACATGATAAGCGATGTATTATTTGATGTCAGAAGTTTTAGCTGTTTCACTGTTTCGGCGAGCTTATCTTTAAATATGGGATGTTCCGTGTTATACAGCTTGCTGAGCGACAGGAGCTGGGACATATTATTTATGAATAGCTGGTAGTCTTTTAAGCTTATATTTTCCATTTTTCGCTATCGGCCCGTCCTATCATATCTTCATACTTTACGGCCATGAACCTCTGGCGTGATCGAGAAATATTAAAAATACGCTCCGCACGCTACAATGAAAGTTTCGCCGCCGTAGTTTACTTTTTTCACGTAAGTGTGCTTCTCCGATGGCCTGGCCTCTCCCGGTTTTGGCCAGAAATAATCCACCCAACCCGTACCGTTTTTAAGCGCCATGTCGATACATTCACGCGTCAGGTATTTTCCATTGGCATCCCTGAAGTCCAGGATGTTCTTACCCTCAACGCTCGGAAAACCGCCGTTTACAACTTCAACGCCTTCCGGCGTATCCACAAATATATAGGTGTCGAGAAACACGAATGGGCCCGTCTTATCGCGAAGCAGGTCAAACGCGGCAGGCCCCTCTTTTTCGATAAGCGCGGCCGCCTCATCGACCACATCGATGATGAACTTTTCCTCCATCTTCATATTGTATATACCGCAGCCCACGATATACGCCCTGCCGGAAGGCACGATGACCTTTTTTACGAAAGTGCTCTTCCATGTGGGAAAGATGCTGCCGGGTTTCGGCCACAGATAATGCGTCCAGCTGATCCCGCCGCTTCCCGAAGTCTTCCTGATGAACGTCCTGACGATCGGCCTGCCGCGCGCGTCCTTCAGGTCAATCTGGTTCTTCCCTTCAATCGCGGGATCCGGGTGTATGATCATATTGCCATCCGTATCCAGGACAAAGATATAGGTGTCTCCGGCCTCCCACCGCTCTACCTCTTTTTTAAACTCCGGGAAAGCGTTCTCGCCCTTCTCTTGAAGTAGTTTGGCCGCGTCCGCGACCACCCGGATAACCTGGCCCGTATTCAACTTGATAATGGAAGATCCTTCTTTGGGATCGCTTCCTGTATAAACACCACAGCCGACCACAAACCATTTGTCGCCGAATACGGCCTTTTTAACATAGGAGGATTTCATTGAGGGAATATAGTCACCGGGTCTCGGCCACATATGATCCACCCAGCCGAAACCATCGGCCTTTACAGTCTCCATCATCTCCTTGAACGCTTCTTTACCGCCAGCATCTTTGATGTCTAGCAGGTTTGTACCTTCGAGGCTTGGAAACGCGGGGTCCACCAGATTCTTTCCGTCCGGATCGATTACGAATACGTAAGTATCCTTGGATAGAAATTCTCCGGCCGGGTCACGCAGGTCCTTAAATGCCGCTTCGCCGGAACTTTCGATCTGTTCCACCGCCATATCGACCAGCTCAACCGCGAAACGTTTCTCCATCCGCGCGTCGTACAAGCCGGAACAGACTATATACTTCTTCCCGGAGGGAGAGATGGCTGACCTGGCAAAAACGCTCTTCCATTCGGGAAAAATATTCCCCGGCCTCGGCCATTGGTAATGGAACCAGCCTTCGTTCTTATTCTTATAACCAGTGGCTATCTTAATAAGTCCCGCCATTATGGATTTTCCATTCACGTCTTCCATTCCCAGCTGGTTCTTCCCTTCAAGCGCCGGGTCAGGGTGTATGATCATGTTGCCGTCCGCATCGAGGACGAAGATGTACTGATTTCCATGCCTCCAGGCGCCATCTTTTATTCTGAATTCCGGAAACGACGCCTCCCCTTTCTTTTCAATGAGACGGGCCGCGTCATTAACAAGATTGGCGACATTTTCCGTCTCTTTATACTGATAATCGGACGGTTGGGCGGCGCATGGCAGAACGTTAGACAAAAGGCCGGCCAGGAAAACCGTTCCGACAGCAAACATAACTTTCTTCATACTGCTCCTCTCTAAAGCAACTTCATGACGATTACGCGAAACCTCTACTTGGTGATAGTCATGCTCACCAGTGTATGTGGAGCAACGGGCCCTTCGATGTAGTTAACTGCCACCGGAGCTCCCATAGTAAGATCGAATATACTTAAAACGTTGCCGAGTTTCATTATCTTTGAGTTTGACGCAACGAAAAGAGGGATTTCACTGTAAGTAATGGTTGGGTACAGAGCGAGCGACTTTACCGTTATTGTCGATTTGAAAGTATCTATCGCGGCTATTTTGCCTTTCGCGGCCAGAATGGTCTGAGCGCCGAAGCAAACTTCGCAATGATTAAGGGCCAATGCCCCCGCTGAGATTGTCAATACCAGGACAAGGATAACGTTTTTGACCATCTCTTCACTCCATCGCTAATCGGGGGACACACTAATCGCACATTCGTTAATCGGGGGACACAATACTAATTCTTTGGTTAATCGGGGGACACAATACTAACTCTTTGGACTTGCGTAAAA
>JBDRIH010000058.1:0-21382 GCA_043816025.1 Candidatus Omnitrophota bacterium
GACGCTTGAGATTGAGCTGATAACCCCGGTAGCGCTGGAGAAAGAGCTGCGCTTTGCGATAAGAGAAGGCGGACATACTGTAGGTGCCGGAGTAATTTCGGAAATAATAGAGTAACCAGGTTGGGAAAATGGCAAAGAAAACGAAACTGTCAAAAATAAGACTAAGTCTGAAGTCGTTCGATCATAAACTCCTTGACATGTCAATGAGTGAGATCGTCGAGACGGTAAAGAATACTGGCGCGGTGGTCCTGGGTCCCGTGCCCCTGCCGACAAGGCGGGAGCTTTACACCGTTTTGAGATCGCCATTCGTTGACAAAAAATCGAGGGAACAGTTCGATCTGAAGACGCATAAAAGACTTCT
Source organism: Candidatus Omnitrophota bacterium (assembly GCA_043816025.1). Classification (GTDB taxonomy): domain Bacteria; phylum Omnitrophota; class Gorgyraeia; order Tantalellales; family Tantalellaceae; genus JBDRIH01. Next base: position 362 of record JBDRIH010000058.1, read on the forward strand.
GGACATTGTGGATCCTACGTCCAAGACGATAGATGCCTTGCGTAAACTGGATCTTCCGGCGGGCGTAGAGGTGGAGATAAAGTAGCTGCAGGCTGTAAGCTGCGAATTCTCGATTCTAGGGGCTTGAGGCCTAAATGTTTAGCTTACGGCTTATAATTGGAGAGAAACAAAAATGATTCCAGGAATGTTGGGAAAGAAAATCGGAATGACTCAGATCTTCGAAGAAGACGGGACCAAGGTTCCCGTTACGGTCCTGGAGGCCGGCCCCTGCATGGTACAGGCTATAAAGGTCCTCGAGAAGGACGGATATAACGCGATACAGGTGGGATATGACGACACGAAGGAAAAGCGTCTTAAAAAACCCCAGAGGGAGCATATCAAGGCCAACAACCTGAAGCCAAAGAAATTTGTCCGGGAGATAATATGCGCCGAAATTCCCGAGGTGAAGATAGGCGACGAGATAACAAACAGCATTTTCCAGAAAGGAGATTTTCTGGACATTGCCGGACTATCTAAAGGCAAAGGGTTTCAGGGTGGGGTGAAAAGACACGGCTGGTCCGGCGGGCCTGAAACCCATGGATCGATGTCACACCGCGCGCCCGGATCGATAGGGCAAAGCTCCTATCCGTCACGTGTTTTCAAGGGGCTCGGCATGGCCGGACAGATGGGGAATACCCGGATTACCGTGCAGAACATAGAGGTCATCGATGTCAACTGCGACAATAACACCGTTGCGGTTAAGGGGTCGGTTCCCGGCGCGAATGGGACGTACCTTGTTCTCAGGCACGCTAAGAAAAGACCGATAGCACCGCGTCAGGAAACACCGCAGGATACAGATGAAGATAAAAACGAAGAGGTAACCAAAGAATAAATATGAATAAGGTCAGCACAAAGATACCGGTTTATGACCTGGACGGCAAAGTCGTTGATAGCATACAGCTGGACGAAAAGTTGTTTGACGGACATGTCAATAAAACGCTTCTCTATGAAGCAAAAAAGATGTACGAGGCAAACAGGCGCAGGGGTACGGCTTCGACGAAGACAAGGGGCGAGGTTTCAGGCGGTGGCGCGAAGCCCTGGAAGCAGAAAGGTACCGGACGAGCCAGGGTAGGATCTTCAAGAAACCCTGTATGGAGGCACGGAGGAACGGCTTTCGGGCCCAAGTCCCGTGATTTTACATATTCCATACCGAAGAAGGCATTGAAGGGCGCTTTACTATCCGGGCTGAATGCCAGATTGACGGAAGAGATGATTAGGCCCGTGGTTCGGATTGAGATGAAAGAGCCGAAAACCAGAAGCTTCAAGACTATTCTCGACAATTTGAAAGTAGACGGAAAGGCGCTTGTTGTTGTCGACGCGATCACGAAAAGCGTCAAGCGTTCGTCGCAGAACCTAAAGAAGGTTGTATTAAAGGAAGGAAGAAACATAAACGTCAGAGACGTTCTCTTGAGCGAATATCTTGTGATCGAAAAAGAAGCGCTCGAGAAGCTGTCTGAGAGGTTGAGATGAGAACGGCACACGACATTATAAAGAATATGGTGCGAACCGAAAAGGGCTCGGATCTTTTGACGCATAACAAATACCTGTTCAAGGTCGATACCAGGGCAAATAAGATCGAAATAAAAAAAGCAGTAGAAGATATTTATAAAGTCCAGGTGGATGCGGTCCATGTCATAAATATTAAAGGTAAAAAGAGAAGGGTAAGGTTCCGCGAAGGAATGACATCTTCTTGGAAAAAGGCCATCGTGACCTTGAAAACGGACAACAGAATAGAGGTAACGTAGTATGGGTGTCAGAAAATACAAACCGGGGACACCGGGACAGCGCCATGGAAGCGTTCCGACTTTTGAGGAGATAACCAAAGCACAACCGGAAAAGGCCCTGACCAGGGCCCTGCGCAAAAAGGGTGGAAGGAATAACCTAGGAAGAAAGACCGTGACTTGCCGCGGAGGCGGACACAAAAGGCGGTATCGTATTGTCGATTTTCGGTACACGAAGAAAGGGTTTTCGGGTGTTATTGAGGCTATAGAGTATGATCCGAACCGTTCCGCGCGTATCGCTCTTATACTCTACGAAAACGGAGAGAGAACGTACGTCATTGCGCCGATAGGGCTCGTGGTCGGCAGTACCGTCCAGTGCGGTCCGGGGGCAAAAATCGAGGTCGGCAATTCCATGCCGCTTAAAAATGTCCCCCTGGGGTCTGAAGTCTACTGCATCGAACTTGATCCGGGGCGTGGCGCAAAAATAGCAAGATCGGCGGGTAACAGCGCGATGGTCGACGCAAAAGATGGAAAGAATATACACCTGCGCATGCCCAGCGGAGAAGTCCGGCTTGTCAGAGACGACTGTTATGTTTCGATCGGTAAAGTTGGGAATCCCGATCATGAAAAGATATCGCTCGGCAAAGCTGGCAGAACAAGGCACCTTGGGAGAAGACCTTCGTCCAGGGCTGTAGCAAAGAACCCGGTTGACCATCCCATGGGCGGCGGGGAAGGAAAGTCTTCCGGAGGAAGGCATCCGTGTACGCCGTGGGGTAAAATCACCAAAGGGCTGAAAACGAGGAAGAGAAAAAAGGCATCAAGCAGTAAAATAGTGAAACGGAGGAAGTAAGATATGTCAAGGTCGGTCAGAAAAGGGCCTTTCGTAGACGAAAGTCTGGCTAAAAAGGTACATAAGACGATAGAAACCGGCAGCAAAAAGCCAATAAAAACATGGTCTAGGAGATCTGTCGTAATGCCGGACTTCGTGGGATTGACCATTTCCGTGCACAACGGCAAGACCTTTTACCCGGTGTTCATAACAGAGAACATGGTCGGGCATAAACTGGGGGAATTTTCGCCTACGCGGATATTCCGAAGCCACGGCTCGGCGACAAAGGTCTCCCTGGAAAAAACTTAAGTCGAAGGGAAGAAAAGAATGCTTGCAAAGGCAGAAACGAAATATGTAAGGATTTCAGCACGTAAAACGAGACTGGTAATCGATTTGGTCAAAGGGAAGACGGTCGAGGAAGCAAATTCCATATTGGACAACGTCAACAAAAAGGCGTGTGTTCCGATAAAGAAAACTATAGGCTCTGCTTTTGCGAACGCCAACCATGATAGGCAGGAAAAGTTTCTGTCGAAAGACGTATTTATTTCAGCGATAAGGGCCGACGGAGGGCCGATGCTGCAACGTTACAGGGCCGCTACGATGGGCAGGGCGACGCCTATACGGCACAGAACGGCTCATATATACGTCGAGTTAGATGCGGTTGCCGCTGGAAAAACCAAAAAGGAAGGATCGGGGAGTAAATAATATGGGTCAGAAGGTTCATCCAATAAGCTTTCGTTTAGGTGTGATACGCGACTGGAACAGCCGCTGGTACGCCAGGAAGGAAGAGTTTGCGGAAAAGCTGCTTCAGGATATCAAGATACGGAAATTGATCGAAAAAGAGATGTCTATGGGGTACGTGTCCCGCGTGGAGATAGAAAGGACATCGAACCGCGTGCGCGTCATGATTTATTCGGGCCGGCCGGGTATGATCATAGGTCGCAAAGGGGCCCAGATCGAGATACTCAAAGAAAATCTGCAACGTATCATAGGTGACCAGAACAAGTTATTCATAGATATAAAAGAAGTGCCTAAGCCGGCGTTGGACGCAAAGCTCGTTGCCGACAGCATAGCATTTCAGCTGCTGAAAAGGGTTGCCTTCAGGCGTGCCATGAAGAAGTCCATCCAGACGCTTAGGGAAGCAGGAGGCGAGGGGATAAAAATTAAGTGTTCCGGACGTTTGGGGGGGGCGGAAATAGCCAGATCCGAGGAATATAAATGGGGCAAGATTCCCCTACAAACGATTCGGGCGGATATAGATTATGGTTTTACCGAGGCCAGGACCGCTTACGGAATAATCGGGGTAAAGGTATGGATCTATAAAGGCGAAAAGTTTGATACCGGAGCGCAAGCCGATAAAAAAGAAGCGAAGAAAGAAAAAATAGAGAGGTAGAACAGATATGGCTTTGATGCCTAAAAGAGTAAAGTTCAGAAAACAGCAGAAAGGGCGGCGCAAGGGGAAGAGCTATTCGGCCAGCACGCTGAATTTTGGAGAATTTGGTCTAAAGGCTTTGGAGAGCGCATGGATAGCCGATAAGCAAATAGAGGCGGCCAGGGTGGCGCTTATGAGAGAGACCGGCAGGGCCGGAAAACTGTGGATCAGGATTTTCCCTGACAAACCGATAACCCAAAAAGCCGCGGAAACGCGTATGGGTAAGGGGAAGGGCTCTCCGGCGGGATGGGTCGCTGTAGTAAAAAAAGGACGGATTATGTTTGAAATGGAAGGTGTTCCTTATGACATGGCCAGGGAAGCTTTTCGGTTGTCGGCGCACAAGCTGCCAATAAAGACGAAATTTGTATCAAGGGGAGGACGGTCTTGAAGGCAAGTGAAATAAGGAATATGACGGGAGCTGAGATCGAGCAGAAGCTCCTTGCACTCAAGGAACAACTGTTCAAAATGAGGGCCGAGATCACGACCGGTCGCGTAGAGAGACCAAGTCGGTTCCGGCTTTTGAGACAGGATATAGCCAGATGTTACACTATTTTAAAGGAGAAAAAAGGTGAAGGGCGCTAAACCTAACAGGAAGACGATTGTAGGTACGGTCGTAAGCGGAAAGATGGACAAAACAGTTACGATCGAATGGGAAACCCGGAAAAGACACCCTCTTTACAAAAAATTCGTTACGCGTCATGCAAAGATAAAGGCGCATGACGAGAAGAACGAATCGTCTGTCGGGGACCTGGTCAAAATAGCCGAAACACGACCGATTTCCAAGACCAAGTCCTGGGTGGTGGTTGAGGTTTTGGAGAAAGCGCAGAAAGGTTAACAGCTATGCTTATAATGGGAAGTATTCTGGACGTTGCCGACAATAGCGGAGCTAAAATAGCCTCGATGATCGGTGTTATAGGAAGGTCCGGAAAACGCACGGCGAAAATAGGTGACATCATCACCTGCAACGTAAAAGAATCTACGCCGACCGCAGAAGTAAAAAAAGGTGAGGTTGTTCGCGGGGTGATAGTGCGGACGGCTTACCCGATTTTTCGGGAGGACGGGACTATATTAAAATTCGACCATAACGCAGTCGTTATCATAGACAAGGATGGCAACCCCCGAGGGACACGTGTATTTGGTCCGGTCGCGAGGGAGCTGCGCAAGAAGAATTTTATGAAGATCGTCTCGCTCGCCCCAGAGGTCATTTAAGGAGGAAAAAGAGGATGCTCCACATAAAGAAGGACGATACAGTTAAAGTTCTTGCGGGCAAAGATAGAGGCAAGACAGGAAAGGTGTTGAAAGTATATCCCGCAAAGGAAAGGGCGGTAGTCCAGGGAGTGAACTTTACGAAAAAGCACACCAGGCGTTCGCGCCAGAACGAACAGGGCGGTATTATGCAGAGGGAAGCAGCCATTAATATTTCGAACCTTACGGTTGTTTGTAAAGGATGCAATCGTTCCACGCGAGTTGGCATTGATATCTTAAATGACGGTAGCAAGGTCCGTTATTGTAAAAAGTGCAAAGAGGTATTGTAAGAGGAGAGAACGGGATATGGCAAGGCTTAAGGAATCATACGAAAAAGATATAGTGCCTGGGTTGACGGAAAAATTCGGGTACAAGAATAAAATGGACGTTCCGCGTCTCGAGAAGATCGTGATCAATATTGGTATGGGTGAGATGGCCCATCAGAAAGACCTGATCGACTCGATCAGGAACGAGCTTGCCGGAATAGCGGGGCAGAGACCGTCTCTGAGGAGATCTAAGAAGTCGATTTCCAACTTTAAAATACGCGACGGCGCACCTGTTGGATATAAAGTGACATTACGCAAGATCCGCATGTATGAGTTTCTGGATCGTCTTATAAATTTCGTTATCCCCAGGATCAGGGACTTTCGCGGCGTGCCAAGAACGGCTTTTGACCAGAACGGGAACTATACGCTTGGAGTAAAAGAGCAGACGATATTTCCCGGGTTGGAGTTGGACAAGATCCCTATAGTCCATGGTATGGATATTTGTTTTGTAACCACTGCCAAGACGAAAGAGGAGGCGATGAGCCTTCTGGAGGGTTTTGGTATGCCGTTTGCTAAAAAATAAGGAAAAGGGAACCTTTTATGGCGAAGAAATCACTTATTGAAAAATCAAAAAGAGAACCGAAATTCAGCACAAGGGTTATCACCAGATGCCAGATCTGCGGCAGGAAAAGGGGCTATTTGAAAAGGTTTAAATTATGTCGTATCTGTTTTAGGGAACTGGCGTCACGTGGTGACATTCCAGGAGTCAAGAAAGCAAGTTGGTGAGAGGAGATTATACATGAGTGTTACGGATTTGATCGCGGATCAGCTGACGGTAATAAGAAACGCCATTAGAGTCGGCAAAAAAACGGTTATCATAAAAAGGTCCAGTATTCTTGAGAGTATTATCAAAATAGTAAAAGATGAAGGGTTTATAGAGAATTACAGGGTTATCGAAGACAATAAACAGGGGCAGATCAAGATCTACTTAAAATACCTTGAAGACGGGACACCGGTAATGGGGGCCCTTAAGCGCGTTTCAAAGTCGGGACGCCGGGAGTATGTGCCGGCAAAAAAAGTAAAAAGCGTGATGGGCGGGGTAGGCCTTTCGATCCTCTCCACAAGCAAGGGTCTGTTGACGGATAAAGAAGCGAAGGAACAGGGAATAGGCGGAGAATTAATCTGCCAGATATGGTAGTTAATGAGCGCATTAGTGAGGAGTAAATAGATGTCCAGAGTTGGAAGACGGCCAATAGATATACCGGATGGAATAAAAGTTAGTGTTGAAGGCGAAAAAGTGTCGGTCGTAGGTAAGGGCAAGACGCTAGAGCACGTTATTCCTGATAACTTTACGATCGAGGTAAAAGACAACAAGATCACAATTGCCAGACCGTCCGATTCGCGGGTGCACAAAGCTCTCCATGGTACCACCAGAAGCCTCCTGCAGAATATGATCACAGGGCTTAAGGAAGGTTTCCAGAAGAAACTTCAGATCCAGGGCGTCGGATATAAGGCTCAGATGAAGGGTAAGATGCTGGTTCTGGACATCGGGTTCTCCCACAGTATCAAGTATACTCCTCCGGAAGACATTACGGTGGAGACCCCGAGCGCAACGGAAATTTTGGTAAAGGGGATCGACAAGCAGAAAGTCGGCGAGATAGCGGCGGAGATAAGAGACTATTACCTGCCCGAACCGTATAAAGGCAAGGGTATCAGATACGAAGGCGAGAGCGTGAGGCAAAAACAAGGAAAGAGTATAGCATAATTCAGGGTTAAACATGGATAAGATAAAACAAAGAAACAGACGCAAGAGATCGATCAGGAAAAAAGTTGTCGGCAACGCTGAGAGGCCCAGGATGAGCGTGCACAAGAGCAACCGGAATATTTATGTCCAGATCATAAATGATATCGAAGGCAAGACATTGTGCGGCGCGTCCACGCGGCTCGTGGAGGCAAAGGGTAAAGGCAAAACAAGCGCGATTACCCGCAAGAACGTTAACTTTGCCTCGGTGCTGGGCGAGGAAATTGCCAAGACGGCTTCCGGAAAAGGAATAAAAAAGATAGTATTTGACCGTGCGGGTTACCAGTACCATGGTGCGGTGAAGGCTCTTGCCGATGCGGCAAGAAAGAATGGATTGCAATTCTAACGGGAGGACAGATGCCGGACGAGGAAAAAAAAGATATAGATACACCTGAACAGGAAAAGACAGCCGTCCCGGATGGCGAAAATTTTCCTAAAAACGCTGAGAAAAGTCGCACGGAGAAAGGGGCGGCCGCTGCTTCGGCCGTTCAAACAGCGGCGCCGAACACCGAAGGCGAAGCGGTTGAACGTGTTATAAGGATAAACAGGGTATCAAAGGTCGTTAAAGGTGGCAAAAACTTTTCATTCAATGCCCTGATTGCTGCCGGTGACGGAAAAGGCCAGGTCGGCATAGGGTTTGGGAAATCCAACGAAGTAGTCGAAGCGATAAAAAAGGGCGCGGCGCAAGCAAGGAAGAGTTTTTTAAAAGTAAATTTGCGTGGGGGAACCATTCCCCACGAGGTTATAGGCAAGTTTAAAGCCTCAAGGGTGCTCATGAAACCCGCCAGTCCGGGTACCGGTGTGATCGCCGGGGGGGCGGTACGGGCCCTCTGCGATGCGGCCGGCATTAAGAACATTCTGACTAAGAGCCTTGGGTCGAGAAACGCCATTAATGTTGTCAGGGCCACGATCGATGGGTTCGAGAAGCTGCGGTTAAAGAGAAGAGGATAAAATGGTTTTAAAGATAGAGGACATAAAGAAACCCAGAGGCATCAAAGGTAAAGGCAAGCGCAAGGGACGCGGCATAGGTTCCGGTCGCGGGAAGACCAGCGGCCGCGGACACAAAGGAGCAAAATCGAGATCCGGCGGTGGAACGTACACGCCTGGTTTTGAAGGTGGGCAGATGCCGCTGGTAAGGCGTATTCCCAAAAGGGGGTTTACGAACAAATTCAAAAGACAGTGGAGCGTTGTAAACATCGACACCCTCGAGAAGGTCGATTTAATACTAGACGGGGCGGTTGTCGATAAAGAGCTGTTGCTCGCCAATAGGGTTCTCAGAAAGAAGTATCTGCCTTTTAAAGTACTGGGCAAAGGAAAGTTAAGCAAAGTGATAACGGTAAAAGCTAATTCGTTTTCCGCCAGCGCCAAGAAAGCCATCGAAGCGGTGGGCGGCAAGACAGAGGTGATATAGGAGTCGGGAGTGTTTGACGCGATTGCGAATATATTTAAAATACCGGATCTGAAAAAGAAGGTCTTGGTTACCCTCGGATTGGTAGCGGTATACCGGATAGGGGCGTTTGTGCCGACACCCGGTATAGATGGGGTTAAACTGGCGCAGTTCTTTGACAACATCGCAAGGACGCAGGGAGGTACGCTTTTCGGTATCATGAACATGTTTTCCGGAGGCGCGATGCAGAGGTTAACTATATTTGCCCTCGGTATTATGCCGTACATATCCTCTTCGATTATATTGCAGCTTTTAACGACCGTTGTTCCCGCCCTGGAACGCCTTGCCAGGCAAGGGGAAGAAGGCCGCAAGACTATAACCCAGTATACTCGGTATGGTACGATTGTGCTTGCGGTCATACAGGCATTTTTTATCGCCTTATGGCTGGAGAATCCCGCCCGGTTTCAGGGCATGCAGATCGTCCAGTCTCCCGGCTGGGGATTCCGCATACTTACGGTAATCACGCTTACTACCGGGACGGCGTTCATAATGTGGTTAGGGGAGCAGATACAGGAGAAAGGTATCGGTAACGGGATCTCCCTTATTATCACGGCCGGAATTATCTCACGGCTTCCGGCGGCGATATTTCAGCTCATCTCGCTGGTTACCCCCGGGGCCCAGGGACAAGCCCAGATAGACCCGTTTAAACTCGTTTTTCTTGCTTTTATGTTCGTAGCGGTTATAGTGGCGGTCATCGTCATTACCCAGGGGCAGAGGAAGATACCGATCCAGTACGCTAAAAGAGTCGTTGGCAGGAAGATATACGGCGGCCAGAGCACGTATATACCTCTCAGGGTTAACCAGAGTGGTGTTATACCTATCATATTCGCTCAATCGATAATATTGTTCCCGGCTACAATCGCCGGTTTTGTTCCGAACAGGGCCCTGCAGAGTGTGGCAAGTTCTCTTATGATGGGCAGGCCTCTTTACTATGTCGTGTATTCGTTACTGATACTCTTTTTCTGCTATTTTTACGCGGCGATAACGTTTAATCCGGTTGATATGGCCAACAACATGAAAAGGTTTGGCGGGTTTGTCCCGGGTATAAGACCGGGCAGGCAAACCGCTGAGTACCTGGATTTCATAATGACCCGGATAACGCTACCCGGCGCAATATTTCTTACTATTATAGCGGTCCTGCCGAGTGTCATAAACAGCCAGATCGGTATTCCTTTTCTCGTCGCCAGTTTTTTTGGAGGGACGGGTCTATTGATCGTTGTGGGTGTTATGCTGGACACCATGAGGCAGATAGAGTCTCATATGCTTATGCGGCACTATGAAGGGTTTATGAAAAAGGGGAGAGTAAGAGGACGGCTGGGATGACGGAAGCGACTCAGATAAATCTGGTTCTTCTGGGGCCTCCCGGGGCAGGCAAGGGAACTCAGGCCGTGATTTTAGCCAGAGAGTACCACCTTCTTCATGTGTCCACGGGCGACATGCTGCGCGAGGCGATAAAGGAAGGGACCGAGATAGGGGAAGAGGCCGAGAGCTTTATGAATAAAGGTGAACTGGTGCCCGACGAGACAGTGACGCATGTGGTAATCGAGCGCATGAATAAACCGGATGCCGCTGATGGAGTTATTCTTGACGGGTATCCCCGAACAAGGGTCCAGGCGGAGTCACTTGACGGTTCGTTGAAAAAAGAAAACCAGTCTTTGGACATGGTGCTGTATTTTAAAACTTCTGAGGAGATAGCTGTCCGGAGGCTTTCCGGACGGCGCGTATGCCCGCAGTGCGGGAAGAATTATCACGTAACAAATATACCGCCGAAAAAAGAAGGCATTTGTGACATCTGCGGAATTGAACTTATACAACGCGACGACGACAAACCGGAAACGGTGAAAAACCGTTTTGACGTATATCAGAAACTAACAAAAGACCTTATTGAATATTACGACGAAAAAGGCGTACTCAGTGAGGTCAACGGCGATCTTACAGCCGAACAGCTCTTTGATGATATTAGTGCCCTTTTCCGAGGGAAAGGTCTCGTAGCAGATGACGATCCTAACAAATAAAGGGGATATCCGCAAGATCCGGGAGGCCGGAAGTATCGTGCGGGAAATATTTTTGCGCCTGAAGAAGCGTGTACGCGCGGGTATTTCTACCGCGGCTCTGGATAGAGAGGTGGAAGATATTATCCGCAGGCGCGGAGCGGAACCCGCGTTCAAAGGGTACAAAGGTTATCCGGCGGCGATCTGTGCCTCGGTAAACGAGGTCGTGGTTCACGGGATACCTTCGGAGAAAATAGTTCTGGCCGAAGGCGATATAGTAGGAATAGACGTAGGTGTCAAGAAGAACGGATTTTTTGCGGATGCCGCGAGAACTTTTGCTGTTGGAAAGACCAATCTAGAGGCAAACCGTCTGATAGAGTCGACAAGGGAGAGCCTCTGGCGGGGTATAGCTCAGGCAGTTGCGGGAAACAGAGTTTCTGATATATCGAATGATATTCAATCTGTCGCCCGAAGAGAAGGGTTTGAAGAAGTCAGGGCTTTTGTGGGGCATGGGATCGGCGTGCATCTGCATGAATCGCCGGAAGTGCCGAATTGGGGCCGAAAAGGAGAAGGTCCTGAGCTCAAGGAAGGGCTGGTTTTAGCTATCGAGCCGATGATTAATATTGGTACGCGAAGGGTCAAGATAATGCCGGACGGCTGGACCGCCGTGACCGAGGACGGTAAATTATCAGCTCATTTTGAGGATACTGTAATAGTTGGACGGAAGGAAGCGGAGATAATAACATGAGCCCGAAAGAAGAGCCTATTGTTGTTGATGGTGAGATAGTGGAGACCCTGCCGAACGCTATGTTTAAGGTTAGGCTGGAAAACGGGCATATCGTGCTTGCCCATGTCTCCGGGAAAATGAGAATGTATTTTATCCGGATAGTTTCGGGGGACAAGGTGACGGTGGAACTGTCACCGTATGACCTGGACAGGGGAAGAATTACAAAAAGAGAGAAGTAGCTATGAAGGTTAGACCCAGTGTAAGAAAGATATGTTCTAACTGTAAGATCGTGAGAAGAAAAGGTGTGGTAAGGGTGATATGTAGGGACCCGAAACACAAGCAGAAGCAGGGATAGTATAGACAAGGAGAAAATATGCCGAGGATACTAGGTATAGATATACCGAAAGAAAAACGGATAGAAATTGCGCTGACCTATCTTTACGGTATAGGGAGGACACGGTCTAATGAAATACTGAAAGAAGCGGGTATTTCTCCCGACAAGAGGGCGAAGGATCTTGACGATCAGGAAGTGACGGCGATTACGCATATCATCCAGGAGGGTTTCCAGGTCGAGGGGGATCTGCGCAGATTGCAGACGGGGAACATAAAGAGGTTGATGAGTATAGGCACTTACAGGGGCATCAGGCATAAGAAAAACCTGCCCGTGAGGGGCCAGAGGACGCGGACAAATTCCAGGACCCGGAAGGGCCCTAAAAAAACCATAGGGGCATTCAAGGACAAAACTGCCAAAAAAGCGCCAAAAGCGCCGGCAGAATAGAAAGAAAGAGGTAGAACGTGCAGAAAAAGGCCAAGACGAGAAGACGCAAGAAGATAACAAGAAAGATATCCAGCGGGAAGTTGTTTGTCCACGCTACTTTCAATAATACGATAGTGACCGTTACAGATACCGATGGCAAGGTTTTATGCTGGAGTTCTCCCGGGACGGTCGGGTTCAAGGGGTCCAGGAAGTCGACGCCTTTTGCGGCCAACATCGCGGCGAAAGACGTGGTCAAGAAGGCAAAGGCCTACGGGATAATGGAAGTCGAGGTTTTTTTGAGGGGACCTGGGGCCGGCAAGGAGAGTGCGGTGAGAAGCATCAGGTCCGAAGGTCTTAATGTTCGGGGCATAAAGGATCTGACCCCGACGCCGCATAACGGATGCAGACAAAAAAAGCGAAGAAGGGTATAAGGAGTGAATATATATGGCTAGACGAATAACAGCATCATGCCGGCTTTGCCGCAGGGAAGGTGAGAAGTTGTTCCTGAAAGGTACCAAGTGCGGTGCCGATAAGTGCTCTATCGCGAGACGCGAATATGCGCCAGGTCAGCACGGGCAGAGGAGGAGAAGAAAGAGTTCGGACTATAATATACAGCTCAGGGAAAAGCAAAAGGCAAAGAGGATTTACGGCATACTGGAGCGGCAGTTCAAAAACTATTTTAAGAAAGCCGAGAAATCTAAAGGATCGACCGGTGAGGTTCTCCTGCAGCTTTTGGAAAGGCGCCTTGACAACGTGGTTTACAGAGCCTGTTTTGCGGCGTCTCGTGCGGCATCCCGCCAGCTCGTGGGGCACAGGTTTGTGAAAGTCAACGGCCGGAAGGTCAACATCTCGTCCTATCTTGTCAAAGTCGGTGACGAGGTAAAGATGGCGGGGTACAACCGAACAAGTAAAAGCGATCAAAGAGACCACGAAAGTACTCGAAGACAGGGGCGTGCCCGACTGGATCGAAGTTTCGTCCGAGGATCTTGCGGTTAAAGTAAAGAGGTTGCCGACAAAGAAAGACACGGGATTGGTTATAGCGGAAAACCTCATTATCGAATTGTATTCAAAATAGGAGGATATGTACGATGGGGATGAAATTGAAAAATTTTGAATTGCCCAAAAGAATAGTTTTTGACGAAAAAACATATACTCCAACCTACGGGCGAGTCATCGCAGAACCTTTTGAAAAAGGCTATGGCATAACGGTAGGAAATTCGCTGCGCAGGGTCCTGCTTTCATCTATCGAAGGGACGGCAGTGACGCAGATCAAAATAGACGGCGTATCGCACGAGTTCTCGACCATCCCGGGTGTTTACGAAGACATACCCCAGATCATAATGAACATGAAGGGGTTGGTCTTACGATGCAATTTCAAGAATCCCAAAGCGATGTTTCTCAGTGTGGAAAAGAAGGGGGAAATCACAGCCAAGGACATCAAGGCGGATGAGACGATTGAAATCGTAAATCCGGATCATCATATAGCGACATTGACGGAAGACAAGAAACTCGAGATGGAGATAAAAGTCGGACGCGGACGCGGTTATGTTTTTTCAGAGAGGAACAAAACGGCCGATGATTCCATAGGCGTTATCGCTCTTGACTCTCTATTTTCGCCCGTAAAAAGGGTTAATATCGACGTGGAGAACACAAGGGTGGGGCATATTACCGATTATGATAAGCTTATTCTTGAAATATTTACCAACGGTAGCATGGAGCCGAAAGACACGCTTCTGTACGCCGCCAACATACTACAGAGGCACCTTGATGTTTTTATCAGTATCGGCAAATTACCTGAAGAGATAGAAGAGGAAGAAGAGGAATCAAAGGAGAGAAAAGAACTTCATAAGAAACTGGGCAAATCCATTTCCGAACTTGAATTGTCCGTCAGAAGTTCTAATTGCCTGGCCGAAGCGAATATCAGGACAATCGGCGATCTGGTGAGAAAGAAAGAAACAGAGATGCTTAAGTACAAGAATTTCGGTAAGAAATCGTTGAACGAGATCAATGCCGTCCTGTCCGGGATGGGGCTGCACCTGGGGATGGATCTGGAAGAGGCGGAGGAATAGAAGAAGGGATAATAGATGAGACATCGCAAAAAAAAGGGAAGATTCAGCAGAAGGACAAGCTACCGCAAAGCCACATTAAAAAGCCTGGCGGGCGATCTCCTGAAGTATCAGAGGATCGAGACCACGATGGCGAAAGCCAAGGCGCTTAGAAGCTATGCTGAGCCGCTCATAACACTGGCAAAAAATGCCCCCGATTCCGTAAGCGCCAGAAGACAGGCGTTCCGGAAACTTTGCGACAAGGACGTCGTTAAAAGCTTATTCGCGGAACTTGCTCCGCTTTATAAGGATGTACAGGGAGGGTATACTCGCATAATGTCGCTGGGCAACAGAAAAGGCGACGGGGCCCAGATGGTTATAATGGAGCTGACCAAAAGGACTATTTCCGACGAGAAACTGCTGCGCGCCGTAGAGAAAAAAGCAAAGGTAAAGACGAAAGCGCCCGAAGAGGTCCGCAAGGCCAGAAAAGCGGACCGAGAAGCGCCTAAAGCGAAAGAAGCAGAGAAAAAGGTGCACGTGGCTCCGGAAGTAAATATCGAAGAAAAAGAAGAACGTTCTGTCGAAGATATACGAAAAGAGAAAGCAAAAACGGAACAGAAAAAGATCACGAAAAAAGGTTTCTTCAGAAGGTTCCAAAGGAAATCCATGGGGTAATCCCCTGTGGATTGGTGTTATTTTTCCTTCCAAATCCTGCCCGGAGGATGTTAAGAGTATGAGCTCCGTTCTCACGCCGATGATGAGGCAATATCTGGACATCAAAGAGCAGCACAAAGATGCGATCCTCTTCTTCAGACTCGGTGATTTCTATGAAATGTTTTTTGACGATGCCATCGAGGCCACCCGTATTCTTCACATTACACTGACTTCCAGAGGGACCGTCAAGGGAAACAAAATTCCTATGTGCGGTATACCGCACCACGCCGCCAATAGCTACATAGTAAGGCTCATAAAACATGGCAGAAAAGTCGCTATATGCGAGCAGGTAGAAGAACCCACCCCCGGGAAAAAAATCGTCAAGAGGGAGGTTGCCAGGATAATTACTCCAGGGACTTTCATAGCCGATGAGCTCCTGGGCGAATCGATCAACAATTATATCCTTTCTCTCAATATCAGCGGAGGCCGTTACGGGCTGGCATATGCGGATATATCAACTGGCGAGTTTCGTGTCACGGAAGTCGATGACAAGGAAGATCTTCTATGCGAATTATACAAGATATCGCCGGCAGAGTGTTTGATATCTGAGAGGTTTTCGAAGGATAAGGCTTTTCAGCAGTTTAAGGACGTTAATCTCGGGGCCATAACCGTAAACGATGACTGGATGTTTGATTGCGATCTTTCGGCAAAAGAGATTAAACGTCATTTTTCAGTGGAAAGTCTGGAAGGTTTTGGGTGCGAAGGGCTGGACCTCGCAGTAGGGGCAGCGGGGGCGCTTCTAAAATATCTCAAAAACACACAGAAATCCCGCCTCAACAATATTGACGCGATATCCACCTACCGCGCAAGCCAGTTTATGACTATGGACAGAAATTCTCATCGCCATCTGGAGCTTACCCAGAATCAGGAAGACCTTTCGGTTGAGGGGACTCTTTTTGATGTTCTCGACCGAACGAAGACTCCCATGGGAAAAAGGAAGCTGAAGAGGTGGATGCTGAACCCGCTTCTGGACCCCGATCAGATAAAAGACAGATTGGACGCGGTTCAATATTTTTACGACAATACGTCCTGCCGGGAAAAAGTAAGGGGTTTTCTGAATGATATTTATGATATTGAAAGGCTTTCCAATAAGATAAGCCTGGGTACGGCCGGCGCCAGGGATATGGTCGCTCTGGCTTCTTCCCTCGGAAATATCAAAAGCTTAAAGGAGAGTTTTATTGTCGAGATTTCTCCTGCGCTGAAAAATATTGTTTCCGGTCTGGATGATTTCAAGGACGTGATCGAATGGATAGAAAATTGCCTCGTCGAAGCACCTCCTAACACGCTCAAAGAGGGGGACCTGATAAAGAAGGGGTATGACCCAGAGGTCGATGAGCTAAGGAGTCTTGTTGCAGGTGGCAAGGATTGGATAGCGAGCCTCAAAAAAAGCGAGATAGAGAGAACCGGCATCAACTCGCTCAAAATAGGGTTCAACAAGGTGTTCGGCTACTATATCGAAGTCACTAAAGCTAATCTGAATGCGGTCCCGGCCGATTATATCCGCAAGCAGACGCTGGTCAACGCGGAACGGTTTATTACCGAGGAGCTTAAACAGCAGGAGTCCAAGATTATAGGTGCGGAGGAACGTATCAAGAACATGGAATATGAGATATTCTGCGGGTTGCGCGAAAAAGTCGGCAACGAGATAGAACGCCTGAAGAAAAGCGCCGATCATATCGCGGATCTGGACGTTTTTTCAAACCTTGCCGAAAGGGCCGTGAAAAACCGGTATTCCCGTCCAAAGGTGAATGACCGGAACGATCTGCGCATAGTTGAGGGCCGCCATCCTGTTCTGGAAAAGATCCTCAAAGACAAAGAGTTTGTCCCCAACGATGTCAGCATGGACGATTCCGACAGTAGAATATTCATAATTACCGGCTCAAATATGGCGGGTAAGTCCACGTATATCCGGCAGATAGCGCTTATTACCATTATGGCGCAGATGGGCAGTTTCGTCCCCGCATCCGAGGCTGAGATCGGGGTTGTAGACCGTATCTTTACGCGGGTAGGGGCTTCGGACCGTCTTTACCGGGGGATGAGCACTTTCATGGTAGAGATGCTGGAAACAGCTAATATACTTAATAACGCTACCGGGAAGAGCCTTATCATCCTGGACGAAATAGGAAGGGGCACGAGCACTTTTGACGGCGTTTCCATTGCCTGGGCTGTGGTCGAGTTTATACATCACAGGCTTGCCGGCGCCAAGGCAATGTTTGCAACGCATTATCACGAGCTTACGGAGCTCTCGCGCATAATGCGAGGAGTAAAGAATTATCACCTTGCGGTCCAGGAATGGGAGGATGAGATTGTTTTTCTCTACAAGGTAAAAGAGGGGAGTTGCGACGAGAGTTTCGGTATACATGTGGCAAAAATGGCAGGCATGCCCAGCGGTGTCATCGCACGCGCGCGAGAGATTCTGGACAACCTCCAGAAGGATTCGTTTCTTGGGAATATCCGTTCCCGTTTCTCGGAAAAGAAAAATGCAGAGGACAAGCAATTTGATTTTTTTAAAAACGCCACCAGGGAACACCCGATTATAAAAAAGATCAAAAAGATGGATGTAGACCGCTTGACGCCGCTTGAGGCCCTCAAGAAAATAGCGGAACTAAAGAGAGAGGTTAGCGATAATGGACAACGTTAAGATCAACGTATTAAGCGACGAGGTTATTGGCAAAATCTCCGCCGGAGAAGTGGTGGAACGTCCCGCTTCCGTCGTTAAAGAACTCGTGGAGAACTCCATCGACGCCGGCGCGGACAGCATTGAGATCGAAGTGCAGGATGCAGGGCAGTCCCTTATCAGGGTAGCGGATAATGGCGGAGGGATGGAGCCCGAGGACGCGAAGCTAGCGTGCAGGAGACATTCAACAAGCAAGATAAGCGAGATAGACGACCTGGACAATATAAGGACGTTAGGTTTCAGGGGGGAGGCACTTTCAAGTATAGCCGCCGTTTCGCAAATGGACCTCATCAGCTGCGCGCAGCCTGGAGCTTCCGGTGTTTATGTTTACCTGGAGAACGGAGAGATACTGAAAATCCGACCGGCAGGGCGGGTCCGGGGAACAACCATAGAGGCCAGGAACCTTTTTTACAACGTTCCTGCAAGACGGAAATTCCTGAAAAAAGAGTCCACGGAACTGGCCGAGATAGTCAACATGATCGGCCGCTTTATTATATCGCACCCGGGCATCGAATTCAAATTGACCCAAGGCGAGAGGTGTCTCCTGCATGCTCCGAAAGACATGCACGCGATAGAGAGGATACAGCTCGTGCTAGGCGGGGATATTTCCAGGGGCATGGTGGACCTCTCATGCTCAGACGAAAATTACACGATAACGGGATACATAAGCCGACCTTCGAATACGAGAAAAGACAAACGGGCCCAGGTGTTTTTTGTTAACGGAAGATTTGTCAGGAGTAAGGTTTTAAGCGACGCCGTTTATGACGCTTACAGGAGTATGGTAGAAAGATCCCGGTACCCGGGCGCTGTTTTGTTCCTTGAGGTCAGCCCGCGAGAGGTCGACGTGAATGTGCACCCCACGAAGCTCCAGGTAAAATTTAGAGACGAACGAGCTGTAAAAAACGCCGTTACGGGAACGATAAAAAAGAGGTTCGAAGAATTGAAGCAAACCGCACCTGGTCCTCAGACCTCGGGGACTATGTCTTCTGACGGTTTTGCGCGGGCAAATACCTCTGTAGAGACCGAAGCCCCGGAAGTACCTGTTTTTACTGGGTTTTCGGAGGTTCAGAATGAATTTTCCTATGGCAAGGATCTCGCCGCCGGCAGCGGAGGATCTGTTTCCGCCGAAGGAAAAGGACCCGCCCCCCGACCAGCAGGGGCGTTCTTCCAATTAGGCGGGTGTTATATCGTGCAGATAAAACCCGAGGGCATTACAATCACCGATCCGCATGCGGCGCACGAGAGGATCCTTTATGAGTTTTTCTCAAAAGCTACGGAAAACGCCCCCGCGGAAGTTCAGAATCTTCTGTTCCCGGTACGGATTGACCTTTCCGCCGGCGAATCCGTTATTATGGAAAAGACGATGGAAAGCTTCAGGGTCCTGGGTTTTCACATCGAGCCGTTCGGAGAGAAATCCTTTATTGTCCAGGCGGCACCGGCCATTCTGGAAGACCGTGACGTAAAACGGGTTTTATATGATGTCTTGACGGATTTGGCCTCGTGCGATCTGGCCAGAGTGGATCTGGACGATGAGCTTGTCAAACTCACATCCTGCCGCGCGGCGGTCAAGGCCGGCGATGTATTGAGCGGAAGGGAGATGTCTTCTCTATTGGATCAGCTGGCCAGGTGCGACCTGCCGTTTACGTGTCCGCACGGAAGGCCGGTAACACTGGACATAACGGTCGATGAACTGGAAAAAAGATTCAGAAGAAAGTAACACGCATGGACAATAAGACGGCGAATAAGATTTACGGTATCCTAGAAAAAGAGTACCCCGCCCCCGCCACCGCGCTCGAACACAAAGACGCGATGCAGCTTTTGGTGGCGACGATATTATCGGCGCAATGCACCGATAAGCGTGTGAACATCGTGACCGGACACCTTTTTAAAAAATATAAAAAGGCAAAAGATTATGCCGGGGCAGAAGCGGTAAAATTTGAGAAAGAAATAAAATCGACTGGTTTTTACAGAAACAAGGCAAAAAACATTATCGCCTCCGCAAAAAAAATTGTCCGCGACTACGACGGAAAAGTGCCGAAGACCATGGATGAGCTTACCGACCTGCCGGGTGTAGCGCGCAAAACAGCAAATATCGTTCTCTTTCACGCTTATGGAAAGAACGAAGGAATAGCCGTTGATACGCATGTACGCCGCTTGAGTGGGAGACTGGGTTTTACTAAGCATACAGATCCCGTAAAGATAGAGCAGGACCTCGTGAAGCTTTTCGACAGAAAAAAATGGGGCTATCTTTCGGATCGTTTGATATCGCACGGCCGTAAAGTATGCGATGCTCGCAAGCCCCTGTGTCCCGGATGCAGTCTCAGGAAGCTTTGTCCTTCGGCGAAAGAATTCTACCCCGATCTAAAAAAGTAAGAGAGGTACTTAATTTGAGAAAAGTACGATCCCACCTCGCGCTCCTTTTTGTAACTTCTTTAATTATAACAGGTTGCATTCGCGGAGACGCCGAATCCGGCGCTACTCAGAAGGAATATGTTGCCAGAAAGGTCACCGACGGTGATACCATTGAACTGGCCGGTGGAAGGCGGGTGCGTTATATCGGAATAGATACTCCCGAAACCATGAGGCGCGTGGGCGGTGAATGGATGTTCGATCCGGAGGCATTCGCGGTAGCGGCAAAAGATTATAACAGAACCCTTGTTCTCGGCAAAAAAGTCACTCTGGAGTTTGACGTTGACAAAGAGGATAAATACGGCCGCTGGCTGGCATATGTTTATGTCGATGGAGTGATGGCGAATTCAGAACTCATCAAGGAAGGCTACGCCATGGTTTATACGTTTCCGCCGAACGTAAAATATTTGGATCTTTTCTTACAAGACCAGGAAGAGGCCCGGCGAAACAAAAAGGGTCTCTGGAAAACCCTTAAGGAGATATCTCCGGATGTGGCTGGTGACCATGTGGGGAAATACCGGCTTGTTAAAGGTACGGTCGAGGATGTAAATATAACTCCCCATAAAATCTTCCTTAATTTTGGTAAGGACCACACAAGGTTCCTGACCGCGGTAATATTCACGAGAAACCTCTCTCTTTTTACGAAACAGGGGATAGACCCCGCCACGTATTACAAAGGCAAGTCCGTAGAGCTCGTCGGAAAAATCGAATACCAAAACGGCCCACAAATCATCATCGACAACCCCACCCAAATTTTGCACCGTTTGCAAAATTAAGCACCAAAGTGTACCCTTTTTTGAAATTAAACCTGTACCATTGAGGTCTAATTCTAATCTGACCAACCTGACAGATCTAACCAGGTTAGATCTGTCAGGTTGATGAGCGACAATTATAAATACCGGCCAACGACAATTATAATTA
>JBDRIH010000059.1:0-14552 GCA_043816025.1 Candidatus Omnitrophota bacterium
GACGCTTGAGATTGAGCTGATAACCCCGGTAGCGCTGGAGAAAGAGCTGCGCTTTGCGATAAGAGAAGGCGGACATACTGTAGGTGCCGGAGTAATTTCGGAAATAATAGAGTAACCAGGTTGGGAAAATGGCAAAGAAAAAAGAAGCAACAGAAATAATAACTTTGCAGTGTCAGAGCTGCAAGCAGAAGAATTATACGTCTAGGAAGAACAGAAAGACAAACCCGGATCGTTTGGAGCGAAAAAAATACTGCAGGTTTGAAAGGAAACACACCCTGCACAAAGAGGTAAAATAGGAGAGTAGCTCAATTGGCAGAGCACCGGTCTCCAAAACCGGGGGTTGCAGGTTCGAGACCTGTCTCTCCTGCCATGAAAATAATTTCGAATTGACATAAGAAGGAAACACCGCGAGAAGAAAAGCATGGTAAAAATCGGGAAATTTATAAGCCAGGTAAAAACAGAGATGAAAAAAGTTTCCTGGCCGTCGAGACAGGAACTTATAAGCTCCACCATAGTGGTGCTGACATCGACGCTGATATTGGCTCTATTTATAGGGGTATGCGATCTGTTTCTTTCGCGCCTTATTACTTTCCTGATAAGAGGGGTTCTTTGATGGCGAAGAAATGGTATGTCATCCACACGTTCACCGGCAAGGAAGACAACGTAAAAAAGGCTCTTGAGAATGAGCTGGAAAACGCTCCCGAGAAAAAGAAGTTTGTCGCCACTATATTGATCCCGACTGAAAAAGTAGCTGAAGTCAGGGAGGGCGAGAAAAAGATATCGGAGAGAAAGTTTTTCCCTGGCTATGTATTGATCGAGATGGAGCTCAATGACGTGAGCTGGTATCTGATAAAGAACACACCGGGTGTGACGGGGTTTGTAGGCACCAAGACGCGGCCCGTGCCTCTGGCAGAAGAAGAGGTGAAAGAGATCCTGAAGCAGACAAAAGAGGCAAAGGAAAAACCGGTCCCGAAGATACTTTTCAAGCAGGGTGAAGCGGTCCGTGTTAAAGAGGGACCGTTTAAAAACTTTACCGGCAACATCGAAGAAGCAAACCTGGAAAAAGGCAAGATCAAAGTGATGATCTCGATTTTCGGCAGACCCACCCCGGTGGAAATGGAAGCCTGGCAGGTAGAGAAACTGTAGATAGTGAAGGGTTAGGTCAAAATGGCAAAGAAAGTCAAAACCAAAATCAAATTATATTGTCCGGGAGGTCAGGCAAACCCTGCGCCGCCCGTAGGGCCGGCACTGGGCCAGCACGGCATTCCGATAATGGATTTCTGTAGACAGTTTAACGACCAGACAAAGGATAGGCAGGGGCTGATTCTTCCGGTAGTGATAAGCCTTTATGAGGACCGGACCTTTTCCTTTATTATTAAAAGTCCTCCGGCTAGCGTTCTACTGAAAAGAGCTGCCGGCATCGCGAAGGCGAGCGGTAATCCTAAAGCGGAAAAAGTAGGCACAGTGACCATGGATCAAGTCAGAGAGATAGCAAAGGAGAAGATGGAGGACCTAAACGCTGTCGATATGGATGGCGCGGTCAAGGTTATAGCGGGCTCGGCCCGGAGTATGGGTATCGAGATCAAAGAGTAATAAAAAAGAGGAAGAGAATGGCGAAGATAAGCAAAAGACAAAAAAGCATACAAGAGCTGGTTGACAAAAAGAATGAATACGAGCTGAAAGAAGCGGTTTCCATACTTAAAAACAGCCCCCAGACCAAATTTGACCAGACTGTTGAAATAGCGATGAAACTGAACCTGGAACAATCCTCAAATCCCATACGCGGAACGGTCAGCCTGCCGCATGGAACCGGGAAAACGGCCCGTGTCGCGGTTTTCTGCAAGGGGGATTTTGAGAAGCAGGCCGCCGAAGCTGGGGCCGACCATGTGGGCGGCGATGAGTTGATAAAGAAGGTATCGGAAGGATGGATGGACTTTGATGTGGCTGTGGCGACACCCGACATGATGAAGGAACTCGCCAGACTGGGAAAGGTCCTGGGTCCACGGGGACTTATGCCCAATCCAAAATCCGGAACGGTTACGACGGATGTCGCCAAGGCAGTGGGAGAGCTGAAGGCCGGTAAAATAGAGTACAGGATGGATAAACAGGCCGGGATAAAGGCGCCTGTCGGGAAACTGTCTTTCAGTGAGGATGTGCTCGTGGAGAACATAGGTTCATTTATAAAGGCGGTCATGGCGAATAATCCGAAATTACAGAGGATTCAGAACGTGAAATCGATAGCTATTAGTTCGACCATGGGGCCGGGGCTCAAGTTGGAGAAAAACCAGTTTAGACAAGCTTAGAAAAGGGCATTATCATGACGGAGAAATACGGGAAAAAGGTCAAAGAGTTAATGATTAAGGAGATGAAGGATGTCTTCACCGGGAACAAGGGTTTTGTCGTCTCCAGCATCGAGAAGATAAAGGCTTCGGAGATCGATGCCTTAAGAAAAAGCATGAGGCGGTCCGGGTCGAAGTATCTGGTTATCAAGAACCGGCTGGCCAGAATCGCGCTCGAGGAAGCCGGTATCGGCGAGCTTTGCGATACGTTAAAAGAGGAGAAAATACTCGGGATCGGAGTTATAAAGGAAGACCCCGTTCATACTGCTAAACTCCTGATGGAGTTCTCCAAGAAAAACAAAGGTTTTAATGTGTCCGACGGATATCTGGAAGGACGGGTGCTCTCAGCGGAAAGAATAAAAGAGCTTTCGAGATTACCCGGGCGCGAACAGCTTATCGCCATGGTTCTCGGTATGATGAACGCACCTATAGCGAGCTTTGCCGGCGTCCTGTCATCGGTCTTAAGAAGTCTTTTGTATGCTTTGAAAGCAATTAAAGAGAAACAAGAAGGAAGCGAAAATTAAGGAGGAAAATAAAATGGCAGAGAAAAAGAAGGAAGAACAGGTAAAAGCGGAAGAGGCGAAAGAGGAAACCGCCGCTAACACCGCGCAAGCAGCCGAAGCCAGCGCCGAAGAGGCCGCGAAGCCGGAAGCAAGCGAAGAGAAAACTGTGCCTAAAACAGAGGCGAAGACCGAAACCGCTGTTGCGGAGGAGGAGCCCAAGGAAAAAGCGAAGCCCAAAGTGCAGCTTTCGGAGAAGATGGAAGGCATGCTCAAGACCATCGAAGAGATGAGCGTCCTTGAGCTTTCCGATCTTGTCAAGGCACTTGAAGACAAGTTTGGCGTCAGCGCTGCCGCTCCGGCCATGGCTGTAGCGGCCGCCGGTGCAGGAGCATCCGGGGCTGTCGGCGGAGCCGCGGCGGAAGAAAAGAGCGTCTTCACGGTTGTTCTTGCGGAGATCGGTCCTAAAAAGATCAATGTCATAAAGGAGATCAGGGCTTTGACTAATCTTGGCTTGAAAGAGGCGAAGGATCTCGTAGAAGCGGCGCCCAAAGAGGTCAAGGGAGACCTCCTGAAAGAGGAAGCCGAAAAGATGAAGAAACAGCTGGAAGCAGCCGGCGCCAAGGTCGAATTAAAGTAAACGACCTCCCCGGAAAAATATTAAACCTAACACAGGAGACGTGATAAGGAATGGCTGTTGAAGTCAAAAGAAAAAGCTATGCAAGGTTAAAGGATATCTACGATATCCCCAACCTGATCAAGATCCAGATCGACTCGTATGAGAAGTTTCTGCAGCGGTTTGAGTCTAAGACAAAGAGGGCAAACGCTGGACTGGAGGAGCTTTTCCGCGAGGTGTTCCCTATTACCAGTCAGAACGGTGTATATAAACTTGAATACCTATATTACGATATACGGCAGCCAAAGTATGATGCCTATGAGTCGAAATGCCGGTCTCTTACCTATGCGGCACCTTTAAGGATAAAACTGCGCCTGAAACTGGAGAACGAGATAAAGGAACAGGAAGTCTATGTGGGAGAGATCCCGCTCATGACGGAAGTGGGTACCTTCATTATTAACGGCGACGAACGCGTTGTTGTGAATCAGCTCCATCGATCGCCCGGGATATCGTTCGAAGAAAGTGCTTCTGCGGGAGGTAAATTCATATATTCCGCCCGACTTATTCCCGACAGGGGCGCGTGGATCGAGTTCCTCTTTGACAAAAGTGACCTTCTTTACGTTTATATCGACCGCAAAAGAAAGTTCCTGGCCACGACATTTTTAAGGATTTTCGGATTGTCCAAAGATGAGGACATTCTTAAGGCATTCGGGGGGGTCGAGAAGGTGGCCCTTACCCGTGAAAAACAGTGTAAGGAACTGGTCGGTAGGGTCTTTGCGGAAGACATTGTTGACGAGAGGACATCTTCCATACTGGCGCAGAGGATGGAAAGGATTACGCCTTCCGTTGCGGGCCGCCTGTGGGCTAGCAAGGTCCGGGAAGTTAAACTGCTCAGGGACGTTCCTGAAGAGATAGTAAAGACGCTCGAGCATGATGGGACGAAGACCAGGGAAGAAGCATACCTTGATATTTACCGCAAACTGAGGCCCGGGGATCCTCCTACCCTGGTGGCCGCGAAAGATCTTCTTAACCAGATGTTCTTTGACGAGAAAAGATATAATCTTACAGAGGTCGGCATCAGGATGATAAACCGCAAGTTGGATATGGACCGCGACCTTAATTCGCATCTCTTTGATGCCAAGACCCTTGCAAATGCTATTAAGCACCTGCTGGAAATAAAGGCAGGGACGAAAAGTGTAGACGACATTGATCACCTAGGTAACAGGCGCATAAGATGTGTAGGTGAACAGCTTTCTAATCAGATTAGGGTGAGTCTGGCCAGGGTTGAACGCGTTGCCAGGGAGCGGATGAGCGTTTACGAGATGGAAGAGGTCATGCCTCATAATCTCTTCAACACGAAATTGATAACGAGTGTGATTCACGACTTTTTCGCCAGGGGAAGACTTTCCCAGTTCATGGACCAGACAAACCCGCTTGCGGAGATTACGCATCTCAGGAGGCTAAGCGCTCTTGGCCCCGGAGGGCTTAACCGCGAACGTGCCGGATTCGAGGTCAGGGACGTCCATTATTCGCACTACGGAAGATTGTGCCCCATTGAGACTCCGGAAGGTCCCAATATCGGTCTTATAAATTCGCTCAGCTCTTACGCCGGGGTGGACAGATTCGGTTTTGTCGTTACGCCTTACCGGAAAGTCGAAGAGGGGAAGGTCCTGGACACGGTCGAGTACCTTTCCGCGGATATTGAAGACAAATATATTATAGCGCAGGCAAACTCCAAGCTCGATACGAGGGGATATTTCAAGAAGGATAAAGTGTTCTGCCGTTTCAAAGACGATTTTTTACTCGCCGACACCAAGGATGTACAGTACATGGACGTTTCACCTCTCCAGCTGGTAAGTGTGTGCGCGGGTCTTATACCTTTTCTGGAACACGACGATGCCAATAGGGCCCTTATGGGATCTAATATGCAAAGGCAGGCCGTTCCGCTCCTTTTCCCGGAAGCACCGCTTGTGGGAACGGGTCTGGAGCGCCGTGCGGCGGAAGATTCCGGAGCTATTGTTCTGGCCAAAAAAGGTGGTATGGTTACCAAGGTTGACGGATCAGAGATAGTAGTAGCCGGGGACAAATATCTCCTTAAAAAGTTCGAAAGGACGAATGCCAGGACTAGCATAAACCAGAGACCCGTTGTCAAGCAGGGAGAGACGGTAAAGGAGGGGGCTCTAATAGCCGACGGCATTGCGACAGATTCCGGAGAATTAGCCCTGGGCAGAAACGTCCTCGTAGGATTTATGTCCTGGAGAGGTTATAATTTTGAGGATGCGATCCTGATCAGTGAAAAAGTGCTGAAAGAGGACGCTTTTACTTCCGTTCACATCCACCGGTTTGAAACAGAGGCCAGAGATACCAGGCTGGGAAATGAGGAAGTAACGTGCGATATACCAAATGTCGGCGAAGAGGCTCTTAAGAACCTGGATGAGAACGGTATCGTCCGCATTGGGGCAGAAGTGGGTCCGGGTAGCATACTGGTGGGTAAGGTCGCTCCTAAATCCGAGACGGAACTTTCACCTGAAGAGAAGCTCCTGCGCGCGATATTCGGCGAAAAAGCCGGCGACGTCAAGGACGTGTCGCTGCGTGTTCCCTCCGGTGTCTCGGGTATAATCGTGGATGCCAAAGAGCTGTCCCGCAAGACCAGTAAGACCCTGACGAAGGAGCAGCGCCGCCAGGATTCCAAAGAACGGAAAATAGTAAAAGAGGGTTACGATAACATCCTGGAGCAGCTTGAAGCCAAAAAAGCCGAAAGGGTTCATCAAAGGCTCATCGGGAGCAAGCTGATGAACGGCCTGGAAGACATCAAGACGGGCAAGATACTCATCAAGGCAGGCAAGAAAATAACCCAGGACGATCTTGCCAAGTTCAAGAAGGCTGATCTGGAAAACGTATACGTTGAAAATGACGAAAAGCTCCAGACGCGGATCAACAGCATTATCATGACCATAAGCGGTCAGATCGAACAGACCATGACGGAAAGGGAAAGGGACCTTGACCGGATCAAGCATGGGGACGAACTTCCGCCCGGAGTCCTGCGCAGGATAACGGTTTTCGTTGCCAGCAAGAAGAAACTCCAGGCGGGTGACAAGATGGCTGGCCGTCATGGAAACAAGGGTGTTGTCGCCAAGATATTGCCGGAAGAAGACATGCCGTATCTGCCGGACGGGACTCCTCTGGATATAGTCCTTAATCCTCTTGGTGTGCCTAGCCGAATGAATATAGGGCAGTTGTTAGAGACCCAGCTTGGCTGGGCGGCTAAAATACTCGGGAAGAAAGTCTCGTCACCCGTTTTTGACGGCGCGAACGAAGAAGATATAAAAGCGGCGATGAAAGAGGCCTCCTTGCCCGAATCCGGCAAGATAGGCCTCCGGGACGGTTTTACAGGTAAACCTTTTGACCAGGAGGTCACCGTCGGGCAAATCTATATGATGAAACTGGCGCATCTGGCTGATGATAAGATGCACGCCAGATCCATAGGACCGTATTCGCTGGTCACACAGCAGCCCCTGGGAGGTAAAGCCCAGTTTGGCGGACAGAGGTTCGGAGAGATGGAAGTATGGGCGCTTGAAGCTTACGGTGCCGCATATACCCTACAGGAGCTTCTAACGGTAAAAAGTGACGATGTGGTGGGGCGCACGAAGATATACGAGACCATCGTTAAAGGCGAGAACATGCTTGAGCCGAGTACCCCTGAATCTTTTAATGTTCTGATCAAGGAGCTGCAGAGTCTGGCGCTTGACGTCCATCTCGAGCAGGCTGAATCGGCAGGTCCAAAGATATAACAGAGGTGTTAATATTATGTTGCGCAAGGTAAACAAATTCGATAAAGTCCGGATACAGATAGCGTCCCCCGAAAAGATCAAGGAATGGGCTACGCGCAAGATAGGGAACAAACACGTTCTTTTCGAGGTCAAAAAACCGGAGACAATCAATTACCGGACACTGAAACCCGAGAGGGACGGCCTTTTCTGTGAACGGATTTTCGGCCCGACAAAAGACTTCGAATGTAACTGTGGCAAGTATAAGAGGATAAAACATAAGGGCATTATCTGCGACCGCTGCGGAGTGGAAGTGACCAAGTCAAACGTCCGCCGCGAAAGAATGGGTTGCATAAAACTGGCCGCGCCTGTTTCGCATGTGTGGTTTTTTAAGTCTATTCCTTCACGCCTGTCGAACATGCTGGACATGAAGATGCGGGATCTCGAAAGGGTCCTGTATTACGAGCAGTATGTGGTAGTCGATCCGGGTGAGACCCCTCTGAAGGCGCAAACTATGTTGACAGAAGAACAATACATGGAGGCGAAAGAGAAATACGACGGCAAGTTCAAAGCCATGATGGGGGCCGAAGCCATACGTGAACTTTTAAAAGGAATCGACCTTGATGCCATAGCCGCGGACCTGGGGGCCAAGATATCCGAGAAGAAGGATCTCAATACCAGGAATAGGCTGATGAAAAGGCTGAAAGTCGTGGACACTTTCCGTAAAAGCGGGAACAAGCCGGAATGGATGATACTGGATCTTGTACCCGTCATACCGCCGGATTTAAGACCCCTGGTTCCTCTGGAGGGCGGCCGGTTCGCGACAAGCGACCTTAACGATCTGTACAGGAGGGTTATCAACCGCAATAATCGTCTCATTAAGCTTCTGGAACTGAAAGCCCCGGAAGTTATCGTACGGAACGAGAAACGGATGCTGCAGGAAGCGGTTGACGCTCTCTTTGATAACGGAAGACACGGGCGCGAGGTGCTGGGCTCGGGCGGCCGTCCGCTGAAGTCGCTTGCGGATATGCTCAAGGGAAAGCAGGGACGTTTCAGACAGAATCTTTTGGGAAAACGTGTGGATTATTCCGGCCGGAGTGTTATTGTAATCGGGCCTGAGTTGCGCCTGAATGAATGCGGTCTGCCAAAGGCTATGGCGCTGGAACTTTTCCAGCCGTTCATCATACGGAAATTAAGAGAGAAAGGTTTTGTCCACACTATAAAGAGCGCTAAGAAGATGGTCCAGCAGGAGAACCCCGAAGTTTGGGACATACTTGACGATGTTATTAGGGATCATCCGGTGCTTTTGAACAGGGCCCCTACGCTTCACCGCCTCGGGATACAGGCGTTTCAGCCCAGACTTGTAGAGGGCAAGGCGATAAGGATTCACCCTCTGGTCTGCGCGGCGTTCAACGCGGATTTTGACGGCGACCAGATGGCCGTTCACGTGCCACTGTCGATGGAGGCGCAGATGGAAGCGCGGCTCATAATGAACGCCTCGAATAACATATTCTCACCCGCGAATGGACGTCCGATAGCCACTCCCTCGCAGGATATCGTTTTAGGCGTGAATTATCTTACCAAACAGAGGTCTGGAGTAAAAGGCGAAGGCATGGTATTCGCGGACAAAGAAGAAGTTATAATGGCCTACCAGAATGACGAGGTACACAAGTTTGCGAAAGTAAAAGTCCGTATAGACGGTCAGATGGTCGAGACCACGGTCGGCAAGGTTATTTTTAATGATATTTTGCCGGAAGGCATGCCTTATTACAACGAGCCGATGAATAAAGGCGCCGTCAGCAAGGTAATCTCGGATTGTTATAGTATCAAAGGGCACAATGAGACAGTGCGCCTGTTGGACGCGCTTAAGAAACTGGGGTTTGAGGAATCCACGCTTTCCGGCGCTTCGATGGCGGTTTCCGACCTGAGCGTTCCCGAGGAGAAGGAAAAAAAGATCGCACAGGCCCGGGACGAGGTGGATAAGATCCAGAGTCAGTACCAGAGAGGTTTTATAACCGATGGTGAACGGTACAACAAGATTATTGATATCTGGACGCACGTTACCGAGGACGTTGCCAGTCTGGTGTTCCGTCATCTCGATAATTTCAACCCGGTTTTTATGATGGCCGATTCAGGCGCCAGAGGGTCCCGCCAGCAGATCAGGCAGCTTGCCGGGATGAGAGGCCTTATGGCCAAGCCGTCCGGAGAGATCATCGAAACGCCCATCACGGCGAACTTCCGGGAAGGCCTGACGGTGCTGGAATACTTTATCTCAACTCACGGTGCGCGTAAAGGTCTGGCTGACACAGCGCTTAAGACGGCGGATTCAGGATACCTCACGAGACGTCTGGTCGATGTAGCGCAGGATGTCATAATCAGAGAGGCCGATTGCGGGACGCTCAACGGGGTTACCTCTACGGCTATTATCGAGGGCGACGAGGTTGTGGTATCACTGGCCGAACGCATTACCGGGCGCTTTGCCCTGGATAACATAGTGGACGTCATTACCGACAGTGCGATCGTAAAAGCGGGCGAGATGATCACCGAAGCGCATGCCGAGAAAATAGAAGAATGCGGTATTGAAAAGATTCGAATCAGGAGCGTTCTGGTCTGCGAAGCCGACGTGGGAGTTTGCGCGAAATGTTACGGCAGGAATCTCGCCACAGGAAAGATCGTCGAGGCCGGCGAGGCCGTGGGTGTCATAGCGGCGCAATCTATTGGTGAGCCGGGTACGCAGCTTACGATGAGGACGTTCCACATCGGTGGTACCGCCAGCAGGATAATCGAACAGTCTTTTTTCAAGGCCAAAGAGAACGGGTTTGTGAAGTATCATAACCTGAAGGTCGTTAAAAGCCGGGAAGCCGGCAAGTTCGTGGTTCTTAACAGAAACGGGCAGATAAGCATCAACGAAACCGACGGCCGGGAGATCGAGAGGCAGACCATTCCGCAGGGGTCCTACATTTCCTTCAAGGATGGAGAGGCGATAAAGAAGGGAACGAAATTCGCCGAATGGGACCCGTACGCCGTTCCTATATTGACGGAGATCCCGGGCAAGGTGCAATACGAGGACATCATGAAGGACGTCACCATGAAAGTGGAAAGAGACGAAACCTCGGGCGTCAAGAACAAGGTCATAATCGACCAGAAAGGCGATTATCACCCGCAGCTTTTACTCATAAACGAGAAAAATGAGGTCGAAGCTATATATCCGTTGCCGGTAGGCGCGCATATCACGGTTAAAGACAAGCAGGAGGTAAGAGCCGGAGACGTTATGGCCAAGACCCACCGTGTGATGTCAAAGACCAAAGATATAACGGGAGGTCTGCCCCGTGTGGCCGAACTTTTTGAAGCCCGTAAACCCAAAGACCCCTCTATCATCAGCGAGATAGACGGGACGGTTGAATTCGGGGAGTCGAAGAAGGGGCAGAAAAGGATAATCGTCGAAAGCGAAACTGGGATGAGGAAGGAATACGTTATACCTCACGGAAAACATCTTAACGTCTACCGCGGTGACAATGTCGTGGCGGGCGAACAGCTCGTAGACGGTCCGGTCGTCCCGCAGGACATCCTGCGGGTTTCGGGAGAGAAGGCGCTGCAGGAGTATCTTCTCGACGAGGTCCAGGAAGTGTACCGTCTGCAGGGCGTGCAGATAAACGATAAACATATCGAAGTGATTATCAAGCAGATGCTCAGGAATATAAAGATAACGGATCCGGGCGACACGGACTTTCTGGTCGGGGACAAAGTGGATAAGAGGGTTTTTAAGGCGGAGAATGCAAGGGTCCTCAAAAAGAAGAAAAAACCCGCCGCCGCGGAGCCGGTTTTACAGGGCATAACCAAGGCATCGCTGACCACAGAGAGTTTTATCTCCGCCGCGAGCTTTCAGGAAACCACCAGGATCCTGACGGAGGCCGCGGCGTCAGGTAAGGTCGATTACCTTACGGGACTTAAAGAGAATATCATCATGGGGCACCTGATACCGGCCGGGACGGGTTTTGACGAGCATAGAAAGGTTGCCCTGGACCGGGAAATCTTAAAAACGGTAGAGGCCGAAGAAGAAGTCGAAGAGGAAAGTGCAGAGGAAGAAGCTTAAACAAAAAGGACGGATATGCCTACGATAAACCAGCTGATACGTAAAGGAAGAAAAGCTATTAAAGCAAAACGGAAGGCACCGGCGTTGCAGTCTTGCCCGCAGCGCAGAGGAGTCTGCCTGCAGGTAAAGACGCGTACCCCGAAAAAGCCGAATTCCGCGCTGAGAAAAATAACCAGGGTACGTCTGACGAACGGCATCGAGGTAACCGCGTATATTCCCGGCGAAGGGCACAATCTTCAGGAACACTCCATCGTGACTATTCGCGGGGGTAGGGTGAAAGATCTGCCCGGAGTCAGATACCACATCATCAGAGGGATGCTGGATGCTTCGGGTGTTGATGCGCGCCGGCGCAGCAGATCAAAATACGGAGCAAAAAGACCGAAACAATAAAAAAGGACAGGAAAAAATATGAGAAGGCGCAGAGCTGAAAAACGTGAACAATTAGCAGACCCTAAATTCAAAAGCAAAGTGGTCAGCAAGTTCATGAATATGGTTATGGAGCGTGGGAAAAAATCCATTGCTGAAAAAATAGTTTACGGGGCGCTGGATGTCATAAAGGAAAAGGTCAAGGACAAAGATCCTCTTGAGGTGTTTATGCAGGCGCTTGAAAACGCGCGTCCGCTTCTGGAGGTAAAATCCAGAAGGATCGGCGGTGCCACGTACCAGGTACCCCTCGAGGTAAAACTTGAGCGGGGCCAGTTTATAGCGATGAGGTGGATAAGGGATTTTGCGAGGCAGCAAAAGGGAAAGCCGATGAAGGCGAAACTCGCGGACGAGATAATTAACTCTTACAAAAGAGAGGGACCTACAATAAAAAAGAAAGAAGACACTCACAAGATGGCCGAGGCGAACAAGGCGTTTGCCCATTATAAATGGTAAATCAGAAGAATGACTATAACTGCTAAAAGACAAAAGACGAATGCACACGTGGGGCGGATGGAAAAAATAGAGGATATCAGGAACATAGGGATAATAGCCCACATAGATGCCGGGAAGACGACCACCACCGAGAGGATACTTTACCATACGGGAAAGATCCACAAGATGGGGGAGGTCCATGAAGGCACGGCTGTTATGGACTGGATGGAGCAGGAGCAGGAGAGGGGAATCACCATAACCAGCGCTGTTACGACATGTCTCTGGGGAGGGAAGAAGATCAACATCATAGATACCCCGGGACATGTCGATTTTACGATCGAGGTGGAACGCTCTCTTAAAGTGCTTGACGGGGCTCTCGTGGTGTTCTGCGCCGTGGGCGGGGTCCAGCCGCAGACGGAGACGGTATGGCGCCAGGCGGATAATTATGAAGTTCCTAAAATAGCGCTGATAAACAAGTTGGACCGTACGGGGGCTGATTTTTATAAAGTTATTATTGATATGCACAAAAAACTGGGTGCGAACGCGACACCCGTGCAGATCCCGATCGGCAAAGAAGAAGGATTCTGCGGGTTAATAGACCTGGTGACCTGTAAGGCGTACATGTTCGGCAAAGAAGGAGATCTGGGGGAAATGGTCGAGCAGGAGATACCGGAAGAGATGAAAGACCTTGCCAGTCATTGGCGGCACAACCTCATCGAGAAGCTTGCCAACGTGGACGACGAAGTTGAGGCGTTATATCTGATGGATAAAGGCATCTATCCGGAGCAGTTGAAGGCGCACATAAGAACGGTTACTAACAAGAATCTCTTTATACCCGTACTGTGTGCCTCGGCACTGAAAAACAAAGGCATGAAATTTGTCCTGAACGCGGTTTGCGATTACCTGCCGTCTCCGCTTGAGGTTAAACCGCCCAGAGCGGTCAATCCCGAAACCGATGAGGAGGTCGAGATACTTCCCGAAGAAAACAGGCCTCTTTGCGCTTACGCTTATAAGATAATGACGGATCCGTTTGTGGGAAGTGTGACGTTTGCGAGGGTTTATGCCGGCACTTTAAAATCCGGGACTTATGTTTATAATTCGACTTCGGGAAAAAAAGAGAGAATCGGTCAGATAGTGAGAATGCACGCCGATCAGAGAGAGATGATCCAGACGGCGGGCCCGGGTCAGATAGTGGGACTGGTGGGTCTTAAGAACACATCTACGGCTCATACGCTTTGCGATGAGAAGCACCCTATAACCCTGGAAAGGATAAAATATCCAGAACCGGTTATATTCATGGCGATAGAACCGGAAACAACCATAGATCAGGATAAACTCGGAATGGGGCTAAAGAAGCTCGAAAACGAAGACCCGTCGTTTCGGGTCAATTATAACCACGAGACGGGACAGACCCTTATAAGCGGGATGGGCGAGCTTCATCTTGAGATCCTGGTTGAGAGGCTTAAGCGGGAGTTTAAAGTAGTGGCCAGGGTAGGCAGCCCCCAGGTAGCGTACCGCGAAACCATAACGCGAGCCGTCAAATCGACCGGTAAATTCGTGCAGCAGACGGGCGGACACGGGCAGTACGGACATGTCGAGGTGAGACTTGAGCCCGCACCGGGCGAGGGAATTGTATTCGAGAAAGAAATAAAGGGTGGGGCTATACCAAAAGAATATTTTTCTGCGATAGAAAAAGGCGTAATAAGCGCCGCTAAGACGGGAGTTTTGGCGGGATACCCTGTTACAGATGTAAAAGTCATACTGTACGACGGGTCTTATCATGAAGTTGATTCCTCGGAGCTGGCTTTCAGTAACGCCGGGTCTATAGCATTAAGAGACGGGATTCGCAAGGCCAGGCCTATATTGCTGGAACCCATCATGCGGCTTGAAGTAACGACCCCGGATGAATATCTCGGCGACGTGATAGGCGACATGAACATGAGAAGGATAAAGGTAGAGAATATCAAACAGAAGGGGACGACTAAGATAGTAACCGGGGCCGCGCCCCTGGCGCAGATGTTCGGTTATTCAACCGCCTTAAGGAACTTGACACAGGGAAGGGCGACGTATACAATGGAGCCTTCTTTTTATAAGGAAGTGCCTAAAGATATAGTGGAGAAGATAGTACCCGGGTTACCGGCGGACTAAACGAATCTAACCAGGTTAATCTAACCTGGTTAGATTCGTCAGGTTAGAAAAATAGTTAGGAAAGCAATAGTAATAATAGCAATAATGCAGTTAAGGAGGTAAAGATGGCCAAGGCAAAATTTGAAAGAACAAAACCGCACATAAACATCGGGACGATAGGTCACGTTGACCACGGCAAGACAACACTTACCGCGGCGATCACGATGTATCTAGCCCAGAAGGGGCAGGCGG
>JBDRIH010000060.1:0-39088 GCA_043816025.1 Candidatus Omnitrophota bacterium
TATTCTTACGCATTCTTCCATCACTGACGGCCCGGCCGCCCTGTGAATCGCGCCATCCACACCACCGCCGCCTCTTAATCCAGTATTGGCCGCGTTTACAATTGCATCCGCATCTTCGGTTGTTATGTCACCCTGTCTAATAACGATCTTTCCCATCTCGTCCTCTCCAAGCTGCCGAATCTAACCTGACAGATCTAACCTGGTTAGATCTGTCAGGTTAGAATTTTTTTTGCGGCGTCAAAAACTTCATCTACCGTTACCCAGGATATGCACCCCTCATCGGGACCTGTGGCGCAGAGCGCCCTGCCGCAGGGACGGCACGGAACCTCCGGTTTGATTACTACGCTCTTTTTTGCCAGAGGGCCGTATTCTTTTTCATCGGAAGGCCCGAATATGGCGATTGTAGGAACGTCGGCGGCGCTTGCCACATGCAGGGGAGCACTGTCGTTGGTGATAACAAGATCAGTGCGACGCATCAGTTCCGAAAGAGCCCCTATAGAGGTCTTGCAACACAGATCCGTAAAGTCTGCCGTCATGCGGGACGTAACTTGCCGGACGATTTCCATGTCGTCCTCATTGCCCGTCAGGAACACCCTGCATCCAAGTTCCGCGGTCAACCTGTCGGCCAACCGGGCATACTTTACGACGTCCCATCTTTTAAGGTGGCTTTTCGCGCCGGGGTTGATCACGACGGCGCGGCCTTCTGCCTCCGAATCCATTATGCCGCTGACGTAGCTTTTATCCTCATCGGTTACCGGTATAAAAAACCTGATATTCAAAAAAGGGTCTATCCCCAGACTGGCAAGCTTTGAAAGATGTTCGGCCCTCTTATGCCCTGTGTTCTTGCCTCGCTTATTCACCGGAAACATAAACAGCCTGGAGTGAAACCGCGCTCCGACGAGATAGGGAATGAGTGAATTTTTCAGGTCTACGACCAGATCGTATTTTTTCCGGCGCAGATCAAGTGTCTCGCGCATCCTTTTCTTCAGGCCCCGGCGCTTTCCGCGTACGACAACCTCTCTTACGGCGCCGTGGTGACGGAAGACTTCCTCCCCCGGGGCGCCCGTAATAACGTCCACGCGGGCTTCGGGAAACTCGTCACACAATTTCTCGAGTACGGGAGTCGTCAGTATGATGTCCCCGAGATTGCTCAGGGTTATAAAAAGAATCGACCTTATCTCTTCTTTTTGTATTTTCATGTTCACAAGAATTCGTTTAATAAAAAATACCGGGACAGGTTCAACATAAGTTTATGCCCCAACAGAGAACCTGTCCCGACCTTGGCTATCCTACAACCAACACTTTTTCCGCGGCTTTAAAAACCTCATCCGGGGTTATCGCTTTCATGCACGCGTAATCCTTGTCACACTCTTTTATATAACAGGGAACCTCGCAGCCGACATCCTTATAGATAACGATATTTTTGCCCCTGCCGCGGGGGCCGGTAATCTTATATGACGTCGGCCCGAAAAGTCCCACCGTCGTAACCCCTATAGCCGAGGCTAAGTGAAGCGGACCGGAATCGGCGCTTATTACAATATCGCTTTCCTTGAAAAGAACCGCCAGTTCATTTAATCCTGTCTTGCCCGCTACCGTATAACACCTGTCGCTTCCCACCTCCGCTACTATCTCCCGTGTAAGTTCTATATCCTTTTCAGCCCCCGAAACCATAACCTCGATATCGCCGAAACGCTCAAGCAGCATCTTTGCCAATTTCACGAAATTTTCCGTAGGCCACCTCTTGGCGGGCCAGTTCCCTCCGGGATTGATCGCCACCGTCCGCAGTACGCCTCCCCCGGCCTCGCGAAGCGCCGTATCGGCCCGTTCCTCATCTTCCTCGCTGACAAAATATTCATAAGTACCGTCCGCTTTCTCCACACCCACAGCGCTTGCCAGAGACAGAATCTGGTCGGCCCTGTGCACGTGATCCATCGGCAACTGCACCTCTTTGGTAAGCGGCGCGTTCTTCCCGGCGAACCCGATGCGTTCGGGAATGCGCGAAAGAACCGCCATAACGGTTTTTACCCTGGATGGCTTAAGCATAAAACAGGTATCATATTCTTCCTTTCTTATCATCCCGATAAACTCCAGCTTTTCTATTATGGACAGAATGCTGTTGCTGTCCGAGAGCGCGTGCACGTAGTTTATCCACGGGTTATTCGCCAAGAGATCCACATACCGCGGCACAACCGTACATGCTATATACGCTTCCGGAAAGGTTTTTCTGACAGCCCGTATAAATGGGAACGAAAACAGGATATCACCCATCCAGTTAAGTTCAAAAATAAGTATGCGTTCCGGTTTAGTTGCGTTATTCATTGTCCCCTATGCCTAGAACTTCTCTGTACACTCCCATCGTCTGCGCGACGCTGCGTTTGATCGAAAACCCGCTCGCTTTTTTCCTCGCGCCTTTTCCCAACTGGCGCCTCAGCCCGGCATCTTCCGCCAGACGCAGTATAGCGACGCTTAAAGAGTCCGGGTCTTCCGGCGGGACGAGAATGCCGTTCTCCTGGTGCGCGATCAGTTCCGAGGGTCCTCCGACATCGCTTGCTATACATGCCCGGCCTGCGGCCATGGCCTCCATCAAAGAAAGCCCCAACCCTTCATGTACCGACGGCAGACAGAATACATCAATAAGAGACAGATATCTTTCCAACGGCACGCTGCCTGCGGTCATAAACACCTTGTCCGCAATACCAAGGGCCAGGATCTGCTTCTCTAAAGCGTCTTTTTCCGGGCCTTCGCCCACTATCAATAGGCGCATATTCCCGTCACACGTGGCGGCGTCTTTAAAAGCGCTGACAAGATACTTAAGCCCCTTTACGGAAGAAAGCCGACTTATCGCGCCCACGACCAAAGCGTCTTCGGCCAGACCGATAGTTCGCATAAGATCATGATCTTTAGCTTCGCTTTCGGACAGGTAGCGATCGAGCTCTATGCCTGTATAGATAAGAGCGACACGTTCGGGCTGAACGTGAAAATCTTCCACAAGATGCCTGCGGACACTCGAACTTATAGCGATGACCTTTTCTCCCCAGCACGGAAAAAGCCTGCGTGACAACCTGCGGTGTTTATAAAAACCGTGACCTGTCGACACAAACGGAACAGAGGTAATTTTTCCCGACACCGCCGCAAGCACCTGCGCCACGCGCGTCTGCGCGTGCAGAAGCTGAAAACCCTCGTCCCTGACCAGGCGCGTCAGAACCGGCAGGGCCTTCCACATCTTTATGCCGAATTCGGATTTGGTCTTTATGTCTAGCATAAAATGGGGAACTCTGTCTTTGGCCAGGGCCCCCTCAAGATCCCCGCCAGCGGAAGCGACGGTAACGTCCACTCCCTCTTTTTTAAGATATCTGGCCAGGTTTACGGTAAAGACGCCGATACCCCCGGTATTCATATGTGTCGTAAGAAGCAATACCTTCATATTATCTCCACGAGAGCATTGAAGACTTCCTCGGGCTTTATGGTCGTCATGCATCTCGAACGCCTCAAGCACGTCGGCTTGTAGCATGGTGAACACTTTATTCTCTTGTTTAAAACCTTATAATTTCCGGCCGGACCCAGATGCCGGGCGGGATCGGTCGGTCCGAAGACAGCCACAAACGGCGTCCCCATGGCGGAGGCGACGTGCATAGGCGCGCTGTCTCCCGTGACCAGCGCGCTGCATCGTTTAATCAGGCTGACAAGCTGGGCAATGTTCGTCTTGCCTACGGCATCAATGGGTTTCGCATTAGTTTTATTCATAAACTGTGCGGCATCCGGCCTGTCGGCGTCGGCACCCAAAAGAACGACCCGTACGCTCTTTTTCGCGGCAAGCATATCGGCCAGTTCCAGCATGGCCGGTATCCCCCAGTTTTTCGTCTTCCACCTCCTGCTGGCAGATATGCTGAGCGCCACCAGTTTCTGGTCCTTTTTTAGCCAGTTGTCTTTCAGGAATTTTTCCGCCCATGCCTCGCTGTCTTTCCCCGGCCACAACTCGAGACACTCTTCCAGATTAGTGATACCCAGAAGTCCCAGAACGCACATCTGATGTTTTACCGGGGCCATGGGCTTCTTGGGAGGACTTATCTTTCGGTTGAGAAGAAAACTTAACTTACCGTTATCAAACCCGTACCTTTCCGGTATCGCGCTCAAAAACGCCAGGAGATGGCTCCGACGGTTGTTCTGAAAATCTATAGAAATATCGAAATCCTCGGACCTGAGCCTTCCGGCCAGTTTTAAAAAACCGGTATTTTTGTCCCTATTTTTAAAATCGCAGGTTATGACCTCGTTTATATAAGGACAATCGTCCAGGACTTCACGAAAACGAACGTCGACAAGCACCTTAATATTCGCGCCCGGAAACCTTTTTCTGATGGCGCGGATGGAAGGCGCGCTAAGGATGATATCGCCGAGCGAGCTTATCTTGAAAATAAGGATATTCCTCACACTAAGCGCGCGGGAATATGTATCCAGCGTCATTTTCATTGTCTTTTCCAGGGAGTAGCTCTCTTCCACATGCGCCCGCGCGCGGGCGGCCACTTCCTGCATAAGAGACGGATTTTGAACGTAACTCAGTATCTTCGCGGCCATGTCCGAGGGGTTCATCGGCTCGCATAAAAGACCCGTTACGCCGTCGGTGATATTCTCCAGAACCCCACCGATCTTTGTAGCGACTACAGGGACCCCCCTTGCCTGGGCTTCGATGACAGACCGGCCAAAAGCTTCCTGCTGCCGGTTCGCCGAAACAAAAACATCCAGCTTTCCCATTACTTCCGCTACGTCTTCGTCGCTACCCACAAACCTGACGATTTTGTCTATCATAAGACGCCGCATCGCCAGTTCTATCTTTTTCATGTATTCTTCCTTCGCGCCAGATCTGTCTCCCATCAGGATGATCTCTATGTTATGCGTTTTCCTTGAGACATACGACGCGGCTTTCAAAAAGTCCAGGTGCCCTTTCAGCGGCGTAAACCTGCATACCATGCCTATGCGAAAAGTCTTCGCTTTTCTTTCCGCCGGAGAAATAAAAGAAAACTTTTTTAGGTCTACGCCCCTGGGAACAACGGTTATCTTCCTGAAAGGGACGCCGAAAGTTTCCTTCATGTACCTTGCCATCGTCTCGTTGGCAGTAACAACGATCTTGCCCCATCCCATCACCCTACTGATAAGGTGTTTCCTGTATTGCCCGTGAGCCGTGGTTATAAACGTCCTGTGCGTGGACCTTGCCGCGAAATACCCCACAAGCGCGGGAACCCTGCTCCTGGCATGAACAATGTCTATGTTCTCCTTCTTGATTAAGTTCTTGAGGGCGAAATAGCAGTAAATCATGACAAACGGGTTTTTGTGACCTACCGGCAAAGTGTAATGGCGCGCGCCTATAGCGGCAAGGTTCTTCTCCAAACTGCCGCCGGCGGAGACAACCACTGCTTTATGCCCGTTAAGTGTCAGATAACGGGCTACTTCCACGGTGCCTTTTTCCACACCGCCGATATTAAGTCTGGGGACAAGCTGTAAAATATTCATAATAAAACAGGCTGCAGGATACAGGCTGCAGGCCACAGGCTGCAGGCTGCAAGCCGTACAGGCTTGAAACCTACAGCCTGAAGATTGAAGCCCGAAGCCTGTAGCTTGGAGCTTTTAAAATAGTTTGAACAATTTTTTATATATCTTTTCGTTGTCGTCAGGCACGCTAAACTTGGTCTGGCCCTCAAAGGCGCGTCTTATTTCGTCCGGCAAGTTTTCCGGTTTTACTCGTCTGAGGTGTTTTCTTCCCTCCAGGTCGTCCACGAATCTTTCGTACTTCGTCGAACGGGCACTCTTCTTGTCGGGCATAAAAACAAGTACCGGTTTACCGGAGGAAACCGCTTCGGAGACCATCGAAATGCTTTCCCCGGAAACGCATATAACGTCGCTTGATGCGAATATCTTCTCCACGGTATGCTCATCGGTGTCTTCCCTTCCCGAGACGAACATCGCGCACCTGGTATAACCCTTAAAAGCGTTCAAGACCGTCGTTTCGGCGGATACGGATGTCCTTCTGGAAGTGGTCATATAGAGGTACCCGTCCATATCTTCGCACGCCTTCCGCATGTTTTGCACCAGAGAATCTAAAAGCTCTTTACCAAAGGTGAAATGCGGATTATCTCCGCCCAGCAAAAGGCCTATATGTATCTTGCCAGGGGAGCCGCCGGCCTCATGCGAACGACCCTCGAAAGAAGCTAACCCCTCCGGCCGTAAAGAAGTGGGCGCCAGGTCCGTTACAATTACATTGTCCCCTGGAGCTTGAAGCCTGGAGCTTGAATCTAAATCATGCCGGGGAAGAACTATAAGATCGAACTTCCCGCGGTTTAAAAAACCCGGGTCCAGCACAGTTACATTACGCGCGTTGTTTTCCATTTTCATCATCTTATTAACGCCCGAGAGCGTCGAGGCGCAGCTTACGACAACATCCGCGTACCGGGAGGAAACGGTTTCATAACTTTCCTTATCCAGCGCCCGCTTCAGGCACTTCAGGCATCCCTGACAACGCGGCGTAAAAAGCCGGCTTGAGGCGTTGAATATCGTCTTAGTCAGTTTATTCTTGAATCGTATCTTCACTATGTCCACTTCCAGATGCTCGGGAGCGTAACCTTCGTCCGCCCTGTAACGCTTGATCTGTTCGACCACGGCAAGCGACTGCTTGAGGTGTCCTTTTTTTTCGTCATCCAGGACCATTACTTTTTTAACGGGAGTCGCCTTCCACCGTTTATGCATCCACAACCACTGATCCGGATAATTCCTGATATGCTTCTCGAGAAGTCTATTGTATTCCTGCATATAGGGAATTATATCCTCCCCTGCCCTTATGGTCATCACCGGTTCAAGGACAAGCTCATGATACGGACCTTTTATTCTGCGTATAAATGCCGGTAAAATGCAGGCTCCCGTCCTTTCAGCGATTCGATACGGACCCACAGCTGTCGATGCCGGGCGCCCAAAAAAATCTAAAAGTTCGCCATTAGCCCCTGCATTCTGGTCACCTGCCATCCCTACGATTTTCCCCGCACGTAAAACACGGAATATTTTTTTTGCATCCGTACCCTTACGTATAACAATATTTCCTGTAGATTCTCTGATAACATTTAAAAGTTCGTTAAGGCGTT
This sequence comes from Candidatus Omnitrophota bacterium, assembly GCA_043816025.1. Classification (GTDB taxonomy): domain Bacteria; phylum Omnitrophota; class Gorgyraeia; order Tantalellales; family Tantalellaceae; genus JBDRIH01. Next base: position 7,125 of record JBDRIH010000060.1, read on the forward strand.
CCATTTTTTGCTCCCGCCCTAAAAAATACAAGGGGAATCCCTTCCTGCTCCCCACAATTGCGTTAAGCTCCCAGTTTCCGAAGTGAGCCGTAAGAAGAATAATACCATTTGGATTTTTCGATGCTTTTTCTATCGTCTCCATGTCGCGGACAACGATAAATTTTTCAACATACTTTTTATCGACCTTGGTCATGGATAGAATCTCTACAAAAGTCTGGGCCATATTCCGGCATACAGCCTTTGTGATACGCTTTAGCTCTTCGGGCGTTTTTTCTCCGCAAAAAGCTGCTTTCAGATTCGCATACGCAACCCTTCTCCTTTTTCCGCTCAGAATATATATTAAAACACCAAAACGCCTGCCTAACCAAAGATTGAAACTGATCGGCATTACGTGAAAAAATCTATTCAATCCCCTAACCAGAAACGATGCTATTAAGTCCAGCAACGAGATTCTCCTTTCCCTGTGTGATATCGATCGCAACATTCAAAACAAAAAGCTTATCTTCTATGCGTGAGGTGTCCAGTTCCCTTATTTTGACGTAGTCTTTCTTGGTAAAGATAACCGCTTCCGCGTTTTTTCGCGCGCATTCAGCCGAGATGGTGTCGATGTCCAACTGGCGGTAACGGTGATGATCGGTATAATCGCAGCGTGCCGCGATTACGGCGCCCGCTCTTTCCATCAAAAAAGCGAAATAACCCGGGTCCACTATGCCGCTGGCAAGACATACCTTTTTCCCGGAAAGGCTCTCCGCCGGATAAGCGGCGCCGGTGACGTCGGTTAGAAACAGGGGCCTATGTCGGGTCTGGACAACGGGTTTTCCCGGAGCGAGTCGCCCTAACTCCCGGACGATACTTTCCCTGCGCTGGGGGCCGATCCTGTCGGTCTTTGTCAGCACAAAAATGTCCGCCCTTTTTATGGAGGAAACCGGCTCCCTCAGCAAGCCTCGCGGAAACAAAAACCCGTTACCGAAAAGGGATACGCTGTCCAGCATCAGTATATTTAAGTCCCTCGCGATCCTCCTGTGCTGGAAGGCGTCATCAAGAATAAGAACGTCACTGCCGCTTTCAACAGCCAAACGGGCGCTTCTAACCCTGTCCTGCCCCGTAAAAACAGGCACGTCCGGTAATTCGTCCCTCAGCATCCTGCTCTCATCGGCGCCGTATCCTCTTATGAGCACCGCGGGTTTCTTTCCGGCGTTTAAAAAATGATCCGCCAGGAATACGGCAAAAGGAGTTTTTCCCGTCCCTCCCAGAGTTATATTGCCTATACTGACCACGGGCACGCCTATTTTATGTTGGCGCCTTAAGCCCGAGCGGTAACTCCAGTCCACGAAGCTTATCGCGAGCGCGTACACCAGGGACAAAAAGTGTAAGAGCCCCTTTATAAGGACGCCAAAAAGACCGTCACGTTCATCCTTCATAAGCGACAGTATGTATAGCTTCAATGACACCATATTTAGCCCTTAAGATACTCCGCTATCTTATCCACCGTTTTATCGATCGTTCCCGAATTTGCTTCTATAACCTTCCTGGCGTTTTCGGCCATCCCCTTTCTTGCCTCGGGGTCTTCCAAAAGTTCCCCCAAAACCTTCTCAAGCTCGTGAAAATCCTTCACGTGAGCCGCCGCTTTGCTTTCCAGAAATATATCAGACACTTCCCGAAAATTAAACATATGGGGACCGAACACGATCGTCTTCTCCCACCGTGCCGCTTCTATGGGGTTCTGCCCGCCTTTTTTGGCGAGGCTACCCCCGACGAAAACCACCGTGGCGACACTGTAAAGGTCCTTGAGGTGTCCTATGGTATCCACTAGAAGAATATCACATTTTTCATCCGGGGCACCTTTGAGAACATCGGAAAAACGGAGATATTTCAGGTCGGATTTTTCGATGTATATTCTTATGGCATCCGTTCTCTCCACGTGTCTCGGCGCCAGGACAAGCTTGAGGTTATCCTTTTTCGCTCGCAGGCGTTTATAAATATCGATTATCCCGCCTTCCTCGGGAAAATGAGTGCTCCCGGCTACTATTACCTCGTCATCCGGGGAAAACCCCAGATCTTCCTTCCCGATCCCGCCGGCGTCCGCAAGAGGCGTCCTCTCGTCGAACTTCATATTTCCCGTGACAAATATACTCCCCAGCGGCGCACCCAGCTCGCCTATCCTCTCGGCATCTTTGCCCGACTGCATGCAGAAACAATCGATGCATCCCAGAATACGCCTCATGATAAACCGTATCCTCTTATAATTCGCAAAAGAGTTATCTGATATCCTGCCGTTGGCAAGGATAACGGGAATCTCCCTCGAATTAAGTTCTTCCAGCAGATTCGGCCACAGTTCTGTCTCTATCATCACATAGAGCCGCGGGTTCAACAGGCGCACAACACGGGATACCACGTACCTTATATCCAGCGGATAATAAAAAATGGCGTCAAGGGCCCCTTCGGCGGACTTGCGTATCATGTCGTTGCCCGTCTGTGTTGTTGTGGAGACCATAACCGCCACGTCCGGGAACCGTTTCTTGATACCCGCTGACAGTTTTGCCGCAAGCGCGGCTTCGCCCACGCTCACGGCGTGTATCCACACGGGCCTTTTAAGATCGGTCACGTCCTTCGGTAAAAAAGAAAACTTCTGCAGAAAATCCCGGTGGACCTTGCCTTTTACCAGAAGATAAGGGATATACAAAAGACTGAAAATCAGAAAAAATAAGTCATATAATAATCGCATATTAAATCATGCCCTGGGATGCGCTTTAGAATACATCTCCCTGATACGTTGCGAACCAAGATGCGTATAGATCTGTGTCGTCGATAGATTTTTATGCCCTAAGAGTTCCTGCACGCTTCTAAGGTCAGCCCCGTTATTTATCAAGTGCGTCGCGAAAGAATGCCGGATCGAATGGGGAGATATCTTCTGCTCGATACTGCACTGCCTGACGTATTTATTGATGATTCTCCGCACGCTCCTGTCGGAGAGCCTCGTGCCTCGCTTGTTAAGAAAAAGCGCTCCTGCGGCGCCCAAGGACGCGGGGCTTCTTTTTTCAAGATAGTTCCGAATCGCGCGCTGTGCCTCACTGCCAAGTAAAGCTATCCTCTCTTTTTTGCCTTTCCCCCTGACCTTGATCGCCCCGGCTATAAGATCGATATTCTCCTGATTAAGCCCGACCAGCTCACTCACTCGTATTCCCGCAGAATACAAAACTTCTAGGATCGCCCTGTCCCTCAGACCCAGGACGTTATCCAGCTGTGGAGCGGTAATCAGCCTGAGTGTCTTCTCAATATCAAGAAATTCCGGCAGACGTTTATCCTGTTTGGGGGTAAATATGCTGTCCGCGGGATTGGTCTTTATGTACTTTTCCCTGAAAAGAAATCGAAAAAAAGACCGTATCGCGCCCAGCTTTCTTACAACTGTGCGTTTCGCGGAATTTTTCCGTTTAAGTTCCGCCAGGAAACGCCGCAGGTCAAGATGAGTAACACTTTTTGGGTCTTTTTCCTCCAGAAAATCCGCAAGTTCGTTAAGATCGGACCTGTAACCGCGCAGGGTATGCTTGGAATAGTTCTTCTCTATATCCAGATAATTCGCAAATTTCTCTATAAAGCGCTTCACCTTATTACCCCTCTACGTGATTTTCCTTATTAGCGTCGTCCCCGCCGCCCTCCTGAGGAAGTTTTCTGGCGGTATATGTGCAATTCGGATACTTGGTACACCCGTAAAACATGCCTCGTCTAGATTTGCGTTCGACCAGCTCTCCATCGCAGCCTTCGGTGGGACACTTTACGCCTGTGGTTATGGACTTGGCGTTCTTGCACACCGGAAAACCCGAACAGCTCAGGAAACGTCCGCGGCGCCCCCATTTAATGACCATGGGCTTGCCGCACTTTTCGCATACCTGGTCCGTCTGCACTACCTGGCGTTTAACGCTGCTCATCCGTTCCTTGGCTTCTTCAAGTTCCTTCGTAAAAGGACCGTAAAAATCCTTAACAACGGAAAGCCACTCCATTTTTCCGTCCTCGATCCCGTCCAGGGCGTCCTCCAGTTTCGCGGTAAACTCGTCGTCCACTATATCGGGAAAATTCTCGACAAGAAGCTTATTGACCAGTTCTCCCAGCTCCGTAGGCTGTAAATTCCTGCCCATGCGTTTGATATAATGCCGGCTGATAATCGTACGGATAATAGGCGCATAAGTCGAAGGTCTGCCTATACCCTTCTCTTCCAGGACCTTTACCAACGAAGCGTCTGAATAACGCGGAGGCGGTTTGGTAAAATGCTGTTCCGGGATTATTTCCTCCAGGTTAAGTTCTTCCCCTTCCTCGAGCGTCGGAATTTTGGCTATCTCTTCCTGACTTTCCTCGTCTCCCTTGTAAACTCGCAAAAATCCGTCAAAAAGAAGCTGGGCCCCGCCCGCCCGGAACCTGTAAGAACCGGCGTCGATATTTACCGCCAGAACGGAGAAAAGAGCGTTTTCCATCTGGCTGGAAACAAACTTTTTCCATATCAGATTGTATAGTTTGAACTCATCTCCTCCGAGATAAGGAGATACTTCTTCCGGAGACCTTAGGGGAAGAGTCGGACGTATCGCCTCATGCGCCTCCTGGGCCCCTTTCTTAGACTTGTATTGCAGCGGCTCCGGGGGACAGTACTTTTGGCCGTATTCATCCAGGATGTACTTGCGGACTTCCTCCAGGGCGTCGTTCGCTATGCGGACGGAATCCGTACGCATGTAGGTAATAAGCCCCTCGCTTCCTTCCTCGCCCAGTTCCACGCCTTCATAAAGGGTCTGCGCTATCCTCATAGTCTTGCTGGCAGAGAAGTTCAGTTTATTAAACGCGTCCTGCTGCATGACTGAAGTCTTATAGGGCGATCGCGGATAACTTTTCTTCTCTTTCCGGCTGATATCCGCGACAATAAACTTTTCTTTTTCGCAGCTGGAAACTATCTCCCGGGCGCTTTTTTCATCCGGGATATGGATCTTCTCACCTTTATACTTGGCCAGTTTGGCCTTGAACGCACCTAGGTTTTCGTCCGCGGAAGCGCCTTCTTTTTTACTGAGAACGGCATCTATGCTCCAGTATTCCTGCGCCTTGAACTTCCTTATCTCTTCTTCCCTTTCGGTTATCAGCTTGACCGCCACGGACTGTACCCTTCCGGCACTCAATCCCCGGGTGATCTTTTTCCACAAAAGCGGACTGAGTGAATACCCCACTATCCTGTCCAGCATCCTTCTGGCCTGCTGGGCGTTCACTTTCTTCATATCCAGCGGGCCGGGATGCTCAAAAGCCTTCTTCACCGCTTTTTCGGTTATCTCGTCAAAGCTTACCCTGTGTATCTTGACCTTTCCTCTTGCAAGCTGGTTCTTAAGATGCCAGCATATGGCTTCCCCTTCTCTGTCCGGGTCAGCCGCAAGATATATCGCTTCCACGTCCTTGGCCTCTTTTTTTAGGCTGCTCAGATATTTTTTTCGTCCTTTTATAACACAGTATTCGGCCTTAAAATTGTTTTCAAAATCGATCCCCATCTTATCCTCGGGCAGATCGATGATATGTCCCATGCTTGCAAGGACCTTATACTCTTTCCCGAGAATCTTGTTTATGGTCTTTGATTTAGCCGGTGATTCTACTATCACCAGAAACTTTACCGTTGAGGCGCTTGTTTTTGAAGGTTCCTTTTTTTTAGCTGGCATAAAAATCCGCTCCTTTTGTCATTCCTGCGAAACCGAAGGCGAAGGCCCGAGGAAATCCTGAGGCCAGCAGGCCGAAGGAAAAACAGGAACCTAACAATATTCACCCGCGTTAAGCGCGTAATTCTTTCCGGCTGACGCCTTTACCAGGCCTTTTATTTCCAACTTTAGCAGGATTTCCGGCAACTCCGCCGGGTTCGTCCCGGTGCTCTCTGACAATCGGTCAATATGCGCGGAATGCTCCGTGCTCAATATCTTCAGCACCTTGCGTTCCTCGCCGCTAACACTGCGCGGACCGTGATGCGCTTTTCGCCGCGGGTGCGCGTCGTGTTCTTCCCGCACACTCACATCAAGTTCTTCAAGTACGTCTTGCGCGTTCATCACCAGTTTCGCGCCGTTCTGTATAAGGGAATTTGTACCGCTCGAGGTGTAAAAATCGGCGCGGCCCGGCACCGCAAACACCTCCCTGCCCTGCTGGAGGGCCAGATCCACGGTTATCATGGCGCCGCTTTTCCTGGCGGCTTCCACTACCACAACGGCCTTGGCCATACCGCTTATAATCCTGTTGCGCCTGGGAAAGGTGCTTTTTGACGGCATGATGTCGGATGAATATTCCGTAATAACCGCGCCGCACTCGGATATTGCACGGACAAGCCTCTCGGACTCCGACGGGTACACATGCCGGAATCCGCTGCCCATGACCGCTATCGTCCGCCCTCCTGCCTTGAGCGCGCCCCTATGCGCCGCCGAATCTATACCCCTGGCCATACCGCTTATGACCGTTATTCCTTTTTCCGCCAGATCAAACGCCAGTTTTTCCGCCATCCCAAGCCCGTACGCCGAACATTTTCTGGCGCCTACTATGGCCACGGCATTGATATCGTCCGGGAGTAAAGATCCCCTGCAGTAAAGACCCGCGGGAGGGTCATATATATTTTTTAAATTTTCCGGATAATTCTCGTCCCTCGAGCAGACGGGCCATATTTTCTCCTTCTCTATAAACTCCAGTTCCCTCGCGTATTCCTCGGAAGTCCTTACCCCGCTTATACCCTCGAACTGCGAGGTGCGTCCTCCCGTTATCTCGGCCATCCGGGAAGGGCTGAGGCGAAATATTTCTCCCGTCTCGCGCGTCTGGTCCAAAAGCGCCATTATCTTGCGGGGCCCCAGTTCGCTCACAAGTGTAAGCGCTATGATATCACGGCACGTCCTGTTCAAAATCCCTCCGCTTTGATCTTGCCTTTTCTTTTTCGGCTTCATTCACTATTTCCTTGATCCGGCCTACCACGGAAGCAATATCTAGATCCGTGGTATCGACCCGGAAATCCGCCTTCTCGTAAAAAGGACGCCGGTAATCCAATAGTTCCCTGATACGTTCTTCGGGATTCGCAACCTTAAGAAGCGGTCTGTGGGCGTGTTTTTTTGTCCTTTCGTGAATGACCCCGGCCTCGGCCCATAAACATATTACTATGCCGCTCTTCTTCAGGTTCTCCATGTTCTCCGCATCCAGAACAACCCCGCCACCCGCGTCCACTACCTGGTCGTGCTTTTCGCTTACCTCTTCTATAACGCTTTTCTCCACTTCCCTAAAATAAGCCTCGCCGCTGTCCCTGAATATATCCCCTATAACCTTTCCCTCGCGCACTTCTATAAGAGCGTCAACACTGACATACGTCTTTCCCATGTCTCCGGCGAGCGTCTTGGCGACCACGGTCTTGCCTGTTCCCATAAATCCCACAATTACGATGTTTTTCATAATCTCTTTCAGGCTACAAGCTTCAGGCTGCAGGCTACAAGCTTGCAGCTTGTAGCTTGCGGCTTGCAGCTTATTTTAGATTTTCTTTAAATTTTCCATGTACGCTTTGTAATTACGTTCGACCTCCGTCATGGAATCGCCGCCAAACTTCTCCAGAAAAGCCGCGGCGATCTCCAGCGCCACCACCGACTCGGCGACAACGGCGCAGGCTGCCACGGCACAGACGTCGGCGCGCTCCTTTGAAGCCGCACTTTCTTTCTTGGTCTCGACATCCACCGACTTAAGAGGTGTCCCGAGCGTGGCGATAGGTTTCATAAAACCTTTGATAATCAAAGGTGACCCGTTCGTCACACCGCCTTCGGTCCCTCCAGCGTTATTCGATAGTCTTTCGAAAACTTTATCGCCGGCGTTATAGATTATCTCGTCATGGGTCTCGGACCCTTTCCTGCCAGCACATTCTATCCCGCTGCCTATGGAAACGGCCTTAACCGCGGGAACGGACATGACCGAACGGGCCAGGGCTCCGTCCAGTCTCCTGTCCCACTGCGCATAGCTGCCCAGTCCCGGAGGAACACTCGTGGCTATTACCTCGAAAGACCCGCCAAGCGTGTCTCCCGCCTCTTTAGCCTTATCTATTTCCTTGCACATGCGTTCCGACGCTTCCTTGTCGGCGCACCTTACACTGGAAGATTCCGCAAGTTTTGAGATCTCGTCAAAAGAAAGCCCTTCCGTTTTCACCTCGATCCCACCTATCATCGTAACGTGGCTCAATATCTTTATACCGAACTGTCTGAGCACGAGTTTCGCGACCGCACCGACAGCCGTACGCGCCACCGTCTCCCGCGCGCTTGCCCTTTCAAGAACGTCCCTGGCGTCTTTCAGGCCGTATTTCTGGATACCCGCCAGATCCGCGTGTCCGGGCCTGGGACATTTAACGTCGTCAAGTTCGTCAATACTGTGGTCTTTATTGTAGACCGCCAGGCCAACCGGACTACCTATGGTAAGCCCCCTGCGACATCCCGCTATAATATCGACCTTGTCTTTTTCTATATCCATGCGTCCGCCCCTGCCGTATCCTGCCATCCTCCGCGCAAGTTCATTGTTGATGAACTTCTCGTCCATCGCAAGGCCCGCGGGTACACCGTCCAAAATCGCCATTATACCTTTTCCGTGCGACTCACCTGCAGTCATGTACCTTAACATCTCATGCTCCTTTTTTTGTCCCCACACCAATCATTTCGAGAGATCATTCATTCTCTTCAAACAATTGGTGTGGGGATAAGTTCGGCTATACAACTTATGTTCGCTTTGCTCCATAAGTTGTGGCCTCACTTAAAACACAAAAATATAACCTAAAATCCTGTCACCGTACAACAAACTGATTAGCGCGCCAAGCGATAGATACGGACCGTAAGCTATCACCTTTTCGTCGGACTTGATCTTCATGTATACACCGACACCCAGACCCAAAACCGGCGCCAGAAAAAACGTCAAAAGAACCAGCTTCCATCCCAGAAAAGCCCCTATCATGCCCATAAGTTTAACGTCCCCTCCGCCCAGGGCTTCTCTGCGGAAAACCAGAGCGCCAAAAACACTCAAGAGAAACATGCTCGCCGACCCCGCGAGAACGCCAAGCACCGAATTTAAAAAGGAGTTCCAGTGCGCGACCGATCCGTCCAGTCTGAAAACCGCCATCAAAAACATGCCTAAAAATATACCCGGTATGCTGATAACATCCGGTATCTCCCGACGCTCTATATCAACAGCCGCCACAACTATAAGCATGCATGTAAAGATCCAGTAAATAAAAAACTCAAAACTCCAGGCGAAATAAAACAAAAGTACCGCGCCGCTCAGCGCCGTAACCAGCTCCACCAGAAAGTATCTTATCGGTATGGTCTTGCCACATTGTCTGCACTTACCCCCAAGCAGCAAAAAACTTACCAGAGGCACATTGTCAAACCACCCGATCGGACGCTCGCAAAAAGGGCAAAAAGAACGCGGGGCTACAATGGACTTTCCCAGGGGTATTCTGTAAATACATACGTTCAAAAAACTACCTATTACCGCACCGAGGATCCCTGCTATCAAATAATCCATCTACGACCATCCCAGTTCTTCTCTGAGAGCCTCCGCCATGACCTCTCGGATCTCAGTCAGGGGCTTTTGTGTCCAGAGATTGAACGCCAGGGCCCCCTGATTAACCAGCATCCCAAGCCCGTTAACAGTTGTAAGGGATTTTTCTTTAGCTATTTTTATGAGCTCCGTTTCGCGCGCGTATACCAGATCGTACACGACCATGCCCTCCCTGAGCAAATCAGGGGAAACCGGCATAGGATCCCCCTCCTTCGTGCCCAGCGGCGTGGCGTTAACGATCATATAGCATCCCTTTATCGCGCCGGGTATATCCTCCGGCGTCTCGACCGGACGGAATATGTCCGGATTGTCGCTCTCGTCAAAAAACGCTTTAAGGTGGCCGAGTTTTCGTTTATCCACGTCAAACACCTTTATGGTTTTCGGCGTGTTCTCGCAGAGTAAAGCCAGGTACAGACATATCGCGCGACCGGCCCCACCCGCGCCCATAACAAGAATATCCTTGCCCTTCGGATCTAAATCGGGCGACGCCATCAGGGCCTCGTAAAAACCCCTACCGTCGGTGTTGAACCCCGATAGATCCTGCCCGTCGACTTTTACCGTGTTAACCGCGCCAAGGATCTTCACGTCATCGCCCATAAAACTATCGCGCTCTTCCAGCATCTCTTTCACCTTTACCTTGTATGGAACGGTGACGTTTATGCCTCTTATCGCACCGTCGGAAACAATGCTCTGGAAAAATCCGTCCAGTTCGCTTTCGGCGACATCAAAAATCTTATATTCGCCGGGTATACCAAAATGTCTGAAAGCGGCGTTATGCATGACGGGGGACAAAGAATAACTTATCTTTTTTCCCAGAATGCCGTATGTTTTTTTTCTATCCATATCGCTTGTCATAATACCATCAGGGTCAGGTAGTAAGCTGCAAGCTGCAGGCTACAGGTCTGTAGCTTGAGGCTTGTAGCCTGCGGCTTGAAGCCTATAGTCCGATCCTTTGTCTCACGACCCTGTTTTTTGATTCTACCTGCGGGCTTTTTTAAGTTTTTTTCTCCTCATAACAAGACGGTTGATGGCGTTCAGATAAGCGAAAACGCTTGCCTCTATCACGTCTGTGCTCGAACCCCTGCCGATCACCACATCGCGATTGAAAGCGACCTTGACGCTTGCCTCTCCCAGCGCGTCCTTGCCGCTGGTTACGGCATTGACCTTGTAATCAATGAGTTTTCCCTTTTGCCCCGCGGCTTTGTCTATGGTCCTGAAACACGCGTCTATCGGACCGTCGCCGGTAGCGGAGGCTTTCACTTTTTTCTTTCCCTTTTCAAGTTCTATGCTGGCCAGAGGTTTGATCTTGTTGCCGCTGGTTACCTGAAAATCGATAAGTTTATATTCCTCCGGTATGGTGGCAAGTTCGCCTTCCACGATCGTAGAGAGGTCCTCGTCGAATATTTTGCGTTTCTTGTCGGCCAGGACTTTAAAACGCATAAAGGCCTGGTCCAGTTCCCCGCTGGAAAGAGAATACCCGAGCGCTTTAAGTCTTTCCGAGAAAGCGTGCCTTCCGGAAAGTTTGCCGAGAACGAGCGTACTCCCCTTGAACCCGACATCCTGCGGTTTGATGATCTCGTAAGTAACTCTTTTTTTCAGCACCCCGTCCTGGTGTATCCCCGCCTCGTGACTAAACGCGTTCGCGCCGATAATGGCTTTGTTGGGCTGAACGGATATGCCGGTCAATTTACTGACCAGCTTACTGGTCTTGTAGAGCTCTCTGGTGCAAATATTAGTCGTTATTCCGCCGTACATGTCTTTTCTCATCGCCATCGCCATAACGATCTCCTCCAAAGACGCGTTACCGGCCCTTTCCCCAAGACCGTTGATGGTGCACTCCACCTGACGGGCGCCGCAGAGAACAGCGGCCAGAGAATTGCTTACGCCAAGCCCCAAGTCGTTGTGACAATGAACGCTGATAACGGACTTTGTGATGTTCGGGACCGTTTCCATAAGATACCGGATGATGCCGCCGAATTCCTGGGGCACGGAATAACCCACGGTATCGGGTATATTGACCGTCTTCGCGCCCGCTTTTATAACCTCTTCCACGACCTGCGCGAGAAAATCCTTCTCGGTGCGCGAGGCGTCTTCGGGCGAGAACTCAACGTCGGACACTTTTCCCCTGGCGTATTTTACCGCCTCGACCGCGGCCCTAAGGATCTCGTCTTTGGCTTTCTTTAATTTATACTTCATGTGTATTTTTGAGGTGGCCAGAAAAACATGTATACGCGGTCGCCTTGCATTTTTAAGGGCCGCGTAAGCGTCGTCGATATCCCTTTTGGTCGCCCTGGCAAGCCCGCATATTATGGGCTTTCTGATATGTTTTGCGACGGTTTTTACCGCTTCGAGGTCACCGGGACTCGTGCGGGGAAACCCCGCCTCAATAATATCCACCCCCAGCGTTTCAAGCTGAAAAGCTATCTTGAGTTTTTCGTTGACGGTCAGGCTGGCGCCCGGTGTCTGTTCGCCGTCCCTTAAGGTCGTATCGAAAATAAGCACTTTTTCTTTCTTCATTCTATCCCTCGCCTTATTTAGTCCCTCACCCTCGGTCCCTCACCCTTTTGGGGTTCGGGATAAATTCGACCATACAATTTATATCACTCCCGTTCCATAAATTGTGGTCTCATTTAAATCCATGGCATCATGCCACGAAGTTCCGCGCCGATCTTTTCTATTTTGTGCTGCCTCTCTTCTTCCGTTATCTTGTTATAATTGGGACGGCCCTCTTGGTTCTCCTTGATCCACTCATCGGCAAACTTGCCCGACTGTATCTCTTTAAGGATCTTCTTCATCTCCTTGCGCGTCTTTTGGTTAACAACCCTTTTACCTCTGGTTATATCACCGTATTCCGCCGTGTCGGAGACCCTTTTCCTCATACCGTAGATCCCGTATTTATAGATAAGGTCGGTAATCAGTTTCAGCTCATGAAGACATTCGAAATAAGCGATCTCCGGCTGGTACCCCGCTTCTACAAGCGTATCAAAACCGGCTTTTATCAGTTCCGAGGCGCCGCCGCAAAGAACCGTCTGTTCGCCGAACAGATCCGTCTCGGTCTCCTCCTTGAAAGTGGTCTCGATGACGCCGGCTCTGGTGCCGCCGATCGCCTTGGCATAAGCCAGGGCTTTATCTCTGGCCTTGCCCGTAAAATCCTGAAACACCGCGATCAGGCAGGGCACGCCTTTACCCTGTTCGTACATCTCTCTTACCAGTGCGCCCGGTCCTTTAGGTGCTACCATGAACACGTCCACGTTTTTGGGCGGCACTATCTGTTTGAAATGAATATTAAAACCGTGCGAAAACGCCAGCGCCTTTCCTTCCGAAAGGTTTTCCGCAATGGCTTTTTTGTACACCATCGCCTGGACGTGGTCCTGTGTAAGTATCTGGATTATGTCCGCCTGGCGAGCCGCTTCCTCCGCGGGAAGCACGTTAAACCCGTCTTTGATCGCCTGCTCATAGTTAGGGGTGCCTTCCAGCTCGCTTACCAGCACTTCTATCCCGCTGTCCCTCAGGTTCAGGGACTGTCCCCGACCCTGTATGCCGTAACCTATAACGGCTACTTTCAGGGATTTTATAATGTCTAGGTTCGCGTCTTTGTCATAATACATCTTTGCCATCTTTCCCTCCTGTTAGTTGTCCGATTGCAGGGCAATCTTCCCTGTTCTTACGATCTCCAGTATTTCATACGGCCGCAAAAGTTCGATAAGGGCCCTTATCTTATGTTCGTCCCCCGATTCTTCGACAGTGACGGATTTTTTCCCTATATCCACTATCTCCGCCCCGGTAGAATCGACGACGTGAACTATCTTCTCTCTGATCTTGGTATTTTCAGATTTGACCTTGATGAGAATAAGTTCCCTGCCGACATATTCGCCGCCCGTAAGATCCTGCACCTTGATCACGTCAATAAGCTTGTTAAGCTGTTTTTTGACCTGTTCCAGGATCTTTTCATCCGCCTCCACTACTATTGTCATCCGCGACATATCGGGATCTTCCGTCTCACCGACAGCCAGTGAGTCGATATTAAAACCGCGGGCGCTGAAAAGTCCCGCCACCCTGGCCAGGACTCCAAACTTGTTTTCCACTAAAGCCGATATTACAAATTTTGGCATCTTTCTCTCCTTCAATACAAATTAAAATCCCTCTACGCCAACCCATGAAGCATATTGTCGATGGACTCTCCTGCCGGCACCATGGGGAACACGTTCTCTTCTCTTTCGATCAAAAAGTCAACAACAACGGGACCCTTCTCCTTCATGGCGGCCGTTATGGCCTTTTTCACTTCAGACTTCTTCGTCACCCTTATGCCCTTAGCGCCGTAGCTTTCCGCCAGTTTAACAAAATCCGGGCACATGACCCGTACGTCTTTAGCCAGAACCGTATACGCGTAACGTTTGTTGTAAAACAGTTCCTGCCACTGGCGCACCATACCGAGATACCCGTTGTTTAGAATCATTATTTTAACAGGCAGTTTTTCTATAACAGCCGTGGCCAGCTCCTGGATGTTCATTTGTATACTTCCGTCACCGGCGATGTCAAAAACAAGACTGTCGGGCTTTCCTACCTGGGCGCCTATGGCCGCGGGAAAGCCGTACCCCATCGTCCCCAGCCCTCCGCTTGAAAGCCAGGTCCTGGGTTTGGTATACGTAAAATACTGCGCCGCCCACATCTGGTTCTGGCCGACCTCCGTGCTGATTATCACATCCTTGTCCTTGGTCAGCTGGCAGAGCTGTTCAATTATATACTGCGGCCGCAGTTTGTTATCGTCTTTATATTTAAGCGGCAGTTTTTTCTTCCACTCTGCGATCTGCTTGTGCCACTTGGTATAATCTTTTTTCTTGACCGTATTGATCAATTCCTTCAGGACCGTCTTTGCGTCACCGATAACCGGAATATCGACTTGCACGTTCTTACTGACACTGGCCGGGTCTATATCTATATGCACAAACGTGGCATTCGGCGCGAAAGTGTCGAGCCTGCCCGTAACCCTGTCATCGAATCTGGCGCCGATCGCTATAATGAGGTCCGCCCCCTGTACAGCGTGGTTGGCGTACGCGGTACCGTGCATGCCGAGCATGCCCAGACTCAAGGGATCATCACCGGGAAACGCACCCAGTCCCATCAAAGTCATGGTAACGGGTATGTTCGCCTTTTTAGCGAACCGGAACAATTCCTTGCTCGCCCCTGCAAGTATTATCCCGCCGCCCGCGTAGATAACGGGTTTTTCGCTTTTCTGTATGGCCTTCACGATCTTTTTTATCTGCCCGATATGCCCCTTATACGTGGGCTTATACCCTCTCAGTTCAACTGTCTTAGGATACTTGTATTCCACCTCCTCGAGCTGGACATCTACTGGCAGATCTATAAGCACTGGTCCGGGTCTTCCTGTCCCGGCAATATGAAAAGCTTCCTTGACCACCCTGGTCAGGTCTTTCGCGTCCTTAACAAGATAGTTATGCTTTGTTATCGGACGGGTAATACCGACTATATCGGCTTCCTGGAAAGCGTCATTACCTATAAGAGAACACTTGACCTGTCCGGTAATAGCGACTATAGGGATGGAATCCATGTAAGCGGTCGCTATACCTGTAACAAGATTGGTCGCTCCGGGACCGGATGTAGCCAGACACACACCCACCTGACCGGTCGCACGGGCATACCCGTCGGCCGCATGAACAGCACCCTGTTCATGACGCGTCAGATGAAACTTTAGCTCTTTCTCGCTGTAAAACCTGTCCATTAAAGGCAGTATCGTTCCTCCTGGATACCCAAAGACATGGGTCACGCCTTCTTCACGGAGGCTTTTAACCAGTATTTCCGCACCAGAAATTTTCGCCATCTTCCTTCCCTTTCCTTATTTATAATATTAATTTCCTATACATCATATACAAGAACTCTTACAGTAAATGTTTATCCAGTATAGCATATCAAAGCCCTTTGTCAAGATACAGCCTTTCAGGCTTCAAGCTACAAGCTGCAGGCTTCAAGCTGCAGGCTACATGCTTGAAGCTTGTGGCCTATGGCTTGCAGCTACACTATATTAGACACTTTTTTCACCAAAATACTTTCACTTGGGATAAAGAATCTGGTTTTTGTGGATGACTACAGGCTGCAGGCTTCAAGCTACAGGCTTCAGGATTAAAAGTTGTGGCTTGCAGCTTATAGCTTGGAGCCTGCAGCTTGTGGCCTGTGGCTTGCAGCGTGCAGCTAAGTAATTAGCCCTTGTAGACACGTGGCACCCTGTCCGTTATAGCCGACAGGATTTCATAAGGAATGGTTCCGGCAAGCTTGGCTATTTTCTCGATGAGGACCTCTGACTGGCCCTGCTTTCCTATCAGCACAACCTCATCCCCGACCCCGACGTCTTTGATATGCCCTACATCCAAAAGGGTCTGGTCCATCGTCACCATGCCTACGATCCTGACATACTGTCCCTTGACAAGGGCTTCCGCTTTGTTGGACAGTATCCTGCCATAACCATCGGCGTACCCGATCGGTATAGTCGCTATCTTTGTCCGTTTCTGAGTTATATAGGTCCTGCCGTAACTTATCGCACGGCCGGGCGGGGTGTCTTTTAGATGCACTATTCTGGTTTTTAAGTTCATTACCGGTTCCAGGCGAAAGGCTCTGCGGAAACTTTCTTTGGGATACACCCCATAAAGAAGGATACCCGGCCTGACCATATTCATATGAGATTTTTTCCAGTCGACCACGGCTATACTGTTGGCCGCGTGTTTATACCTGATATCGATACCGGAAGAGTCCACGTCTTCAAGGACTTTTTCAAAGGAGGCGATCTGCAGACGCGTCACCATCCTGTCGCGACCAGCGGAAGAAAAGTGCGTGTATATCCCTTCCAGGTCTATCTCTTTATTAGAATAAACTTCCCTGATAAATCCGATCGCATCTTTATGCCATACACCTATCCTGCCCATCCCGGTATCCACCTTAATATGGACCTTGGGCCGCAAAGGTGTCTTTTTAGCTATATCCGCAAGAACCCTTAATATTATCGGATCACATAACGTCAGGGTGATATTGTTCTGGGCCGCGACTTTCGCCTCTTCTTCGAGCACCGACCCAAGTACGAGTACAGGCGTATCGATACCGGATCCGCGCAGATTTAAAGCCTCGTCGACCGTGGCCACTCCCAGATAACTGACCCCGTCGGCGACCAGTGCATGACTTACCTGGCATATCCCGTGACCGTAAGCGTTCGCTTTTACTACGGCCATGATCTCCACGCCGGCGCCGATCAAATTACGCATACAATCCAGGTTATGCCTGACAGCGTCCAGGTCTATCTCCGCCCATGTCGGCCTGTAGTTCCTGTTATCCATATTTTATCGCCTTTTCAGGGTCAGTGGTCAGCCTGCAGCTTGCATCCTGGGGCCTGTAGCTTGAAGCCTGCAGCTTGCTACTTGACCCTCTTTATGTTTTCTTCCGTTATGTTGGCTTCCTTCGCGTGCAGATATAGCGGCTCAATATCTTTCGGGTCGTCCGTCGCAGTTAAAGCCTTCTTGTATCCGATACGCCCTATATTCTCAGCTCTCGGATACCAGTCCACCTTTTCATCATACCGCGCCAGGGATGAGTTTTCCAGCTCATCTTTATACTTTGTTACCGCGTCACCAAAAAAAAGCACCTCTTCATCCAGGCTTTTCAGAAACTCATCGACTGTCACCAAAAGATAGTCGGTAAGCTTCTTTGCTTCCCGGCCCGTGCGGTCATAAATACAGGTGTATACTTTTCCTTTGCGAGCGTCTATAAAAGGCGCCACGCGCTTTTCCGCGAACGAAAGGTTCATCACCATAGCGTCCATAGTAGGAACTCCCACCACCTTATTTTCGACAGCAGCGGCAAAACCCTTTACCGTGGCGACCGCTATGCGCAGGCCCGTAAAAGATCCCGGACCTAAACCCACACATACCAGCTCGACTTCCGCAATCGTCCAGTTGATTTTACCCAGCATCTTTTCTATCGTAGGCACGATAATCTCGCTGTGCCGTATGCCCACGTCTTCGTGAAAACGCGCCACGACGTCCGTGTTTTCAAGACACGCAATGCTTAAAAATTTAGTTGATGTGTCAAACGCCAGTATCCTCATAATAAAAAACAGGCTTCAGGCTTCAGGCTTCAAGCCACAGGCTTCAGGCTTGAAGCCTGTGGCTTGCAGCCTATATCTTCGCAAGAACCTCTTCGAAACCTTTCCCGACCGGGCGAAAACTAAACTTTCTCTCGGTGTGGTCCGTGTGCTCTATGGCTATTTCCAGATAATCTTCAGGCAAAACGTCCCTTATCTTATCCGCCCATTCCACAACGGTTATGCCGTCTCCATAAAAATACGTTTCATAATCCAGCGTATCACAGAAACTTTTTAAGTCGAGCCGGTAGACATCAAAATGATATAGATCCTTTTTGCCGTGATACTCTTTCAGTACAACAAACGAAGGACTGTTCACATAAAGGTAATCCTCTATCCCCAGGCCCCTGGCCAGACCTTTCACAAACATGGTCTTGTCGGTGCCCAGATCCCCCACGAGGGCGACCAGACTCCCCCGGCCGAGACCCGCCGCCAGGCGGAACGCGGCCTCCATTGTCTCTTCCGGTGAATGTGTCGTTATGGTCTTTGTGTTTTTCATCCCCAGCCTTTTCAGCTTCAAGCTTCATGCCGCAGGCTACAGGCTTCAGGCTTGAAGCTTGTGGCTTGCAGCTTGTAGCTTGCTGCCTGACCCTTTACTTCTTTTAAAAATGTCTGAATCCTTCCGCCTTCAGGACACTTGCGTGCCCTTCCTTGTCTATCAAACGCAATCCGTTCTTCTTCGGTGTAATTTCACCTATAACAAAATATTCCGGCGTTTTTCGGCGCCTCTTCATATACAGAAACAGTTCCCGCGCCTTTTTCGTATCCATGGTAAACAAAAGTTCAAAACTTTCACCATAATACAGGGCGTCCTCCAGACTCAAACCCCTGGAAAGCGGCACGGCGTTCGCGTATAAGTTGCATCCTACGCCGCTTTCGGAACATATCCGTCCCAGGTCCATAGCGATGCCGTCAGAGACATCTATCATGGAACTTACCCCGCGCCGCTCGGTAAGAAACCGCGCTTCTTCAAGCCGCGGGATGAAATCCAGGTGCTCTTTCTTTCCGTTCCTGAGGGGGCCGGTAACCAGAATAAGTTGGCCCTCCTTAGCACCGGACCGTTTAGTCAGCCTCTTCTTTTCAACAAATCCTATGATGGAGATATCGATTATGAGCCTCTCGCTCCTATTAATATCTCCACCCACAACCTCGATGCCGTATTCTTTACATATACCGAAGACACCGTCATAAATGGCGTCAAAAACGGATCTTTTCATCCCGACGGGCAGGCCCACGGCTACCGTAATGTATTTGGGAACACCTCCCATGGCGGCGATATCGCTTATATTTACCGCTACGGCTTTGCGGCCTATTCTATCAAATCCCGCATCCTCCAGTCGGAAATGCGTGCCTTCAACAAGCATATCGGTAGCCCATAGAAGGTATCTCTTGGCGTCGTGTTCAAGCACGGCGCAGTCATCACCTATGCCTACCTTAACGCCCTTTCCGGGTATTCCGGCACGTTTTCTTATTCTAGCGACCAGTTCCAGCTCTTTCATCCTTTATTCCCTTATGATCCGACAACTTTTTTTATTTTTTTCCTGTCCGGTTTTCTGATAACCCCTCGTTCCGTTATGATCGCCGTGATCAGTTTTGCGGGCGTAACGTCAAAAGCGGGATTTCTCACCTTTACTCTTTTCGATGTTATGCGCACTCCCTTGATCTCTTTCACCTCTCGAGGGGACCTCTCTTCTATCGGGATTCCCCTGCCGGTAGACAGCGCCAGATCGAACGTCGAAACCGGCGCCGCGACATAAAACGGAATGCCGTGATAGTTTGCCAGGACGGCGAGCGAGTACGTTCCCACCTTATTAGCCGTATCACCGTTTGAGGCTATGCGGTCCGCCCCTACCACGATCGCGTCTATCTCACCCTTTGCCATGATCGAAGCCGCCATGTTGTCGCAGATAAGTATAGTCGGGACGCCTTCGGCCAGAAGCTCCCACACCGTCAGACGCGCTCCCTGCAGGACAGGACGCGTCTCATCGACATAAACTTTGCGTATCTTGTTCTTCGAGGAAAAGATCACTCCCAGCGCGGTCCCGTAAGAAGATGTCGCCAGACCGCCGGCGTTGCAGTGTGTCAAAACGCTGAAACCCCTTGCTATCAGCTCTTTCCCGTTGCGACCTATAGCGCGGCATATCCTGCCGTCTTCCTCGAGCATGGAGTTCGCCTGTTTCAGCATCATCTTTTTGAGTTCCTTGACCGGTTTGGCCTTGTTCTTTTCCACGAGCGCGTCCATTTTCTCCAGCGCCCAGAAAAGGTTGCGGGCCGTGGGACGGGAGGCGGCCAGATACTTTATCGTCCTTTTTAGCTCTCTTTTGAACCCGGCAAAATCCCCAGCGCGGCTCTTTCGCACGCCCAGATACACGCCGTAAGCGGCGGCTATTCCTATCGCCGGAGCGCCCCTGATCTTCATCTTTTTTATCGCCGCGTGAATATCCTTGTCCGTCACGCACGCCACGTAACGCATCTTGTCCGGAAGAAGTCTCTGGTCGATAAGCTCGACCTTGTTATTTCTCCACCGTATCGTATCGTACTTCATATTTGTTCCTCGTTATCCTCATTTTTACACCCCGACGTACCTCATAAGAAACACCAGTATGACCATTCCGAGGTTGTGTATTATATGCACCGACATCGAAGCAACAAGCGAACCCGTTTTTTCGTAAAGATAAGCCAGTAGTAGCCCCAGCACCATTATGGGCAAAAAACCCACGATATGCGTGTGCAAGAGAGAAAATATCACGGCGGTAGTCATCATGGCCCAAAATACACCCAGCCTTTTTCTAATGGCCGTGTACATGAACCCTCGAAAAAATATCTCTTCCGCGATCGGTCCGAAAATGGCCGCGAAGAGCGCCGAAAGCCAGAGGACCGATGTATTTTTCTCTTCGATAAAGACCTGCACTATGGGCTGTATGGGCGGCTGGTATTTCACCAGTTTCGTCACAAAAAAAGTTGCAATCATTATCACCAAAAGAACCGGAACCAGCGCAATGTACCCGACCACGGCGTAAAATACGTTGTTTGCAAACTTACTGGCTGTAAGACCCAAAGTATCTATGTCCTGGCCGTATTTCTTCGCGACAAAGTACAGTATGACGCTTATCCCCACCACGTTCATCATGGCCGTATTAAAGACCATACGAAAATTCTCGTTGTATAAAATAGGGAAAAGTTTCGCGACAAATGCCTGCAGGATCGTGAATGCGTAGCCAAAAGATATAAATATCAACGTAACGCGCACTACATCGCCAATACTCCAGCGCGGCCTCTCCTGGCCCGCACGCTGCATACCGACGGGGCTTTTCCGAAACCAGCGCATGAGAAAATATATGTCAAGGATCAGACCGATTAATATCACAAAAAGTATCATAAGGTTGAGGACCCCAAGAAACAGGTATAAAGACGGATCCTCTGTGGCAAGCTCTCTCAGCTTTTTTTCCCGGGCCTCTATGTCTTCCTCGTCGAAGATCTTTTTTTCTTCCGGCTGGAGCGGCTGGTCCCCGACGGCGGATTCCGTTTTCACTTCGCCTGTGGCTCGTGACCCCTTCGGTGTCTCCTCGGATCTTTCGGCCATCCAGCCCGCAAAGACCAGAAGGTTTATCCCTACGATAAAGGCAATGAGAAAGATATACAGTTTGTTGCGCCGCGCGATATCAGAAATCTTCTTCATGAGTTAATATCTAAGTCAGCTGTAAGCTTTAAGTTTTAAGCTGTAACTTACAGCTTGCAGCTTGTAGCTTATAGCTATTAACCGACGACGTCCAGATGCCTTAACCGGAAACGGGCGCCAAGCTGTTCGGCCTTCTGCCGGCACGCCGAAACCGCAGGCTCTCCTATCATATCCAGACACGTCACTTCAACTTCCATTCCCTGTTTTGCGCATTCGGCTATAAAGTCCAGAATAGCGTCATAAGCGGCCTCTCCAAAAACCGACTGACACAGACGGTCATATCCCGTTGCGTCCGGCGCGTTCAGACTGACCGAAACCCTGTCGACCAGACCCTTGAGTTCCGCGGCGATGCTCCTGGAGTTAATAAGATTGCCCTCGCCGTTAGTCGTAAGACGCACTGTGCCGCCCTTTTGTTTCACGAAGGAGGCTACCCTTTTCAGCGTTTCCAGACGCAGTGTGGGTTCGCCGTAACCGCAAAACACCACTTCCCGGTAAGCGGATACATCCGGCATCGCTTTTATTATCTCCCGCGCGGTCGGCTCGACGTCCAGTTTGAGGTTATGTCCCTTCACATAATTAGAGTATTTACGCGTGCAAAACGTGCATGCGTTGGTGCACCTGTTGGTGATATTAAGGTACAGCGCGTCCCTTATCGGGTACGCGACCACGGCCGGTTCCTCTATCCCCAGGCCAAAAAGACGGTTAGCGTTATGCGTGGTGATTCTCGCGATGTCTTCCGGCGCGAGTTCGTAGATATTCGCGTAAACTTCCAGAAACTGGTTCATGTACGCGGGTTCGTTCCTTTTTCCCCTTAAAGGCACAGGCGCTATAAACGGCGAATCTGTTTCCATAAGAAGACGTTCCAGGGGTACGCGTTTTATTACCTCATGCAGGGCCGAGGCTTTTTCGAATGTTATGTTCCCGGTAAAAGAGATATGCATACCAAGCGCCAAAAGTTCCTCAAGGAATCCTGCATCCGCCGAAAAACAGTGCACGACACCTCTCGCGGCGGGCGGCGAGGAGTCTTCGAGGATACGCAAAAAATCCTCACGCGCTTGGCGGATATGAAGTATCACCGGCAGATCAAGATCCTTCGCAACCCTCAGACAATCTCTGAAAAGTCTTTTCTGGTTTTCTGGTTTCGAATGCTTCCTGTAATAATCCAGGCCTATTTCCCCTATTGCCACCACTTTATCGTTTGCGATGGCCATATCCTTAAGACGCGAAACTCCGAAAGAGTCCACCTTGTCGGCCTCATGGGGGTGTATGCCGACCGCGGCGAATACCGCGGGATGTCCCCCGGCCAGTCTTACGGCCTCTTCGCTGCTTGCCAGACTGGTACCCGGAACTATCATACGGACGACCCCGGAGGTGGCGGCTCTTTCCAACACCTCGCTGAGGTCATCTTTGTAATCCGGAAAATCCAGGTGACAATGGGTGTCCACCAGTCGCATAACCAACTCCTTTGATAACCAGATCTAACCAGGTTAGCAGGGTGCAAGCTCACGTCGCGTTAACCTGGTTAGATCTGTTTAACGCGTTACTGTATCCTTGGAAACAACGGCTCGCCTTTGGCGACTTTCGTGCCGGCGGGAAACTTTCTCCAGTTCGGACGGCTTAAATCGGCTTTTTCAATTTGGTCTCTACCCAGCTGCTTCTCAATATCTTCCACGAGTCCAAGCTGGTCCCACATCTTTACGGCCGTCCGCGGCATAAAAGGAAAAAGGGCGACCGCGCTGGACCTCAGCACCTCCACCAGATCCGCTATGATCAATTTTATCGCTTCGGTGTTATTTTCTTTCGAATATTTCCAGGGCGCCGATTCCTCGATATATTTGTTCGCCTTGCCGACAACGCGCATAATCGCTTCCAATGCCTCTTTAAAACAAAGGTTTGAGCTTCTCAGATATTCATCGACCAGCGGAAAAAGTCTGACAACCCCCTCCCTGATCATGACGTTGCTGCGCTCATGCTGCTTCTCGCAACCGGCATCCTCAGGAGCTTGAGGAGACACTCCGTCAAAATATTTTTCCACCATGGTAAGCGTCCGATTCAGGAGGTTCCCAAGATCGTTTGCGAGATCACTGTTATACATGGTCACTAGCGCATCCTCGTTAAAAACTCCGTCCTGTCCAAAATTCACGGCCTTCAGCAGAAAATAACGCAGGGGGTCCGGATTTTTACCGAATTTATCTATTAGCGCCACGGGATCAACAATATTCCCTTTGGATTTTGACATCTTCTCTTCGCCCATCTTCCACCACCCGTGGGCAAAGATAGTCCTGGGCATATCCCATCCCACGCTCTTAAGCATTATCGGCCAGTACACGGCGTGGTGCCTGAGTATATCTTTAGCGATCACATGAAAATCCGCGGGCCAGACCTCGTCATTTATGCGCCCGGAGGCGGCAATACCCGAGGCGTAGTTGATCAGGGCGTCGAACCAGACATACACGACATAATCCTTGTCAAACGGCAGTTCCACCCCCCAAGCCATCCTCTCTTTGGGACGCGATATACAGAGATCATTAAGCTCCTCCCGCAAAAAACCCAGGACTTCGTTCTTTCTGAAGTCGGGCATTATAAAGTTCGGGTGGGTGTTTATGTAATCGATAAGCCATTCTTTATGTCCGCTCATACGGAAAAAATAATTTTTTTCTTTTATCTTTTCCACGGGACGTTTACAGTCGGGACATGCCCCGTTATCGATCTGCGTGTCGGTCCAGAAGGTTTCGCACGGCGTGCAAAACCAGCCGTCATATTCGCCCTGATAGATGTCGCCGCTTTGTTTCATCTTGTTCAGGAATTCCTGGACGACCATTTTATGTTTTTCATCCGTGGTGCGTATGAAATAATCGTACTGTATATCCAGGGCCTTCCAGACGTTCTCAAAATTAGCGACTATTGTATCGACGAATTCTTTTTCGGCGCCTTTTTCGAACCCAGCTTTCAGGCTCGCTTCCTCGACCTTCTCGCCGTGCTCGTCCGTGCCCGTTAGAAAAAACACCTCTTCGCCCAGCATCTTGCGGTACCTGCTAACAACGTCAACGGCAACCTGTGTGTAGGCGTGCCCTATATGGGGGTTGGCGTTAACGTAATATATAGGCGTTGTGATATAAAATTTCTTTTTGGCCATCGCCTATTTCCTTACATCTGTTTTCATCTCTATTACTATCTCCTTGATCTTTCCGTCTCCGAGATCCACGGTAACGGTCCTTTTCAGCGGATTGACCGCGATAACTTTGCCCTTGCCGTGTTCGGTCTTGATCTCCTTGCCCACCCTCGGCAGACCTACCGAACACTCTTCATAACACTTATACTCGTATCCGAGACAGCACATAAGCCGGCCGCAGAGCCCGGATATCTTTGAAGGATTAAGCGGAAGGTTCTGAATCTTTGCCATCTTTATGGTGACGGGGTCAAAATCTTTAAGAAAAGACATGCAGCACAGACTCCTGCCGCAGGGACCACAGCCGCCGAGCATCCTCGCCTCGTCCCTTACCCCTATCTGTCTTAACTCGATACGCACACGGAAGATGCTGGCCAGATTCCTTACCAGGTCCCGGAAATCCACCCGTCCTTCGGAGGTAAAATAAAAAATGACCTTCGACCTGTCGAAAGAATATTCCGCGTCCACGAGTTTCATGGGCAGCTCTTGCTCCCGGATCTTCTTTTCGCAGACGCTCATCAGGTCCTTCGTCTTGGCTTTGTTCTTGGCGATCTGCTTCTCGTCCCAGGGATTGGCTTTCCTGATTATTTTACGCAGGGGTTTTTCGAGAGTGTGTATCTCGACCACCTGCTCGTTCGCGGACAATATCTCGCCGTATTCAAGGCCCCTGTCGGCTTCGACTATGACCTTCTCCCCTATATCAAACTTCATGTTGTTGGTAAGGAAATATTTTATTTCCCCCGCTGCCCTCAGCTGTACCTGAACTACTTCATACATCTTTATCTCTCCTGCTATCTAACCTGACAGATCTATAAGGCCCTATTTAATCATTCCCGGTAAGACCTGGGCGACAAGCTTTGGGTTTACGTTGCCCGTCAAAGCAAGTTTTACCTTTATCAGTCGTTCCATGATGCTGTATATTTTTTCTGTCGGGTATCTCTCGAAAAACTTATACATCTCCGTGCCGGTTATATCTTTGTCCAGGATCATCTCATTCAACGCTTCCTTGCCCATCGCTATATCGCGCAAAAGCATGATCAGCATCTCCAGATCTTCAATGAGAATGTCTCTGTCTTCGGAGTCCCAGTTAAGACAACTTGCCCTTTCCTCCTTCACTATCTCCTCGACCATACCGTAAAGAACGTCTTTCCTCTGCAAGAGGCCCTCTTCTATCATCTCCAGGGCCCTGCCGGGTGAACCTTGCGAAAAATACGCCAGAAAATACGCCGCCTCCTCGTCGATGTCACCGGCCTCTTGCATGATGATGTCCTTGGTATCTTTAACCGACAGAGAATGGAATCTAACCTCAGCACACCTTGAGATCACGGTTTCAAACAAAAGTTCTTTTTTGTGCGTAATAAGTATCAGCAAAGCGCTTCCCGGAGGTTCTTCCAGCACCTTCAAAAGGGCGTTGGACGCCTCCGGTGTCATGACGTGCGCGTCTTCTATCACACACACGCTGACCGGCGAGGTGAAAGGCTTAAGGTTTAATACCTCCTTGGCTTTTCGTATCTCGTCTATCTTTATGGTCCTCGTCTTTTTCTTTTCCGGTTTTATCCATAAAACGTCCGGATGCTGGAGATCATTTACCTTGCGGCACGATGGACACTGCCCACACGCCTCCACTTGGCCGGGGGCGTTCTGACAGACAAGGGCCATGATAAAGGCTTTAGCGCTGAGAACGCGTCCCACCCCCCGGGGACCGGAAAAAAGATAGCCGTTGGCTATCCTCCCTAAAGAAAGGCTGTTTGAAAGGTGCCGTACGGCGTTACTCTGACCCTTTATATCGCTCAATAAGAGCATAAACCCGTTCCTTTACAAGCTTATACGTTTCGTTTATATCTTCAGCGACCCTTATGACCTTGATCCTGTCGGGAGACTTTTTAGCAATATCGAGATATCCCTGGCGAACCCTCTGGTGAAAGTCCCTGCTTCTTTTTTCCATTCTGTCGGGTGTGTGTTCCGCCCCGGCGCGCTTAAGTCCCGTCTCCACTTCCACGTCCAATAAAATAGTGAGATCCGGACAAAGTTCCCCCGTAGACATCCGGTCCACGGCTTCCACAATTCTGATATCCATACCCAGACCGGCTCCCTGATAAGCAAACGTAGCGGTATTAAAACGGTCACATATAACCACCTTGCCCGCCTCCAGGGCCGGAAGGATAACCTCCTGCACGTGCTGGGCCCTGTCGGCCTCAAAAAGAAAAAGCTCCGCTTCCTTCACCAGGCCTATCTCTTCTTTTCCCAGAAGAATCTCCCTTATTTTACCCCCCAGAGGCGTCCCCCCGGGTTCCAGCGTATGCACGGCATCATACCCGCGGGACAAAAGATCCTCGTGCAAACGATTAGATTGCGTACTCTTGCCGCTTCCTTCGGGTCCTTCAAACGTTATAAAAACACCTTTGGTTAACTTTTTCGCCATACGGGTCCTTCCGGCGTATCCTCAACGACCACACCCTTCGTTATAAGCTCCCTGCGCAATTCGTCCGACCTGGAGTAATCTTTCTTTTTTCGGGCATCTTCTCTCAAAGCGACTAACCGTTCTATCTCCGAGGCTTCTTCGGTCTCGAGCTTGACGGGTCTGAGCGAAAGCCCCAGGATATCCGCGAAGCGCAAGATATAGTTCTTTATGGCTTCCGTCATGTGCGCTTTTTCGGCCATGGAAATACCCGCATCGGACAGGCAGTCGTTGCCTTTCTTGACGGCCTCAAATATAACAGATAACGCCGAGGAGGTGTTGAAATCGTCTCCCATTACTTCGTCGAATTTTTCCTGCAAACTGTTCACGACCCACTGCGCTTTCTCCATAGCCTCGACGTCGGCGTCGTCTGGAGCGCCTTCTTCCTTTGAATATTCCTGGGTCAAGCGGTTCACTTTATCAAAAAATATCATTATGCGTTCTTTTGAACGCCCGGCTTCGGCTATCTTTTCGTCGCTGTAATCCATGGGGCTTCTGTAATGGCTGTTCAGAAAAGATATTTTCAACAGGTCCGGGTCCCTGTGTTTTTCGAGAAAATCGGAAATGGTGATATAATTACCCAGAGACTTGGACATCTTTTCGCCATTCACGGTCAAAAGTCCGTTGTGTATCCAGTAATTAGCAAAAGGTTTGGACGTACCTGCCTCCGCCTGGGCGATTTCGTTCTCGTGATGCGGAAATATAAGATCGAGCCCGCCCCCGTGAATATCAAACTGCTCTCCCAGGATGCGCGTGCTCATGACGGAACACTCTATATGCCAGCCGGGCCGCCCATCACCCCACGGACTTTCCCAAAAAGGCTCATAGGGTTTTGCCTCTTTCCACAAAGCAAAATCCAGCGGGTAACGTTTCTTCTCGTCCAGATCTATACGCACGCCCTGCAGCATCTCGTCTTTTTTGCGGTTAGACAGTTTTCCGTATCCGGGGAACTCTTCCACACTGAAATATACGTTGCTCCCTGCGACGTACGCGTGCCCTTTTTCTATAAGAGTCTCTATAAACTTTATCATCTCCTGGATGTTTTCGGTAGCCTTAGGCTCGACCTTAGGCGGACGTATCCCCAAAACATCCATCTCTTTATGATAAATGTCAAGATAACGCACGGCTACTTCGGCCGCCCATTCTTTCAAACGGTTCGACTGCACCTTTTCACCGATTTCCGCAAGTTCCGCTTGGGCTTTCTTTATGATCTTGTCATCGATATCCGTCACGTTCCTCACAAAAAAGACTTCAAGCCCCGCGTATTCGAAGTACCTCCTTATAACGTCAAACACATAGGCGCTTCGGGCATGCCCTATATGCGGCACGTCATAAACTGTAGGTCCGCAGACATACATCCTGACCTTGCCCTCTTCCATAGGGCGGAACTCTTGCTTCTCTCTTGTCAGTGTGTTGTACAGTTTTATCACTGGCCCTCGTCCTTCTCCCCGGGTCCCTTCTTTTCGCGATATTCCCCGATCTCACTCTCTATGTGGTCTATCTCATGCTGCAGCTTTTCCAGCGCCTGCTGGATCGGATCCGGCAGTGCCGTATGATCGAGGTTTATACCACCCGGTATACGCTTGCCTCGTTTTTTCGCCACCCGTCCGGGGATACCTACCACTGTCGAATCGTCCGGGACGTTACGGATAACAACCGCGTTCGCCCCTACCATCACATTGTCCCCTACGATGATATTCCCGAGTATCTTCGCTCCGGCTCCCACTACCACGTCGTTGCCAAGCGTGGGGTGTCGTTTGCCTCTCTCTTTTCCCGTTCCGCCAAGCGTCACACCCTGAAACAGCGTTACGTTATCGCCGATAACGCTCGTTTCTCCTATGACAACACCCATGCCGTGATCGATAAAAAGCCCCTTGCCTATCTGAGCCCCGGGATGTATCTCTATCCCGGTAAACCACTTGGCCAGCTGGGACAGAACCCGTGGCAGAAAAGGAACAGACATCTCCTTTAGCGCATGGGCCACCCTATACCACACTAAAGCATGCACTCCGGCATACGTAAAAATAACTTCAGCGTAATTCGTAGCCGCGGGGTCCCTTTCCATGGCCGCTGTGATCTCGCCTTTAAAAAAGGTACGCACAAGCGCGTAAAATGCCACCGCCAGTATAATTAAGACTAAAATAAAGTTCAAAAAACAAATCATTCCATCTCCTTTTTAATCTAACCTGCCAGCGGCAAGGTGTCTGGGTCTACTCCTACCAGGGCCCCTCCGCCCGGTGTGGAGGCTCCCTGTACGGAGTAGCCCCACACACCTGGTTAGACCTGTCAGTTTAGTTTAACCCACAGATCTAACCAGGTTAACAGGGTGTAAGCTCACGCAGCGTTAACCTGGTTAGATCTGGCAGGTTAGATTTTTTCCTTCAAAAGCACAACGGCATAAGCCGCTATGGCTTTGCCTTCCCCTATAATCCCGAGTTTTTCGGACGTCTTACCTTTCACGTTAACGGCACCGGCAGGCGCTTTCAGTATATCGCCAATAAGACGGGTCATTTTCTCGCGGTAGTCAGCTACTCGGGGCTCTTCCGTAACAACCACACAGTCCAGGTTACCAATGCCGAATCCCTCGCTATCCATTAGACTGGCGACATCGCGCAGAAGTTCCGCGCTGGAAATATCCTTATATTTAGCCTCCGTGTCGGGAAACCTCTCGCCTATATCGGGCCTACCCAAAGCGCCCAGTACAGCGTCACATATCGCGTGGAGGAGGACGTCACCGTCGGAATGCCCCTTAGGCCCCTTAACGCAAGGTATTTTTACACCACCCAGCACCATCTGCCGGCCTCTGGCCAGCCCGTGCATGTCGTATCCCATTCCGATTTTCATAATATACCTAGCAGATTTTAAAGTGGAGCCCCACCGACTAAAGTCGATGGCGCCTTTTTTTTCGGGATTTCACCAAAGGGCGGAATCCCGCACCGAACGCCTGCGCGTTCGGTAGCACCTCCATCCCCCAACTTAACTTGGGGG
Source organism: Candidatus Omnitrophota bacterium (assembly GCA_043816025.1). GTDB lineage: Bacteria > Omnitrophota > Gorgyraeia > Tantalellales > Tantalellaceae > JBDRIH01. The sequence goes on from JBDRIH010000060.1 coordinate 37,126, forward strand.
TGTTCTGGTGCGGGATTAAATATCTGACCTTGGACGTACGTCTAGGCGCCGCCATTCCGGGCCGGTCGCTCGGGTCTTTCTATCAAGTTGGCAAATATCATCCTGCCGGCCGAGGTCTGCAGCACACTTGTGATCGAAACGCTTACGTTTTTTCCTATAAGCCTTCTGGCGTTATCCACGACTATCATGGTCCCGTCATCCATAAACGCGACACCCTGGTTCTTTTCCTTGCCTTCTTTTCTTATATGAACGTTCATCTGCTCTCCCGGAAGAACAACCGGACGCAGTGCGTTCGCCAGATCGTTGATATTCAGGACCCTGACGCCTTCAATTTTAGCGACCTTATTAAGATTAAAATCGTTTGTGAGTACGTGACAATCAAGGATCTTGGCCAGGCGGACAAGCTTGGCGTCCACCTCCTTGATATCCGGAAGACCTTCATCGTGTATTATGACTTCGGTCCCGCGTATTTTCTTAAGGCGGTCCAGTATGTCCAGCCCCCTGCGGCCCCTGGTGCGTTTTGAGTTGTCCGGAGAGTCCGCTATGTACTGCAGCTCCTGCAATACGAAACGGGGCACCACAAGTTTTCCTTCCAGAAAACCTGTCTCGTACACACCCACGATCCTGCCGTCTATGATAACGCTGGTGTCCAGCAAAAACAGCTGATCCCGCTGATCTTCCCGCGAAAACCGCACGTACGGTATAACCAGATTAAACTCGTCCTTGCCCTTCATAGCTATGATCATGCCGAGATAACAGAAAACCAGGGTAAACACGATCTGCAAGGAGGAATAAAACACCTCGTCCATGGGAATCAGCTTGAGTATCAAAGTGACCATCCATGCCATAAAAAAACCGAATACAAGCCCGAAGGCGGCCGCCGAAAGGTTTCTCAGGGACACGCTCTTCAGTTTCACTTCCACAAAGATCAGGACGAGTCCCCCGATCAATCCTGCACCACCGCCGATCATCGCCCCCTCCTGGGAAAATTTCGTAAAGAGCGACCCGAGATAATACCCGCACACCGTGCTAAGAATCAGGAAAAAAAACCTTATTAACCTTACTGTCATGCCTTTCACTTCCTTTCCGTTAATAAAAAATAAAAAAATATGCCGCTAGTAGTGCGGCTTAACACCCGTACCGCGTTTTTTGCTTTAGTCCTTAGTCGGACTTCTTCTTTTTGTCAGTGGTCTTTTTAAGGAGTTTCCATGGATGCGCCTTGATGTCACTTACAAAATCTTCCAGGTCGTTGTATATCTTGTCTTCAACCAGAAGCTTGCCTATAGTGCCCTCGCCATTTTTTAGCCTCCCAAAGATGGTCTCCAGGTCGTCGTACAATGTGTCGTCCGTCATGAGTTTTCCCAGAGTCCCTTCTCCTTTTTCGGCGCGCTTAAATATCTCCGCCGCGGATACGACAAGTTCGCTCATCCGTTCCATCTGCCGTCCGATGTTCACGGGGTTCCTCCCGGTCAACATACCTCCCGCTTTGAGAAACGTGTCCGTCGTACCCGGGGTTATCTCGAGGTACTGTTCCCCCAATAGACCCAGGGTATTTATCCTGCCAATGGCATCAGATTCTATCCGGACATCGCCGGTTATCCATATACCGAGCTTGACGCGGGTCTTGCCGGCATCTTCGTCGTAATACACCTTTATGTGCTCGACTTCCCCGACATGGACACCGGCCAGCCTGACCGGGGACTTTTCGGTCAGCCCGTTCACAAAATCGAATACCGCCTCGATATCATATCCTTTTTTCAGCATGTAAAAATCGCTTATGGAAAAGACGATCAAAAAAGACACAAAAATACCTATGCCTATAAATAACCCGACTTTTAATTCAAGTTTCTCGTCTCTGAACATATCCTTCTCCTCCCTTATTTGCTGGTTATCGGCCCTTCCGCGCTGCCTGTTACAAACTGCCTCACTATACTGTTATCAGAATTCTCTATCTCCTCCGGAG
>JBDRIH010000061.1:0-5864 GCA_043816025.1 Candidatus Omnitrophota bacterium
CTTGCTTATAACAGCTTTGCTTGGCGCGCTCATAATAGCCTTACTTGGTTACTTTTATTTCTTTCTTATCGCTCCGACTATCTTTTTGATTATCCAGACAAGGATATCGATAACCAGATAAACCGGGTACAGAGCAATAACCACAAACGATATCATGCCTATGCGAAGATCCCATGTAAGCGAGATGCCGAACGTGAAAAACATAGGGACAATAAACGGCGCGATACCGAAGAGAAAGAATATCAAAAATACCGTAAGTTCCCGCTTCACAAATCTTCTTCTACCCGCGTCCATAAAAACCTCCTCCTCAAGATAAAGGAATAAAAAAACCTATTCGCCCGCAAGGCGGGTAACCCCTTGCTAAGCGCAGGCAAAAAGCAGTAAGCCGATAACCACAGGAATAACGCTGACCGCACGCAGTGTCGCGACCGGCTTCTCCTGCCACAGTTTAATCATGTTTTTGCATTTTTCCAGGCCAAGGGCAAAAACAAGAATACCGCTTATAAGAGGCAGTAAAGCTATGATGAATACGATCCACGCGATTCTGCACTGTGAGGCGGCCGTAAGAAGGATTATCCCGACCAGTATTCTTATGCAGCCCGCCGCGTAAACTCTCTTGCCTTCCGCGAAAAAGGCAATGGCTCGTTTCATTGTTTCGGGGTTCAAGAGAAAAACAACCCCCGCTACCGTTAGAACTATACCGATGAGTCTGACCAATGTAACCATGTGTTACCTCCTTTTTGAACTGTTTGCAGGTTAATCTTCCGTGCCTGATAGCTTTTGTTTTGCTTCCTCCGGGGTTAACGGTCTTAGTATGTGAGATTTTCATTTTATGATTTCAAGTGCTTCTTCAAGCCGCTTAAGCTTGTTTTCAAGTTCGGCAAAAGCAGCTTCGGCCTTTTCAAGATCCCTGCTTTTGCCGATCTTCTTCAGTCGCCGGGCCGCCTCGAACGCGTCTTTTGCCTCAAAATTTGATACCGCGCCCCTGATAACATGAGCCACGCGCGCTACGGTCTCGGCATCGCTTTTCTCTATACCTTCACGGATCTGTCTTAACTTTTTTGGATAGTCCTCCGTGTACATTTTTATGATCTCCTTGAGCAGTTTGCGGTCGCCCCCCGACCCGGGATAAAACGCCCTGGAGATCGAACGCGGAGGGATCATTTTTAGTCATTATGCTTATACCCTCTTAACGTTTAGCCACTGCTGTGCTCAAAGAGAACACAACAGTTAAATAAGCGAGCACCCGTACTGTGATAATAAAACTCATCAAGGCGTTTTCAAGGCCAACGAGAGTTACGATATGCGAGATACCGAAAAGACCGAAGGCTATGCCTATAAGAAGAGGCACCTTATCTCTATCCTTCTTGTAGCCCCAAGAGCCTAAAAGCACTATAATAATACAAAGCGCCGTGTTTATTATGCCTATTGGATTAAAGTTAAATGTCATTTTTAATGTCTCCTTCTTTTTGTGAACCAGTTTCTACCACTTTGTGGGTTGAAACTGGTTCAACCCGAAGATTGAACCGGGTTAAGCCAACAAAGTTGTGATAACCTGGTTCATAACCTACATAACCTGGTTAGATCTGTCAAGCTACTCCGTCTGAAACTCTTTCATGAGATCGGCATAGGGTTCGGTTATGTCGAAATACAGCACTTTTTTATCTCCCGACGGAAGCAGTATGAACTCGATCATGTCATAAGACTTGTTGTCCTGCTCGAGGGAGCTCTGCAGCTGCATCTGCCAGTTTTGGCCCATAATCCCGTATGTTTTCTCGATATATTCATATTCCCGGGCAATAGCCCCATCATATTTGCCCGTTATTATAATCGCCTTTTCGATGCTGCTGCCGTCCCTGATGGTAGTCTCTACGGCAGTTTCCGCCGCGAAACCCACCTGCGAAAATACAACGGCAGAAACAAATAACATTATTAACAGTGTCTTCATCTGGACCGCTCCTTTTCTTTTAAAAGTCCGTTATTCCCTTTTCAATAGGCCCTGCAGGGCTTCTTTGATGCCGCTTCCCAGTGCACCACCGCCGAAAACTTTACTAGCAAGCTGGTCGGTCAGGTGCTGTTGCAATTTGTCGACCTCAAAATTGGCAAGTTTTGATATCGTGGTTTTGGCCAGCGACTTAGCCACTATAATGCTTACTACCGACTTTAGATCCGTTATGTTATCGTAAGTCTCATCAATATTTACGGCGAATTCCTGGACGGTAGGCTCGCCGCCCTGAGAGTAGTCCTTGTACAGTACCCGGCCTACCTTGAGCTGCAGGGTGTCTATCTGTAGCTGCATCTGCTTCTTTTCTTTTGCCGGTTCGGCTTCCTCGGGCGCTTCCTTCGTCACTGCCAGAGAATTGAGGTTGAGCTCTCCTTTAGCGTTCTTCTCCACGATAAACTCTTTAAGGTCTATCCGCACCTCCGGGAGGTGGATCTGGCCTTTGAAGAAAGCCGGCAGGTCATAGTCGACGTATATCTCCGGCATATCCAGCATCACCTTGTCGTGGAAACCCCTGGGGTTGTAAAGACGGAGTTCTTTTATGTCTATGACAGTTTTTATGAGGCCCACATGGAACCCCTTAACGTTCAGCTTGAGCCCTGTGGCGGACTGGACGCTTTTTTCCACGACGAACTGGATCACGGAATCCTTGAAGGCGAAGAGGCCCACTACAATCAGGACCAGAATCACGAGTACGTAAATAAGTTTTTTCACGACAACCTCCTTGTTTAGTTATGCGGCACCTTCGATGCCCCCTATTATATGCGAAATGTTAAAAAGTATTATTGCCAGGATTATATTTGTGGGAATGTTGTGCCCCTCGTACGGGCCGACAAAGTAATAGCGTAATTTAGAATAGAATAGTAGCGCCAGGGAAAACACCCCAAGGGCTATTATGGCGAGTACTATTTTGTTGACCCTGTGTATTTTCAGACCTTACCACCAATCTAACCTGCCAAATCTAACCAGGTTAACTGGGCGCAAGCTCACGTCGCGTTAGCCTGGTTAGATCTGTAATTTTTATTGATTATTTTCGTTTCGTTTTTTCAGAGCCTCGAGGTTATGGCTTTCATCCTGGTTGGTTTCTTTATTTATCGCTATTATCTCATCCTGGATGGCGAAGAAAGCATCGACAACCTGCGGATCAAAATGAGTTCCCCTTCCCTCTCTGATTATCTCTAAAGCTTTTTCCACTGAAAAAGCTTCTTTATAAGGCCGTTTGGATGTTACCGCCTCGAAGACATCGGCGACAGCCGCGATCCGCCCGGCCAGATCGATCTCAGAGCCTTTAAGCCGCCTGGGGTAGCCTGTCCCGTCCCACTTTTCATGATGGGTCAGGGCGATGCGCGCCGCCAACCTTATAAATTCGGCTTCCGAGTCTTTCAGTATCTGCGCCCCGATGGTGGTGTGTTTTTTCATGATTTCCCATTCCTCGGGGGTTAGCTTGCCCGGTTTTCTCAAAATATGGTCCGGGATGCCTATCTTGCCCACATCATGCATTAGGGCCGCGGACAGGATGGCTTCCACGTATTTGTCGTCCAGCCCCATCTTTTTAGCGATAGCCGCGGCATAACGCGTCATACGCAGAAGATGTTCCCCTGTATCCCAGTCTCTGTATTCAGCCGCGAGTGAAAGGCGGTAGATGGTCTCCATAGATGACCGCTTGATCTGTTTAAGGGCCTCCTGGAGTTCTTTGGTTTTTCTGTCAACCTCGATCTCCAGTTCTGTTTCGTGCTGCAAGAGTGTCTGCCGCAAGGCTTCCTGTGCCTTTTCGCGTTCAGAGGTCTCTTTTATGAGTAAATCCCGCGAGACGGTTATTTTGTTCAGGTCCTCGGCCATATTATTGAAACCTTCACCCAATTCTTCTATCTCGTCATGTGAATGGATGTACACCCTGGCGGAGAGGTCCCCCCGTCCGAATTTTGCCGCTGTATCTAAGAGACGGCGGAGGTTGCGGATCAAAATATTGACCAGAAAATAAAAGCAGGCAACCATTACCACTAGAACTATTAAAGATATTCCCGTGATCGTCAGGTGGACTTTTTGGATTGCCTGGGCAATGCTCTTGAGGGAAAAGACAATAACACTATAACCAATAATTTGTTTTTCGGTTTCTTGCGCCCTGGCGAGAAGCCCTCCCCCCACGGTGGCTTCCATCTCAGACGCATATATGGGTTGGATTATTATTTCGCTTTCCGCAAACGGGTCCTTTTCTATCAGCTGTGTCATTCCAGCCAGATCTGCAGCCTTGGCATCTAAGAGGTTCTTGATATAGGCGAAATATTTTTGGGGTATACCGCCGTAGTTTCCGGCAAAGATGTTCCGCTCCTTATCAAAAATGATCGCGAAAAGGACATCGGGTTCCTGGTTTATTCCGTAACAAAGTTTATCGGCGACGGCCTTATCCCGGAGGAGGACTCCATATTCTGTATTAGAGGCAAAGACGCGGCCAAGCGCGTCCATCCTTTCTAACTTGTAGCTATACAGCAATTTCCCGGCTTTATTAGACAGATAGAAGCTGACAATAAAAGTAACAATAAGCCCTGCGATAAGCGCCAGGGCAATACCCTTGGTTCTAAGACTGATAAATGGAGGTTTTTTGTTGTCCAAGCCGTGTCCTTATTAGTATTATTAAATGATTTTTGTTATTGTACCCATATTGTGCGTAAATTACAAGGAATTAGTGGAGCGCATGCAGATCTAACCAGGTTAACAGGGTGTGAACTCACGTCGCGTTAACCTGGTTAGATCTGTAAGTTGGTGAAGCGCATTATCTTGACCTTTATATAGGACCAATCCTGTCTCTTTGACCGCTGTATTCCTATATCTTCCACTGTCTTTCATACTCTTCGTTTCCCTTTAACGTCCGGTAATTCCGGCATGGTTATTCGTTTTCTGTCGTTTCAGGGGGTTGGGGTTTGTCCGGGGCAGCTGTTCCGAAAGTTACACCTCCTGTAGCCATTATAAGCTGTATGAACCCGAGCTCTTCCGCCGTTGCCGGAGACAGGTCCAGTTCCGCTCTATTCCAGGCTCCCGGTCGTAGTATATTTGAGGCAAAAAGGTGCTTTTTTTGTTTCAGGGAATTTTCCCACTCTTCAAGTGTCGCGGTAGATCCCGCGTCAAATTTCTTTCCCCATTTTACCATTAAAATAAAACCGTTATATGTGACGGCGGATGGGTTTCCGATGATAAGAGTTAACTTATATCCGTCCGAATAAGGTTCCACGCTTTCGCAGGCGACCAGAAAAAAACCGGTAGCTGTTTCTATTTTCTGAAAACCCTTTTCCGCCGGGTCAATCATGATGGATTTATGGAGGTATACATCTTTTTCAAGAGGAGATATCTTTTCGAGTTGTGTGATTTGCCGCTGTATGTTCATTTGAAATTCAGTGTTTTTATAATACCGTCTTTCGATCCGCTGCTCCAATCCATCGATCCGTTGTTGCAGTTGCCGGTATTGTGGTCGCGTGATATCCTGTTGTGAGCACCCCTGAAGCGATAATATCCCCGGCACAATAAGTAAAACTAAAATTAACCGTATCATTGTTAATTCCCCTTTTGTTAGATCGAATTTTGGTTGATTTTGCAAACGGTAAAAAATTTTACCACCTCTCATTTTTATGTCCTCCTAATAGTAAATATAGCATTTTTTATTAAATGTGTTAAGACAGAAATACACATTGATGATTTTCAAAGTTTTTCCCGGTGTATTGCCTCTTCCAGGATGGGTTTTTTTAGTATCGCTTTTTCGATCGGTTTAGGTTGGTTAGATTTTTTGGTTGTTACTTTTTCTTTTTGTATTTCACGCCCTTTTCGTTCTCTCCGCCCTCTTGGTCGATTTCTTGGCCCGAGTCATCGACCA
>JBDRIH010000062.1:0-12763 GCA_043816025.1 Candidatus Omnitrophota bacterium
CTCAGGATATTGTCCCTTACGTTCTTATCGATTAAAAAGTTCTGGCCGAGATCTTTTTCGGGACGGAATCCATACTTCCGCCACAAATTTTTAAGTTCTTTGAGATCCATATCTTTGTGTTACATATCGGAATGCGTAATAGCTCGGAGGGCAAGTTTGATCGCCTGCTCCATGGAAGCTGAACCAGCCACCCCTTTACCGGCGATATCGAAAGCGGTGCCATGGTCCGGAGAGGTCCTTACATGGTCCAGCCCCAGCGTCATGTTGACGCCGCTGTCAAAATCCACCATCTTAAACGGAGAAAGACACTGGTCATGATACATGGAAACGACAATGTCTATTTTATTTTTGATCGCTTTGTAAAAAATTACATCCGCCGATATGGGGCCTTCGATATTGCCGTAAACGTGTCTCGCTTTCTCAACGGCGGGGGCGATAACGTCAATCTCTTCACGGCCTATTTTACCGCCTTCCCCGCAATGGGGGTTTAAAGCGCACACACCGATCAGGGGATCTTCCCTGCCGGATATAAGCGCGCGGTTCCGGCTAACCTGAGCCAGGGTACCCACAATCAGATCGGCGGTCAGGCTTGAAGCAACTTCTTTCAGGGGTATGTGCCGCGTGACAGGGACCACTCGCAGATTTTTTCCGACCATGACCATAGTAACCAATTCGGAGGAATAAGCCTGCTGAAGGTATTCCGTATGACCCGTAAACCCGGGATAAATACGCGCTATGTTCTCCTTACTCACGGGAGCGGTTACCATGGCTTTGGGCGCATCGTCCCGGGCCTCCCGCATCAAACGCATGGCGGTGTCCAGGCACGCCAGCGCTTTTCTGGAACCTTCATCCGTAGGTTCTCCCGGCTGGCAATCTTTCAGGGGAGATCCCGGATCCACGACGTTCACCGCTTCCTCTTCCAAAGAAACTTCTTTTTGTTTTTCCTTAAGCACGTGCACAGCGATCCTGCCGTTATATACCGATATGGATGCTCTCTCCATCACACCCGCATCGGCTACAATAACAAAAATGGCAAGCCCCTTTAGTTCCGGGCTTGCCATTGATTTCATGATCACTTCCGGCCCGATACCGGAGGGATCCCCCATCGTTATGAATATCCGGGGTTTACTTGTAGGAGATATACGCATTCTTCCTTTTTTCTTCAATCCACTTGATCATATTCTCCCTGATCTTCTTCTTGTACAGCTCATTCTTTAAATAGTCGCTGACCTCGTTGAATTCAAGAGAACGACCCTGCTGCACATCCTCAGCCAGGAACACATGATAACCTACCTGTGACTCAATGATATCCGAAATCTCGCCCTTTTTTAGTGCAAAGATAACCCCCTCCAGCTCTGGCGGCAACTCACCCCGGGGAATATATCCCATATCCCCCGCGTTTTTCGCGTACGGCCCTTCCGAGCGTTCACTCGCAAGAGTAGCGAAATCTTTGCCTTTTTTCAGTTCCCCGACTATCTCTTCCATTTTTTTCCTGTCCGCGTCGCCGCTTGAGCCTTCATTCTTTCGTATCATAATGCCCCTTACCTTTACCACATCGGGAGCAACGAGTTTTTCTTTGTTGTTGTCATAAAGGTCCCTGACTTCGTAAGGCGGGATAACGATCTTTGACGACACTTCTTTTTCGACGAATTTCTGAGCCAGCATCTGCTCTCGTATTTCCCGCTCGAATTCGGTCAGATTGGTGCCCTTTGCGTTGAGCTCCTGGAGAAACTCTTCTTCTGTCTTAAAATTCGCCTTTATTATCCCTATGTTTTTTTGGAGTTCCTCTTCGTCTATCTCTATTTTTTCCTTTTTCGCCAGGCTGATTATAAGTTTAGTGGCTACCAGCTGTTCAAGAAGTCCTTTCCTTTCCATCTCCAGACGGCTCTGGAGTTCTTCGCCCTTGAAGTTAGCTTCTAAATTCCTCTTTGTCGGGGCGAACATCCTGTCAAATTCACGCTGGGTAAGGACCTCCTCGTTTACGACAACTATCACCTTGTCCACCACGGCGGCACTCTCGGGGACACACGCGGAGAACAAAAAGCACGGCAATACCACATACGCTAAAAATCTCAATCCCTTTGTAAACCTCATCTATTACCCTCCTTCGGCCTGGATAAAGCCTCTTCGTTTATCTTGACAGTAGTTTCCTCACGCAGCCTGCCGATCAGTTCATTAAAGATCTTTTGCCGATTTATCGTGCGCAGCCGCGACTCTATATCATCTGAAACCTGTCCAACTGGCCTTAGCGCCGGTTGTCTTCTATCGGTCAGTTTTATTATATGATAGCCCAGTTTCGTCTTGACAACACCGCTTGTTTCATCGATCTCAAGCTGCGCACATCCGTTTTCAAATTCCGGCATTAGCTGCCCTTTTGGAAAATATCCTATATCACCACCCCGCTGCGCCGTGGGGTCGACGGATTTCGCTCTGGCCAGATCTTCGAAACTTGTCCCCTTGGCAAGCTCCGCCAGTATATCCTCTGCTTCCTCCCGTGACGGGACCAGTATATGTGATACCCTCATAATCTCGGGGGTCATGTATCTATTTTTGTTACTCGCGTAAAACTCCTCAACGTCCTCTTGCGTAATAGTTATGGCATCATCGACTTCGTCTTTTAACAGCCTCGCTATCAGTATCTTCTTTCTCGCCTCTTCTATTACGCCCTGAACGTCTTTATCTTTATGCAAGCTTTTCCTGACAGCTTCCTGGTAAAGCAAAGTATCGTTGATAAGTTCCTGTAGATACTCCTCCTCGCGTTTTTTGACGATATCCCGGTACTTGGCCGGCAGTTTGGCCACCCTTTCATTAAAATCCGATACGGTTATTTTAGTATCGCCGATCAGGACAAGTACTGTCCTGCTATCCGCAGCCCTTCCGCATCCGGAAACAGCCAGAAACACGCCAAGAAGCGCAACACTCGTAAAAAATCCGATTTCTCGTTTCATAATAATATAAAGCCGGTAGGTAATTTATAACTATAATATCAGAATCCCCTTCCATCTTCAAGAGGATTCATATTTGCTCTGGCTATTAACGCCAAAGTCATAAAGTCGTTTGCCATGCTCCGTACAGGGAGCCTCCCACACCGGGCGGAGGGGCCCTGGTAGGAGTATGGCAAACGACTATTATGTTGTTTGCTTTTACTTACGCAGGACGTTGATCTCTTCTTTGAGCAGGCGGCAATAAAGGTCAAACCCCACCTGGTCGATAAATCCGCTCTGCTGGACCCCCAGTATATTGCCGGCCCCTCTCATCTCCAGATCCCGCATCGCGATTTTAAAACCTGACCCCAGTTCCTGATATTTTTTTATGGCGCTGAGCCGTTTCTGGACTTCGTGTGTAAGGATGTCAACATCCCGCACCACCAGATACGCGTAAGCTTTGCGGTCGAATCTGCCTATTCTTCCCCCGCAGCTGATAGAGATCGGCCAGCCCGAACCTGTCAGCGTCATCGATGATCATGGTGTTGGCGTTTGGTATGTCTATGCCCGATTCGATGATCGTAGTGCATACCAGAATATCCACATCGCCTCTGATAAAGCTGAGCATGGTCTTCTCGAGCATCTTCGAACTCATCTGACCGTGAGCGACCATTAGTTTTGCCTCAGGGACGAGCTTGTTGATATTGGCGGCTATCCTGTCAATGGTCTCCACCCTATTATGGACATAATAGACCTGTCCGCCCCTGGCCAATTCCTTATTTATCGCTTCCCGTATACGTTTTCTATCGTATTCGATAAGTTCTGTCTGCACGGGAAGTCTTTCCAGAGGAGGGGTCTCTATCATCGACATGTCCTTGCCGCCCATAAGCGCCAGATACAGCGTCCTGGGTATGGGGGTGGCCGTGAGGGTAAGTATATCCACGTTCACACGCATCCCTTTGATCTTCTCTTTGTGCTTTTACACCGAACCTCTGTTCCTCGTCGATGATCAAAAGCCCCAGGTCCTTGAATGTGACGTCACCGGAAAGCAGCCTGTGCGTACCGATAACCATATCGATTTTGCCCTCCTTCAGCCCGGTCAGTATGCTTTCCTGCTCGGGGTGTGTCCTGAACCTGTTCAACATCTGTATGTTCACGGGAAAATCTTTAAGCCTTTTCGTAAACGTATCAGTGTGCTGTTCCGCAAGGATCGTGGTCGGTACGAGAAACGCTACCTGACGGTTATCCATAACGGCTTTGAACGCAGCGCGCAGGGCTACCTCCGTCTTGCCGTATCCGACGTCACCGCAAAGAAGTCGGTCCATCGGACGGACGTTCTCCATGTCCCGTTTGACTTCTTTTGTAGCTTTTAACTGATCCGGCGTCTCCTTGTACGGGAACGCCTTTTCAACATCTGCCTGCCAGTCTGTATCCTTGCTGAAAACAAAACCGGAAGCGCTTTCCCTCTTGGCCTGAAGGTTCAAGAGGTCCCTGGCGATTCGGGCGGCTCCCTTTGAAGCGTTCTTCTTGGTCAGCTCCCACCTTTTTCCCTTAAGCCTGTTCAGTTGCGGAGGTTTTCTGTGAAACGATATGTATCTTTGCAGTTTATGGAGGTCCTTATTCTCCATATAGAGCTTATCTCCGCCTTTATATTCAAGGACGAAGTACTCTTTTAAACTTCCGTCGCGGCGCATACGCTGAATGCCCAGATATTTCCCGATACCATAGTCGATATGGACCACGAAATCTCCCGGTTCGATGTCCACAAAAGAATCGATGGGTTGCTCTCCCATATCTATGGACCTTTTCTTAAGTTTTGTCCTCCTCAATATACCGACGGGAAGGATAATAACCCCTTTATGATCGGTAATGCTCTTGAAAGACATAAGGTCGATACTCTTTATCGATCTTACTTTGCCTCCGGAAAGATCTATGCGGATGGGGTACTCAAAAGTCACGGGATAGACAATGAGACTCTCGCCTACCAGGCTGTAATCACCTTCTATGGAAATCTTACGGCACCTGGAATAGCTGTACTTATCCAGGGCGCTTACTATCCCGCCAAGGTCGACCGTCTCTTTTACATAAATCTTCAGCGATTCAAACATATCTGCCTTACAAGAGGAAAATGGATCTAAAGCCTCTTTCCGTTCAGAAGCGATTTTTTAACGCTTTTTTTCTAACTTTTGGGGGGTGTTAAATAACTCCTCGCCCTGAACTATAGTTCAGGGCTCGTCAGACATATTTAACACTTGTTCCCTCAAAAGTTATAAAAAGAAGCTAAAATCGCTGTTCACTCAAAAGGCTTCAGATCCATTTCTTTCTAATCTGGTAATATCTGTCTTCTCGTAGATAATAAGTCATATTCTGGATGAGCATGGCAGGATTTTAGCATTTTTATAACTTTTTAAAGGATAGAGTGTAAATTACTGTTTGAGCACTTGATATCATAGATATCAAGTGCGAGTTTAATTTACACCCTTTAAAACAGTTAGTAAAATGCGTTAAGAAATCCTGCGCGAAGAAAGAATATGACTTTTTATCCACGCATTGAAATAATCCAGGAATTTGATGTTAAAAATTTTACGTCCCCTGATATAATTTACATCTTCTCGGGAAATGAGATATTCAAAAGGCCCAGACCATTTGCCAGAACAATGCGGGTGCATTCGACAAGGAACAATCTCGCCTTGGAAAGCGCAGCGTCGTCCGTGACTACCCGGCATTCGGTATAAAACGAGTGAAACAGGCGCGCCAGCTCGTTGAGGTAGACTATCAGACGGTTCGGTTCCAGCGCTTCCGCGCTCGCCCTGACCGCAAAAGGAAATTCACCCAATTTGCGCATAAGCTGTTTTTCCTCCCCGGTCTTTAAGAGGTCCAGGCGCAACTTCCAAAAAAACAAACGGATCCGGCTCTTGCGGCTGTATTTCTTGATGCTGCATATACGCGCATGAGCGTACTGAATATAAAAGACCGGGTTGTCCGCCGATTCCTTTTTTGCCAGATCGATATCAAAATCAAGATGACTGTCCAGACGCCTCGAAAGAAAAAAGTAACGCGTCACGTCCTTTCCTATCTCGTCGATGATCTCCCTCAGGCTTATAAATTCCCCTTTACGCGTGGACATGGACACCGTCTCGCCGCCCCTCAGTAACGTCACTAGCTGTACTATCAATATATCAAGACTTTTAGCGTCGCGCCCTATCGCCTGCACGGCGGCTTTCATCCTCATTATGTAACCGTGATGATCGGGGCCTAAAAGGTCTATCAGGTGTGTATAGCCCCTGCGATATTTATCAAGATGGTACGCTATGTCAGGCGCCAGGTAAGTATAGGAACCGTCGCTTTTCACTACCACCCGGTCCTTGTCGTCGCCGAACCGAGTAGAAGCGAACCATTTTGCCCCGTCGTCCTCGTAAATGTACCCGCCTTTTTTCAGAAGCTCAAGGACCTTTTCCACTTCTTTTTGTTTTTCAAGACGCGCCTGGGAAGTCCGGACGTCAAATGCCACCCCGAAATCCGCCAGATCCTCCGCTATAAGACACATCATATACCTGACAGCGTAATCCCTGAAAAACCTGACGGTCTCCGGAGATCTTTCAAGCAGATTATTGCCCTTTTTTTCCTTTATTTCCCTGGCGATATCTATGATGTAGTCGCCCCTGTATCCGTCTTCGGGCATGGTCTCGGTTTTTCCGAAAAAATTGCGATACCTGACCTCCACCGATTCGCCCAGAAGCCTGATCTGGCGCCCGACGTCGTTAAGGTAGTATTCGTTGGTCACCTTATACCCGTCAAAACGCAGTATACGTGAAAGGGCGTCGCCTATAGCCGCCTGGCGGCCGTGAGCTATCGTAAGCGGACCGGTCGGGTTGGCGCTGACAAACTCCAGGTTCACGTGCTTACCGTGACCTTCATCGGATTTTCCGAAATGGTTTTTCTGGGTCTGGATACTTACGAGCAGCTCGCGGTAATATTCGTCGGTAAGCCTGAAATTTATGAACCCGCCTTTTACCTCAATAGAACCGGCGGACAAAAAGGCGGATAGACCCGCCTTGTCCATCTGGTCACGGAAGATCGCTGCTATGCCTTCCGCAAGTACAGACGGAGAAATTCCGAGGACCGGTGCCAGGCGCAGCGCTACATTCGAGGTAAGATCGCCGTGCTTTGCATCGCGCGTCACCTGTAAGAACACTTCTATCGTTTCCGGAAAAGATCTGTCAGGTAGGTTTTCTTGAAAATACTTTCTGCAGACTTTTAAAAGGGCTTCCTCTATCCTTCTGGAGACGTCTTTACCAAGCATTTGTTGTCGAACCGTTCTATCGGGGCATCGGACCACAATCGTTCCAGCCCGTAAAACTCCCGAATATCTTTATAAAACACATGAACTACAACGTCTTCGTAATCCAACAGGACCCAATAAGGAGTATGTTTACCCTCTATGTGTAAAAGGGGAATACGCCTTTTTGACAGGTTTTCCTGTATTGTATTGGAAATACCGTTAATCCTGCGAGAAGAACTCGCGCTGATCAGGACAAACCAATCGAACATCGTCGAGATATTCCGCATATCCATCAAGACGATGTTCTCTCCCTTTTTCTCTGCTGCAAGTTGCGCTATTAACTCTGCTTTATCCCGAGCTGTTATATTTTTCACCTATTAATCGCGTTGTTATACCAACAATATCAAATTACTTACCGAGTATTCTGTACATGCCGGTACCGCAATCCGGACAAACGCCTTTTATCGCCTTTCTCTTGTTCTTCATGGTGACTTCTTTGGCGTCTTTTATCTCTTTTTTCGCCTTACATTTTACACAATAACCCTCTGCCATAGCTAACACCTCCTTAAATTTTTCCTAAAAATTATGATGGCTTAAGTTTATCATACCGAAGATAAATGTCAAGCGATATCCCTGTACAACCCCTTTTGCCTTATATACTGCACCGCCGCGTGAGGAACAAGGTAGTCTATAGGCTCGCGCTGGCGGATCCTTTGCCTTATCATGCTGGACGACGTTTCTATCGCGGGAATGATTATGCGTTTTACTCTGCCTTCATAAGGACTGTTTTCGCCCCAACCGGGTCGGGTGGCTATAACAAAAGTGGCAAGGCGCAGTATATCTTCCGGGTCTTTCCACATAGAAATGCTCTCAGCCGAGTCGGACCCGGTCAGAAAGAAAAGTTCGCTGTCGTCGCCGTATTCTCGCTTGAAATGTTTTATCGTATCGATCGAATACGATATTCCCCCGGAATCTATCTCGTGCGTGGATATCTCGAACCTATCATCGCCTTCCAGGGCAAGACGGACCATATTCAACCGGTCGACTGCGGAGACGCCCGCTTCCACTTCTTTGTGCGGAGGCTTGTGAGCTGGGATAAAAACGACCTTATCCAGCCCCAGAAGGTACCAGCATTCCTGTGCCAGGACAAGATGCCCCATATGTATAGGGTTAAACGTACCTCCAAGAAGTCCTATTTTCATGCCCTTATTTGACCCTTGCCGTGTATGACGTATTTATACGTGCAGAGTTCCTCCAGCCCCATCGGGCCCCGCGCGTGAAGTTTGTCCGTCGAGATCCCTATCTCGGCGCCCTTACCAAATTCGCCTCCGTCGGTAAACCTGGTAGAAGCGTTTATGTAAACTGTCGCCGAATCGACCCTTCTGGTAAATTCTGTGCCGTTTTCGCGGTTTCGAGTTATGATAGCGTCTGAATGATTTGACCCGAACTTCGCGATATGAGAAATAGCCTCATCCAGCGACCGTACTACACGGATATTCAGAACAAGGTCCAGCCATTCCGTGGAGAAATCTTCCTCCGTAGCCTCTTCGGCGTCGCCGAGAATCTGTCTGGTCCTCGGGCATCCTTTAAGAACCACGCCCTCCGCGCGTAACCTGGCGGCTATTCGGGGAAGAAACTCCCCGGCCACGCTTTCGTGCACAAGCATCGTTTCCATCGCGTTGCAGACACCAGGCCTCTGGACTTTCGCGTTAAAACATACGTTCTCTGCCATACCCAGATCGGCTTCAGCATCGACGTATACATGACATATGCCCTTGTAATGTTTTATCACGGGAATCCTGCTCTTTTCCGCAACCTCGCGGATCAGCGATTCCCCTCCCCGGGGCATAATAAGATCGATCTCTCCCTGGGCCTTAAGCATCGCGTCGACAAGTTCGCGCGAGGTGTCTTCTATCAGGATAAAGGCTCCTTCGTCCAGTCCCTCCGCGTTAGCAGCCTTCTTCGCAGCGCCGCAGATCGCCTTGTTGGAGTTTGCCGCGTCTGAGCCGCCCCGGAGTATTACGGCGTTACCCGATTTAAGACACAGCGCTATACAATCCGCCGTCACGTTAGGACGTGACTCATATATTATGCCTATAACGCCTATAGGCACCCGCACCTTTTCGATCACAAGACCGTTCGGCCGTTTTCTTTTTTCTATAACCTTACCTACCGGATCATCGAGCGCGGCGACTTCACGCATTACCGAGCACATGCCGTCGATCCGCTTGTCATCCAGTTTCAAACGGTCGATAAAAGCCTTATTTTTACCTGCATTTTCAGCGTTCGCGACATCTGTCTCGTTCGCCTTTTTTATCTCGTCGCGGGCCTTATCTATGCTTTCCGCCATGGCCAGAAGAATAGCGTTCTTCTCTTTGGTCGATATGACCCTGAGAATAGCTGCGGCCTTGCCCGCTCTGGCGGTAATATCCTTCATAACGTTTATACTATCCATATTGTTCTCCAGCTATAACTACTCAAATAGTCAGTCATAAGAGGCGTTTGCTATGCTCTGTACAGGGAGGATCCACACCGGGCGGAGGGGCCCTGGTAAGAGCATAGCAAATGCCACTTACGTCAGGCCTTGAGTACTTACTCCTCTACAACTACAAGATTGTCCCTGTGAATCGCTTCGTCGTAATCCTTATGCCCCAGCTCGGTCTCGATCCTGTCAGACTTTTTGCCTTTGATCTTTGCTATCTCAGCTGATGAATAGTTCGAAAGCCCCCGGGCCACGATCCTTTTATCCGCGGTTGTAACGTTCACAATATCGCCTCCGGAAAACCTGCCGCTCACATCCAGAATACCGCTCGGCAGAAGGCTTTTATTCCTGTTAATCAAGGCTTTCTCGGCACCCTCGTCGATGATTATGCTGCCTTTCGGTTTCAGACTGAAGGCTATCCATCTCTTTCTAGCCTTCATGGGTTTTGAGTGCGCGTCAAAAGCTGTTCCTATCTTTTTTCCGCCGGCTATATCGAGAATGACGTTCTTTCTTCTGCCACGGGCGATGACGCTTTGTATGCCGGCACGTGTCGCGTTCTGTACCGCTTCAAGCTTGGTTATCATACCCCCGGCACTCTCCGCGCACCCCTTTCCCCTGCAAAGCGACTTGATGTCCCCCGTGACGGCTTCAACATGTTCGATGAGACGCCCTTCCCCGTCATAAAGCCCTTCGACATCTGTAAGTATGATCAACATGTCCGAATCGGCAAGATCCGCGACAAGACTGGAAAGCCTGTCATTGTCACCGCACTTTATCTCCTCCGTGGAAACGGAATCGTTCTCGTTGATAACCGGGACGGCTTTATACTTCAAAAGCGTGTTCAGGGTGTACCTGATGTTCAGAAACCTCTTGCGGTCGCTGAAGTCTTCCTGCGTAAGTAATATCTGTCCCGCTATGTATCCTCTCTTATTAAAATACTCATTATAGATATCCATCAAATGCGTCTGTCCGACACTCGCGATCGCCTGCAGCGCGGAAAGAGATTTGCCTTTTTTCTCGAGATCCCATAGACCCAGTCCGGCCCCTATAGCGCCGGAAGAAACAACTACGACCTCGATTCTGTTATCCAGAAGTTCCGAGATCTGATCCGCCAGGTTTTTAATAACCTTCCGGTCTATCCTGTTGGTCTTGTCAGTAAGGACTCTCGTCCCGATCTTGACCGTTATCCTCTTCAGCTTTCTTTTTGACATATTCTATTCTTTCGTAAATGGCCCCGATCAGTTCCGCCAGGCCTTCACCCTTCAAGGCCGAAATCGGCCAGACCTTTTTCCCCACGGCGCGGGAAAATCTTTTCAAGGACTCACCGGCACCGGGCATGTCCATCTTGTTCGCGGCTATAACGCACTCTTTGCCGTATACGTTTTCGCCGTAGAGCTCCAGCTCCTTTTCCAGTTTGAAATAGTTTTCCTCCGGGGCAGAACCGTCCAAAGGGGCTATATCCACTATGTGAACTAAAACAGTGGTCCTTTCAATGTGCCTGAGAAACCTGTCCCCCAGACCACGCCCCGCGTGGGCGCCCTCTATAAGCCCGGGCATATCGGCCACCACAAAAGTCTCGTCATGAAACCTGACAACCCCAAGTTTCGGGCTGCGCGTCGTGAACGGGTACGGCGCTATTTTTGACTGGGCTTTCGATATGCGCGAAACCAGCGTGGATTTTCCGGCGTTCGGAAACCCGACGATCCCGGCGTCAGCTATGAGCTTCAGCTCAAGAAGCAGTGTCCTCGACTCGCCGTCTTCGCCCGGCTGGGCTACAGTCAGTTTGGCGCTACCCTTACCGGCGGCGCCTCCTTTGGCTACCACAACATGTTCGCCGTCACGCGCAAGGTCTCTGATAATAAAACCGTTTTCAGCATCTTTGAGGATGGTACCCGCCGGGACTTTCAAGACCAGATCCTCGCCCCTCTTCCCAAACTTATTATTAGAACCCCCGTGCTTGCCGTTACGAGCACGATAATGCTGTTTGTATTTAAAATCCAGGAGGGTATTAAGGTTAGAATCGCTTTTGACGATCACGCCGCCGCCGGCACCGCCGTCACCGCCGTCGGGAACACCCTTGCGGTGGAACACATCTTTATATAAACTCTGGCAACCGTTTCCACCCTTGCCGCCCGAAACATAGATCCTTGCATGATCGATCAGCATCTTATCCGGGTATAACGCTTACAACATGGTTACCGGAAAACGTGACGACCCCTTCGCATTTGGCAAAAAGCGTATCGTCCTTTCCTTTTCCAACGTTTGTACCCGGCTTGTACGGGGTGCCTCTCTGTCTGATAAGTATACTTCCGGCACTCACGACCTGACCGCCTGAGGTTTTGACACCAAGTCTCTGTGAGTTAGAATCGCGCCCGTTACGTGAAGAACCCTGTCCTTTTTTATGTGCCATAACTGCTCCCTGATTTGTCACCTGTTAAGGGTTCGATTTATCGAACCCTTAACAAGGGGCGCCATAAATGGCGCCCCTACTATCCTAAATGTATATCTTTTACCTTAAGCTCCGTGACATTCTGACGGTGCCCTTTTTTAGATTGGGAACTCTTCCTGTCCCTGTATTTAAAAGCTATTACCTTGCGTAAGCGTTTGTCAGCGATTATTTCGCATTCGACATACGCACCTTTTACATAGGGATCCCCCACAAGATACGAGGACCCTTTCTTTCCGAAGAGCACCTTTTCGACCTTGATATTCTTGGATTTCTGTTCCCCTATACGATTGACCGTGATTTTATCATCTTTCTCCACACGGATCTGCGAACCTTTTAGCTCTATCACTGCATACATCGCCATTCTCCTATACTCTTAAGTTATAAGTCATTAAACAATAAAACCTTACATCAAAACCCAGGCGGCAAACTTGAATAAATGTTTAATAATAGTATCAAATGCGGGTTTTCTTGTCAAGGTCTAATCGGATGGCTGTCTATTCAAACACTTCCTGCCAGGATTCGATCATCGGTGAGGAAGCTAATTGATCAAAGGCATCTCCTATGGCAACAGTATCATAGATTATCTCTGCGGTTCCCGTAATCTCAGTATCCACAGCTACCCCACC
>JBDRIH010000063.1:0-5680 GCA_043816025.1 Candidatus Omnitrophota bacterium
TCATAGCATATGTCAACTTCCACTGAGCCGGGTATTTCGTCTTTGATGTCCACGAGCGTCTGGCGGATCCTTGCCGAAAGTGCCACTGTATTCGCACCTGCCGATCTTGAGATAGCGACACAGACAGCGCCCGGTTCCATGGGCTCGCCGGGCCTGGGGGAATACATAACGTTAGTTTTGTCGTTCTGGAGCGAATCTATGCATTGTCCCAGATCTTTCAGTCTAACGGGCGCGCCGTTCACGTATTTTACGATAAGTTCGTCGTACTCTTTTCCCGTAAAAAGTTGTCCCTGCGGCTGAATGGAAAAAGTGCGCCCCGGTCCGTTGAGGCATCCCCCTGGGATGGTGACGGTTCCTGTTTTAAGAGCGTCGGAGACTTCGTTGAGACCTATCTGGAAAGAGGCGAGTTTGTCCGGGTCTACCTGGACGCGGACGGCCGACTTTGCCCCGTATATAAGTACCTGGGAAACGCCGTCAAGCATGCTCATACGTTTTCCGATGGTCCTATTCCCGAAATCGTAAAGGTCTCCCGCGGCAAGGGTGTCGGAAGTAAGCATTATGTATATGATAGGCGCTTCCGACGGGTTCGTCTTCTGATATGACGGGGGTTGCGGCAGATCGCCCGGCAGATTGGCCTGAGCGCGCGATATAGCCGCCTGCACATCCGGTGCGGCCAGATCAACGCTGCGGTTAAGGTCAAAGGTGAGCGTGATAGTGGTCTGGCCGTCCACGTTATTGGATATGATCGATTGCAGGCCCTGGATCTGCATGCACTCGTTCTCAAGCGGCGAGGCTACGGTCGAAGCCATCGTCTCGGGACTTGAACCCGGATAAACGGCCGTGACGGTTATGACGGGGTAGTCGACAACCGGCAGATCGCTTACGGGCAGCTTAAAGTATGACGCTATACCCAGAAAGAGCGCCGTAACCATGCAGAGTGTGGTCATGATGGGTTTACGTATGAATTGTTCCGAAAATACCGCCATATCAGTTGGTTTTTTCCTGTTTTTTAACTGTTTCCGTAATATCTACCACCGGCATGCCGGGACTCAGGCCCAGCTGCCCGACGGTGACGACCGTCTCGCCCTCTTCTACGCCTTTTTCTATGACGATACTCGAGCCCTGCTTGCTTCCGACCGTTACCGTGCGCAGATCGGCTTTATTGTTTTTTTGCACCACGAAGACATAATACCCCTGTTTTCCGATCTGGGCCGCGTCATAAGCGACAAGAACGGCATCCTTCTCTTCACCAAGGATGAGTCGTACGGTCACGAACTGTCCGGCCCAGAGCTCCCTGGTATCGTTTTTAACCACCGCGCGCAGGGCAAAGGTGCCGGTATCGTCGTCCACGGTATTATCGATAAATTCAAGTTTCCCCGAATAGGTCTTACCCTCTTCGCCGGGTATGAATACCTGAACGTCCAGGGTGTTTTTCTCCATGGCTTCGCGAACTTTGACCAGGTCGCGTTCCGGAAGGGTAAAATCCAGGTAAAGCTCATCTATCCTCTTGACGTTGACCAGGACGGGCCCTGTGTTGGCGGTAATGATGTTCCCGAGGTCAACCTGACGTTTGCCCGTAAGCCCGTTTATCGGGGAACGGATGTAACAATAATCCAGGTTTATTTTCGCCAGTTCCAGCTCGGCAGCGGCAAGCTCGGTCGCCGCCGCGGCGGCGGTCATGTCGGTCTGGTATCTTTCAAAATCCTGCTCGGAGATAAGATCTTTCTCGATAAGCTGTTTGTTCCTTTCGAAAGTATCCGTTTTTAGTTTCAGGTCTTCGACCTGTTCGGCCAGAGCGCCCTGGGCCTTGTCCACGTTTGCCTTGTATTCCCTGGGGTCGATCGTAAAAAGCAGATCCCCCGCGGAGACCTCCTGTCCCTGCGTAAAGTTTACTTCCAGTATCTTTCCCGTTACCTGCGCTTTGATGTCGACGTTCTCGGGCGAAGTCAACGTTCCGAACGAATCCACATAGACCGGAACGGTTTTTTTAAAGGCCTTTGCCGTCTGGACGGGCCGGGGATGCACAGCGGGTTTACGGTTCCTCTCGATACAGCCGCGTATCTGCACGGTTATGAACATCACCAGAAGCAGCACGGCGACGATTTTCAGTATGCGCTTGTTTTCCTGTATGTATTTCAGGGTCTTGTCCAGGATGGGTTTTATTTGGTCTTTCGTTATCATCTAGTTTGTCCTCCCTCCACCAGAGTAAAGCGTGTTTTTTAGTTATTCCGTCTCGACATCTTTTACATTAAGTGAACCGGTCGCGTGTCCCAGTTCGGCAAAAGCCACAAAGGCGTCTTTGCGGGACTGGATAAACTTGCTTCTCGCGTTTGAAAGCTGGCTTTGCGACTGCAAGAGGTCAAGTATGCTTTTTATGCCCGCGCCGTAACCCGCGAACGCCAGATTATATGATTCTTCGGCGCTTTTTAAAAACGCCTTACTGTACTTGAGTTTGCTGATTTCCGTCTTTAAATTATAATATTTAGTCCATACATCCGTACTGGCGGCAAGTTCGGTCTGCCGCAACTCTTCGCGCTGGGCGTCAGCGAGAGCTTTTGCCTCGTTCCTTTTTGAATAAAGGTAAAACCCGTCAAAGATATCCCAGCTTACGTTTACGTACGCGGTGTATCCGTAATCCCTTTTGCTTTTAGTCGCGTTGTTTTTGGCGGAGCCGAAATATTTATATTCGTCCGCGTCCGTCGATCCGCCGACGTTCAGTGTTGGCCAGAGGTCCGAGTTGGCGGCCGCTAGAGAAGCATACCTGGCCCTTAACGTCGCCCGGGCCGCAGCTATGTCCGGTCTTCTCTTAAGCGCTTCTTCGATGAGGCGGCTCACGTCCTGTTCTTCTATGTTCGAGGGCGTTTCCCCGGTCGGTGGCGCTATTCCGAATTTGGTTTCGGCTGGAAAACCGATCACCTGGGCAAGGTTCGCTTTGGCGGTTTTGAGCTGGCCTTTGGCTTCCTCCAGAAAATAAAGGGCGTTGTTATAATCGGATTCAGCCTGAAGCACGTCGAGTTTAACCCCCAGCCCCACCTGAAGTTTCTGCTGGGCCGCGTCAAGCGTGGCTGTGGCATCCGCCAGATCGGACTGGGCCGCTTCCACGGATGAGAAGGCGCTGTAATATTCATAGTAGAAACTTTCCGTGTCCAAAAGAAGGTCCTGGAAAGCCTGGTTGAACTGAAAGTTCGCCGCCAGGAGCGTCTGTTTGGCTTCTGTCACCAGGGAGGCCCTGCCGCCGAAATCAAGTATAAGAAACTGGATCTTGCTGCCAGCGGTATAGTCGGCCTGGTTAAGGTCATTTACGCTGTTATTGGTCACCTTTTTACGGAATGTCCCTTGTGTAGAGACGGTGGCCTGTGGGTACCATTTGCTTTCCGCCTGGCGTATCCGCGTCTGAGCGGCACGGGCCTTTTCCCATGCCTGACGCGTGGAGGGGCTGTTCTGAAGCGCCAGGTCTATAAGCTCGACCAGAGTAAGGGGTTCTGAGCTGTCGAGTTTCTGGTCACGGAGGGACGACCAGACCTCATCGTTGGACTTTGTCGTCTTTTCCCACTTAGGCGGTTCCCACATCCGGTCCAGTTCGGGAGGCGGTTTCAGCGTGGAACATCCCGCCGCGGAAAGCGCCACAAACACAAAAACGATAAAAACGCAAATACGTATCATGATCTACTCTTTAAGTAATAAAGCCAAAAAGCCTTCTACGGATGAAATGCGCGCTGCCAAGGGCTCCAAAAAGCATCAAAAGTCCGAATAAATAAAAAACCGAGTTTATGCCGAGGTGGTCCATAATTATGCCTGAAAGAATCGGCGTGAGCACGAACCCTATACTCATCGCGGCGTTTAACGTGCCCATCCAGACGCCCATCCCCGCTGTCTGTCCGATGTTTACCGAGATGTTTAAAAGCGCCGATGATGAGATCGCCGCGCCGATACCCAGAAGAGACCCCGCCCCCAGAAGCGCCGAAAAATCGGGACAGAACGGCATAATGAACAAAGCAAACATTCCGATACATGTGCCTATGCCCACCTGGAACAGTTTTCCGAGGTGGTCAAGTCTGTCGGCAAAACGCCCGAAAGGTATCTGGAGAAGCCCCGCCAGAAAGATCCCGGTGGATATTATTATACCGACATGATCCGGATCCATCTTTATGTGGGTAGCCAAGGACGGCAGAAAAGACATAAAAACAGCCATCATCAGAGTGACGACCACCGCGGCGATAAGAACCGCTTTGACAAAGTTGTATTTTATGAGTGCACTGAAGGACATCAAACTCTCCGCGGGTTTAGCGCTTGAGGGTTTGTATTCCGGCAGAAAAAACACTACTATTAAAAATGTCAAACCTCCCAAGATTGACATCACGTGAAAAACGGCATCAAACCCGTAATTTTGACCGATGTATCCGCCCAAAAACGGTCCCATGGCCAGCCCGAAGTAAAACATCATATTAAGCGGCCCCGTCGCAAGGCCGACGTTACCCTCTTTGGCGAATTCGCCCACGTAGGCCATCACGACCGGCATGATCAGACCCGCGGCAAATCCGTGGGCCATGCGTACAGCTATGATAGCGTATACGCTGTCGGCTTTCGGATAAAGAAGCGATATGATGGTGAAAAGAAAAAGCCCCGCCGCCACAAATAGCTTCCTGCCCGTTCTGTCGGACATCCTGCCTACGATCGGCATGACGATACCGCGTGATATACCGAAGCCGGCGAACATCATCCCGATCCAGAAACCGTTAGCCCCGTGTTCCTGGGCGAATTCCGGCAGGAACGGTGAGATAATCCCAAGACCGAGCATGGTCGAAAACGCCGTTATCAGTAATATACAGAAAGTCCTAGTCTGCATGCGTCCTCTTAAATCTAACCAGGTTAACGCTATGTGAGCTTGCACCCTGTTAACCTGGTTAGATTTCGTTTCAGATCTAACCTTAGACCTGCTAGTCCCTCGTGACCTCGTTTATTTCTCCGGAGTCGGTCATGTAATCCCCGTCTTCCGAAACTTCCCTGATTTCGCCGGAGTCCGTCATTATCTCTGACCCGCTCGAAACTTCCCCGATCTGACCGGAATCGGTCATGTACTCTTCGTCGCCGGGGGTGTTATCCGCTCTGAGTTTATTCAGCTGTGCCTGAGTGTTCATTATCTCCTCGCCTTCCAATGAGGCTTCAAGCGCGTTTTCCTCATCGGCGGAGGCGATGAGGAAAAAACAAAAAAACACCGTTAAAGCAAGACAGCAACAAATAAGTTTCTTCATAATAGCCTCACTTGGTTACTTTTATTTCTTTCTTATCGCTCGGACTATCTTTTTGATCATCCAGACAAGTATATCGATAACAATGTAAATCGGATACAGGACAATAACCAGAAGCGATATCATGCTGATGCGAAGATCCCATGTAAGCGAAAGACCGAGCGTGAAAAACATAGGGACAATAAACGGCGCGACACCAAAGAGAAAGAATATCAAAAACACCGTAAGTTCCCGCTTCAAAAATCTTCTTCTTCCCTCGTCCATAAAAACCTCCTCCTCAAGATAAAGGAATAATGCCTCATGCGAAACGCATAAGTCTCTATATTTAAACAATTTATATAAATTGTTTTCTTGCAATTTCCTCCGTTTGTGATATGCTGTAACTATAGACAAACACAGGCGTTACAACAAAAACGGAGGAAATTTATGGT
>JBDRIH010000064.1:0-2154 GCA_043816025.1 Candidatus Omnitrophota bacterium
GCTTCGTCTTGCGCGGGGCTTTAGGTTTTGCCTTGCGAACCTTTTTTGGCGAGGCAATCTTTTTCCTCCCCGCTTTCTTCAAAAGTTCCCTGATATCGACGACCGTCATTTTGTCGAGAACATTTTTGTCGTGTCCAACCGCTATCAACCTTCTTTTCTGGGACAAAATCCTCTGTCTTCTCTTGGCCCCTCTTTTCTTGGGACGGGTACGATAGTTTTTACGCGGTTTCATTATTTCTCCTTCGTTAGATTCTTAAGTGTTCTGATATTATACATAAACCGAGAGGCTTTGCAAGCCATTTGGCCGGCGGCACTATTTATTCTTGTGATGTCTTAACAGATGCGTACCCGCAGAAAGGAGCGTCTGGCCGCATTTTATCTCGATACCCATTATACATACATCGTCTTTGAAGTTTCCGTCTTTGTACGAATTTAGCTCCGTCAGCAATTTATCGTTGAACGCCCTGGGCGACAGGGTATGATTCGTCTCGAGAAAATCTTCCAGGCGTTTCGTGCCGTACTGCTCGCCTTTAGAGTCAACCGTCTCGGTTACGCCGTCGGTAAAAAGAAATATCCTGTCCCCCTTGTCTACGTCTATCTCGCTCTGATAAACCTTACCGTCATCCACGGGAAGCCCTAACAGGCTCGTCTGAGCAAAAAGACTTTGTATGTCGGATTCCTTCGCCCGATAAACATACTGCGGCGGATGACCGTAGTTGGAATATAAAAGCTGCATCTCCTTGAAATCCAGCAGGCCGCAGAAAGCGCTGAGGTACATGTCCGACCCCTCAAAATCCTCTTTTATGAACTCGTTAAGTTTTTTCAATAAAAGACCCGGCCGTTTGCCTTCTTTCGCATACCGCACGAATTCCGCGTGTATCCTGTTGACCAACAAAGCCGCCGGGACCCCGTGTCCGGTGACATCGCTTATGATAAAAACCAGTCTGTCATCGGCCAGGAACTCAAACTTCACGTAATCCCCCCCGATATAATATGCCGGGAGATAGTTCACGGCTATATCCACCTTATCCGTGCTGGTAGAATCAGGTATTATAGTCTTATGGATACGGGTGGCCCATTCCAGTTCCTTGCGCATCAGTTCATTTTTGTCCTCCACTTCTTTCAGTAGCACAAAATTCTCAACGTCCCTGCCCGTTTCTTTCCTCCGGATAACCAGACAAAGCAAAAGAGCCATGGATAGAAAAATAAACCCGTCGAAATATTCCTGTACGCCGAAAGAAGCCGCGGGAGTTCCCGACAGAAACTTGACATACAAGAAATTCGCCGTATAAGCGGTAATATGCATAGCGCCTATAAGAATCACCTCAGCCGGTTTCCAGGGTATAGTCACGGAAACGAGAAAAATAGTGAAGACAAAAACCGAGGAACTGACCAGCGCGTCATCCTTATATGTAATACCTAATTTTACAAGAAGCACCAAGAGCAGCGCCGTAAATAGATACGCATTTAATTTTGCTATGCGAATCGTACGTGCTATGGCGTTAAGATAGAGGATAAGAGCCCCGCCTGCAACAAGGGAAAGCCCAATGAGCACCTCAAGGACTGCGGTTTCTGCCGGATACAATATATATCCCGTAAGAACCGCTAGAAAATAAATCGACACGGTCAAAACGCAGAAAAGGTGTACCCGGGTTTTAATAAAAGAAATCTGTTTTTTTAGGAATTCTTCGCGATACTGTTCTGGGATCTTTTTAACGGTTTGAAACATAATATTCCTTTGTAACGAAAATAGCATATAAACCTCCCGGGTTCAAGGACTTTCATATACCTAACCTGCCAACAGCCAGGTGTGAGGAACTACTCCTACCAGGGCCCCTCCGCCCGGTGTGGATCCTCCCTGTACGGAGTAGCCCCACACACCTGGCAACCTGACAGATCTAACCAGGTTAGATTTGTCAGAGCACGGTACAGAATTGCTTGCCGTTAATTCGCGGGTATGTTAAAGTAAATGAGCTCACAACTTACACGACTGAAAGGAGTGCAAGTTGTATGAGCGAATTTATCCCGAGCAAAGCGAGGGATCTCTTAACCACCTATCAATAAGCATGTTAAAGAAGCTAAAAAAAGACGTCGATAAGGCGCTCGGGGCTTATCTAAAAGAGCTAAAAACCGACCTGAACATGGGGCGGGTTT
>JBDRIH010000065.1:0-53856 GCA_043816025.1 Candidatus Omnitrophota bacterium
GCGATGAGCGGCACGGTCACGCAAGGCGCAACGTATAAGAATAAAATGTCCGAATTGGACAGCCAAATCGTAACCCTAGAAGACAAACTCACCAAACTGCGGACACAAAAAACGGTCAACGACATGACCGCAAACTCAGCCGACTACCTCCACGAAACCCTGCAGTTTGCCATGCAGTACCTCGACAAAGCCCCCGTAGATGCCCAGAAAAGCCTAATACACGCCCTTGTTAAAGACATTGTGATCCATAACGACGTAATTGACCTTAAAATGTACCTCGGCGATCCTGACACAGTTTTGCAAGCCGATATAAACGATTGTGAACATAATCACGACGGTATAAAAAAGAAAAGCCCCACTCCGGCGCAATGCCGAAATGGGGCTGTAACCGAACAGGCGGTTGTTGCGTCTGTTCGTCAACAATGGCTCCCCGGGTTGGATTCGAACCAACAACCTATTGGTTAACAGCCAATCGCTACTACCATTGAGCTACCGGGGAGCGATATGTGAAAACTGTCTGGCGAATTTTAATTATAGGTAAAACCGCGAACATTGTCAATTGGAAAGGCTCCCGGGTTGTGGTACAATCTGCTCATGAGCGCAAAACAAAGATACATAGTCCATGTCGATATGGACGCTTTCTTCGCATCCGTGGAACAGCGTGATAATCCCGCCTGCAGGGGTAAACCGGTCATTATAGGCGCGGACCCGAAAGACGGCAAAGGACGGGGCGTCGTCTCGACCTGTTCCTACGAAGCGCGCAGGTTCGGCATACATTCGGCCATGCCGATATCCATCGCCTACAAAAGGTGTCCGGACGCGGTATTCTTGCCGCCAGATATGGAAAAATACTCCCGTGTCTCCCATAAAATATTCGAAATACTGGAGAGGTTCACTCCCGAGATAGAACCGATCAGTATCGACGAGGGCTTTCTGGACATAACCGGCAGTTACCATCTTTTCGGAACACCGTCGGAAACCTGCCGCCGGATCAAATCCTTGATAAAAAAAGAAACGAACCTTACGGCTTCCGTGGGGCTTGCGCCTAACAAAATGACCGCTAAAATAGCTTCAGACATCAACAAGCCGGACGCCCTGGTGGTGGTAAGCAAAGAGGATCTTTTGAGTTTTCTTCATCCTTTGCCTGTCGGTAAACTGTGGGGCGTCGGTGAGAAGACAAAAATAGAACTTAAGAAAATGGGGATACGCACTATAGGTGACCTGGCAAAACGAAACATAGCGGATTTAGAACATGTCTTCGGAAGGAACGGGCGTCACGCGTGGGAACTCGCCAACGGTATAGACCCTCGCGTGGTAGAAACCTCCGAAGAAGTGAAATCAATCAGTAACGAGTACACATTCGAACAGGATACGAGCGAAAAACACAAAATCAAGGATACATTGATGTTTCTGAGCGAAAAGGTATCCAGGCGCCTGCGTAAATCTGGACTGAAAGGTAAAACCGTTACGCTAAAAATAAGATTCTCCGATTTCAGAACATACACAAGATCGATCACCCTCGAAGCACCCACGAATTTCGTGGATGTCATCTATGAATATTCCTCAAGAAAAATGGAAAGTTTCGATCTGGATAAAAAAACGGTAAGACTGGTCGGGGTACGCGTGTCGAACCTGGTTGATCCCTCGCGGAAGGCTGATCTATTCGAGGGGGAGTCCGAATCGGCAGAAAAAAAGGAAAGGCTTCACAAGGCTCTGGACCGCATACTGGACCGCTTCGGTGAAGGAGCTCTAAGGCACCGCAGCATTTAAGCGCGCCTGAAAAGCATCTGCTCGGCGATCATATCTGCTTTGGCTCTGCCCACAAGATTCTCCGCGATCTTAACCGCAAACGCGAAAGCCGTCCCGGGGCCACGGCTCGTGATAACGTTGCCGTCCTGGACCACTTCTTCTTTCACGAATTTTACATCCGGCGCGAAATTCTTCTCCAGGGCCGGGTAACAAGTCGCTTTTTTGCCGCTCAAAATGCCCGTGGGCGCAAGGACGAGTGCCGGCGAAGCGCATATCGCCGCGATGAGTTTGCCTTCGGAATGCATCTTCAATATCAGGTCTTTCACTTTTACCGAACTCGCAAGATTCTCAGCGCCGGGTAGCCCCCCCGGAAAAACAACGGCGTCGGGAAGGCAATTACAATCGTCAATATGAATATCGGGTTTTATCACAACGCCGTGTGTGCCCGTTATGAAATCACCGTCAAGGCCGGCCACAATGACTTCTACCTCCGCCCGGCGGAGAACGTCCATCGGTGTAACCGCTTCTATCTCTTCAAACCCATCGGCAAGGACTATTAACGCTTTCTTCTTCATTGTACCTCCTTTGACACAAATTCTACTGAAAGACGGACAAGTTCCCCGGCACCCATATCATAACCGTTTTTCTCAGGGGGCGCTAAAGTTTCCCACAAGGGTTTTTTCAGAGGCAGATCACTGACAAACACCAGACCCGCGGCTTTAAGCCCCGCCACACGCGCGGCGCAATATACCGCCGAAAGCTCCATGTCTATCCCCATGAACCCCTTCTTTTCTATCTCGAGTACATTTGCCCGCTGTTCGGCTACGAGCGAACCCGTGGTGAAAATATCTCCTGTCTTCAGAGCCGTTTTGTCCGGCATCCAGCGGGATAAAAACTTTGTTAAACTTTCCGTATAACCCGCGTCGGCGGAATTCAGCTCTCCCATATCAAAAATCCTTTTCATGTCGAAATCCCGCCCGTAATACCGCGAGAACCCTTCGCCGTTAAACGCGCTCTCGCATATAACGAGGTCGCCTATCCCGCAATCGGTCAACCCCCCGCAGGCGCCGGCGAAAAGCATTTTGCTCACCGGCGAAACATTAAGAAGAAGAACCGCGTCCCCCATAAAGCGGTCGCCCATCCGGCAGTGGACCACGGCAAATTTCTGACCGTCCTTCACAGCCGTTATTCCTGAATATAATCGGCCCTTGAAAGACTCAAGAGTCTGACAATGCTCGGCAAACCGCCCTACATGAAGAAAAGGCGTTATAATAGCCGTCTCCGGGAAAAGAGCGGGAGAACAACCAAAACAGTATTCGAACAATTTCTTTTTATCCATTATCAGTGTCCCGCAAGCGGCCGCACTCTTCGCATTCTTTGACGGTTTCAGGGTTATCCGCACCGCAATTCCTGCATACCCAGAACCCTTCCGGAGGGTTCTTGATCCGGTGCTGTTTTTTTATGTATGGCCACGCCCAATAATAAACTAAAACATAAATACCGGCAAGCGCCGCAATCAGAAAAAATGGAAAAAGAAAAAGAGGGGGCGTAATAACCGGTCTTACACCGCCCAGCCTGATACCGTAAGAGGCCAGCCTTTCCTTGATGAGTTCCCGCGCGGGATCATACCGCTCTATACCCGAGGAAGCAAGGGTGCGTATCATGGGTCCGGAGATGCGGTACATTCCGGCATGATAATTCTTAAGTTTATTAAGATAACTTTTATAATATCTAGCCGCGGAGGAGTAATCACCGTTTTCTTCATAGACAAGCGCCAGCAGGAAATCCGTACCGAAATATTCCGGCCATATACCGCGCGCCTTTAAAAGATCCTCCTCAGCCACTTTCAAATCGCCGGCGGAAATAGCGTATATCCCGTCGGTGAAACTTACCGCGAAAGCATTCAGATCCTTCTGCACCTTCCCGTCACCGGAGATGCTGTCAACAACCGCCTGGTTGAGAAAAAATCTATCGTAGGAAAAGAACCTGTCTTTATCGACGGATGTTTCAGCAACTACCGCGGTACACGCTGAGAATATCAGTACCGCTAAAAGGACGGAGATCAAAAAGCTATCTAATCTCTGAGGGGTTGGGGTTAAAAAAGCCATGTTTGCTCATCGGCCTACGCGGTGCTTTTGATTAAACTCAGGACTTTATCTATCTCGAAAGGTTTATAAATTATCTCGGACGCTTTTGCTTCAAGCGCTTTATGGACCAGCTCATCTACGGAATGCGCCGTCATCATAATAACAATGGCTTTCGGACAGAGCTTTTTGATCTCTTTGAGGGTCTCGATCCCATCCATATCAGGCATCTTTATATCCAGAAACATTATATCAAACTCGTCGTCTTTCACCATCTCTACGGCGCTTTTCCCGCCATAACAGCTTTCGGCCTTGTAATCGTTAGCCCTCAATATGTCGCAGAAAACATCAGCGAAATCTTTGTTGTCATCAATGACCAGTATTTTGTGCTCTTTCATAAATCTTCTCCATCTCCGTGAGATGTCTCCCACCGTTTACGAAAAACGTTCTCGAAGTGATATAAATTCTACAATAAGTAGTCACCTTTGTCGACAGGTTTTTAAATACCTCACTCTATGACTACGTTATCCACATAAATAGAACCGTGATACCTGGGACCTATACTGTGGGGGGGTGAGGCGTCGTATTCTACTCTGATGGCGATCTTCCTGACATTATGGATATTCTTAAAAAGACGTTTATCTCCTCTTCCCTTCCAATCCGAGTTTTCCTGTTCTTCAGACTCAAGCCTTGCCTTTATCGTGGTCCATTTGCCGGGTATTAGAATAGCCGTGTGGCGCATCTCGGTAAAATACCAGCCGTCCCCCGCGGTTAGAATGATCCGGGCCTTAAGGATACCTCCCGGAGCCTGTTTGGGGAGATACACATCCGCGGAAATGGTCTTGTAGTCGCTCAGGTCCATATCTTTTTCCCGTTCAACCAGAGCCGCCGTCCACATGTCACCGGGAAAGTCGCAAATCATTTCCAGGGAATTGTTACCGTGCGATGCCCGTTTTTTGCTTACCTCCACGGTCTCGGCTCTATGGTCCTCCTGATAATAGGCCCAATCGGGTATTCTCCAGTCCTGGGTTGTCGTTTCAAAGTCGAAATGAACCCCATCGGCGCCGACAAATCCGACTGTTAGAAAAACAAATACTGTAATAAAAATAAATAGGATGATCTTCAACGATGCATCTCCTCTATATTGACACTTTCCCCATTATTCCGCTATTATATCATAACTCTATATAGGATATGAATCTACATTTTTGCAAAAAACATTCCTAATCATTTTGCTAAGTGTATATATTTAAAGGGGTTTATAAAGCAAGTACCCTTGTCCTGTTGACTCCCAAATAAATATATGGTATTCTTGTTTAAAACAAGATGGAGTAATTCAAATGAATACGAATAATAACGAAATACTGTTATCCGTTGTAATGCCATGCCTTAACGAGGAAGAAACGGTTGGAACGTGCATAAAAAAAGCTTTTAGCTCAATAGAAAAGATGGGAATCAAAGGAGAGGTTGTTATAGCTGATAATGGGTCAACCGACCGTTCAATCTCTATAGCTGAATCGCTTGGCGCCCGTGTAGTTGCTGAATCCATAAAAGGTTACGGAAAAGCTCTTATAAAAGGAATAAGCGAATCCAGAGGCAAATATGTCTTAATGGGAGATGCTGATGACTCGTATGACTTTTCCAGCATTGAAGGCTTTGTAGAAAAACTAAAAGAAGGCTACGACTTAGTTATGGGGACAAGATTAAAAGGTGAAATCAAAAAAGGCGCAATGTCTCTTTCCCACCGTTTAGGAAATCCTGTTATGACATGGATTTTGAATATATTCTACAGAACTGGTATCTCGGATGTAAATTGTGGTTTAAGGGCTTTTACCAAAAAGGCTTTCGAGAAGCTGGATTTAAAATGTGGCGGCATGGAATTCGCTTCTGAATTTGTCGTAAAATCCATAAAAGAAAAACTAAAAATTGCCGAAATACCCATAATACTTTATAAAGACGGGAGAAGTAGGCCCCCCCATCTTAGAACAATTCATGATGCCTGGAGACATTTAAGGTTTCTCCTGATCTACTGCCCCACATTCCTTTATATGATACCTGGGCTATTGCTATTCACATCAGGTTTTTTTATCCTGACACGGGGGTTATTCACCCCCTTCCAGGTCGGCCACTTTACTATCGACTTTCACTTTAATTTCCTGGGCTCTGTGCTATCGATTACAGGTTTCCAACTTTGCATGCTTGGCCTGCTCGCGCGTTCATTCGCGTATATCAAGGGGTTTGATAAATACGATAAATTTATAATAAATTATGTCAAAACTTTCTCGCTGGAAAGAAGCCTAATAATCGGTATATTAGCTATTGGTTTCGGCCTTGTGTTCTTTATGACAATTTTAGCAAAATGGATAATTGGTAATT
The DNA here is from genome assembly GCA_043816025.1 of Candidatus Omnitrophota bacterium. GTDB lineage: Bacteria > Omnitrophota > Gorgyraeia > Tantalellales > Tantalellaceae > JBDRIH01. The sequence goes on from JBDRIH010000065.1 coordinate 6,210, forward strand.
TCGGAGAGCTGTTTGAAGTAAGAAAAGGCATAATAGGAATTACCTTGATCGCCATAGGCTTCCAATATATATCCTCTTCCTTCTTTCTGAGTATGCTGCTTATGGAAGATGTGGAAAAAAAACAGCTGGATTGATAACCCTATTGACGATTCGCGAGTTCCAACGTTCGAGCTCATTCATTTGCCGGAAAGCCATATCCATGTAACTCTCATATATTCTTTAAGACTTTCCAGAGGGCTTGAAATAAATCCCAGCCGTTCCAGTTCTCTATCTGAAATATTGCGATTGGCCTGGATATATTTTCGTTTATCCATCAACGAACGCAAATCCATCAAGGCGCACACTGTGCCTTTAATCAGGGCCGCCGCATTATTCCATTTAAGAAAAATTAAGTAAAAAAGTATTTTCAAGATATTATATACGCCAAAAATCGGCACCGCCAGAAGAAGCCTTAAAAGACCAAGATTTTTCACTATATTGAACAAGGAATTTCGCTGGGAATAATATACCCTAAACGGCGTTTCCCTTTTCCCGATACTTGAACCAACTTTATGATAGCCAACCGACCTCGGCTGATAAATTATTTTATATCCTCTAAGAATAATGCGCCAACAAAGGTCCGTATCTTCGCATAAAAGAAAGTAATCCCCGTCAAAACCACCTATTTCTTCAAACACTTTCCGTTTGATAAGACAACTTGCGGCACAGGCGCCGCCAACATATTTTTTAACATTGAATTCGGCGGCGTCCTTTTGACCATATCCCCTGTCAAAACCCACTCCAATGAAAGTAATTGCAATGCCGGCGCTATTGACCAGGTCGGGGTGATCATAAAAACATATTTTGCTTCCGACGATAGCAACGTCTTTTTCTTCATCAGCAGTTTCCACAAGGGTCTTGAGCCAATCCATATCGGTCTTAAAATCATTATTTAAGAGCGCTACATATTCATAATTTTTATCTAATTGCATGATGGCTTTATTATATCCCTCAGCAAAACCGTAATTTTTATCCATATTAATGATCTTTACCTCGGGAAAACTTTCTATCGTATAATCAATTGAACCGTCCGAAGAATTATTGTCCAAAAGAAAAACATCGAATTCTTTGAATGTTTGTTCCCGCAACGATAAAAAACATTCTTTTAAATGTTTTTTACCATTGTAATTTATTACTACTACTGCTACTCTGTTCATGAATTAACATTACGGATAAATTATCGAGACTTTTTTGTACAGAAGGCCTTTTAGAAATCCAATATTCCAAAAAATAAGCCCTGATACGCCTAAAATTAACATATTGAGTTTGAACATGAAATATCCGGACACAGCGGCAAGACATATTACTACAAATAATAAAAGTAAATACGGTTGGCTAAAAAATAAAATGCCAAATACCATTAAGCATATCAAACTAAATACCGGGATAAAATGGATTTTCCTGAAAAAACCATATTTTCTTACTAAAACCCCCTGCGCCCAGCCATATCTGTACATCATATAAATAAAAGATCTTATATTTTTCGGGCGATAATGATAAACCACGGCCCTGGGATTAAAAAATATCCTGTATCCCTTTTTTCTGAGACGGTGATCAAGCTCCACATCTTCTCCAGGCCACAATCCTTCTGCAAACCCACCTTCTTCAAGGAAGATTTCACGCTTATAAATGACCGTACAAGAAGGATTATGATCAACCTCGATAATCTTATCGAACCTCTTGAGGCGCATATAATCAGTGACTATACCGCTTTTCTTGAAGAACTTGAATACCCTGCGTTCAAAATCGGTCGCATCCGGCGGTATATCCTGTGAACCTCCGCATGAAACTGCTTCAGGATAAATATCAAAACATCCTACTAATTCATTCAGCCAGTCATCGCTGACGATACAGTCGGCATCGGTAAAAGCAATACATTCTCCGTTTCCTTTTTTTGCGGCGTTGTTCCTTGATCTTGAAGGGCCCAAAGACGAAACATTGGTGATAACAGTAACTCTCGGCTTGTATTTTTCCAGTAGGTTCGGGGTCTTATCTGTGGAACCGTCATCGATTACAATAACTTCATAGTTATTGTACCGCAAACTTAGAATAGAAGTTATGCACTTTTCTATAGTCTTTTCCGCGTTTTTCGCGGCAACCACTATGCTGACTGACGGTTTGTCCATTTGCCTAAAAGATATGTTAAATAATTCCAGGCTCCTCTTACCTTTCGGTAAAGATCCGCCTTCGACCCTGTTTTTAGAAGAAAATTAAGCATATACCAAGGGCGTAAATAAAATTTCTTAAGCCCCAAATCCACATAATAATCGATCCTGTCCCGACTAAAACCGGGATAGTCCACCACTCCGGCCTGCTCCCCCTTCTCAAGCCAATCCGACCACTTCTTCGCTTTAAGCCACCCTTTCTTTTTACACTCATCATAAAAAGCAGTTCCGGGAAAAGGCACCGCTCCTGCAAATTGCACGGTATTTAATCTGAGTCCAAGCGCGAAGTCGATCGTTTCTTTCGCGCTTTTTTCTGTTTCTCCGGGAAGGCCTATCACAAAACATCCATGCACGTCAAGACCCTCTTTTTTCGCGCAACTCATGAAACGTCTTGCCTGATCTATTGCAAGATGCTTATTCATCCTATCAAGCATGCCCTGGCTTCCAGACTCAAACCCGACAAGGAGCTCCCTGCACCCGGCCTTTTTCATTATTCTGAAAAGTTCAGGATCGGCGCTGTCCACGCGCGCGTTCACGGAAAAAGTTATCTTTAAACCGGACCGCAATATTTCCACGCAGATCTGCGTGGCCCTTTCCTTGTCGACGGTAAAAGTATCGTCCTCAAAGAAGAATTCTCCCCCTTTTAAGACCCTGGGACATAATTCGATATCATGCCTTATTTCATCAATGACATTTTTGGGACTTCTTAACCTGTACCTCGTCCCGTGCATAACCTGCGGCCAGAGGCAAAATATACACCGCATGGGACATCCCCGGCCCGAAATAATGTCGATATAAGGATACAATTTACCTCCATCAAAATATTTCATCAGGTCCAAGTGATGCCATGCCGGGAATGGCAGTTCATCTAAATTCTCTATCAAAGGCCGCGGCTCATTCTTTGTTACATTGCCGTCCCAGTAATATGCAATGCCCTTAACAGTAGACAGATTACTGAAATTTTCCATGGCATCCTTTACCGTATAATCATACTCACCTATACAGGCGACATCGACGGCACCCTTGGCCAAAAGCAGCGTTTCTTCCGGCAAGGCCGACACATGCGGGCCTACCATTATTACCTTCGCGTCAGAGTTCTCCTTAACGATGCGAGCGCAATCAATATCAGAAAATATCGACGGGGTTGTAGAATCGAGAACCACAAAATCGGGCATTTCCCTTTGTATTATAATGGTCAGAGCTTCCTTTTTCTGGCCATTAGCCACCATATCTATAAGCTTGATATCATGACCGCCCTTCTCCAGGACGGCAGCCGCATACGCAAGCCAATCCGGAGCCCGCAACACCCTGCCGCGGGTGCGTGCGGCCCAGCGCTGTGTGCGGCAAAAGTTCTTAACAAAAGGCTCGTTAATTACTAAAACTTTCATGGATTAATATCCTTAGAAAAAGAAAAAGTTATTCTTAGCAACAATTGTAAAATCAAAATATAATGTTTTAGCTACAGCATAAACTATAAATAACACAATAATACATATGGGTATTGTCTTTTTCATCCCTGTCTTATTCGCAAAAACCGCGATTGCTTCTTTAATAGTATAAACCGCCAAAATCATTAAGGCCGGCGTAGCAATAATCACATACCTGGCCTCATATTCTTTATACATTCCAAAAACAACAAAGTACAATATCGGTATTAAGGCAAAAATGTAAATCCATTTATCCCATTTTTTAAAAAATAAAACTGAAAAATACGCGATCAAGAATAATAACGATATTGTAACGAAATGGTAAAAATAAAAATACGACGGAGACCCTCGAAACGGGTTCATCATGTTAGTCGGAACCGCTATATGCTTCCAGTTAAGTGCCTGTAAAATATGATTGCCGGATTCCATGAGCAGTGCGCAAAATATTATCATAATGGCCAAAAATAATCCATTTTTCACTGCAGGATACTCTAGTATTTTCTTTAAAAAAGTGCCTACTTTATTTGAAATATCTATAAAAAAACATTTGATCGCAATAATAGCAACCAGTATAAAAACAGGTATAGACCCTATTAATATGAACTTTTGAAATTCCTTAAAAGTACTTGTTCCAGGTCCCTCTGGAGAAAAAATGTCTGCTATACTGGTAAAAATACTCCCATAAACCTTATAAATCCACAGAGCCCAGGGAATTCCCACAATAAATGGGATACATATATACAAAGCTAACAACTTCCTGTTTTTGATAATATCAGAAAACAATAATACGGAATATACCGAAAAAAGGACTAAAGCCGCGGGATATTTGCATAATATAGACAACCCGAAAGATACTCCGGATAAAACGAAATATTCGACTTTTTCTTTTTTTTGGCCCAGTAGCAAGAATAATATACCCAGATAAACAAAAAATCCTACCGTAGTTTCGATCCAGATCTTCTGAGAACAAAGCCAGTAAAGCGGTTCAATTGCTATAAAAAAGGCTGCCAACAACCCCCAGGCTTCACCCCAAAGATATTTACACAATAAATAAACGGCAAGAATCGTTCCTATCCCGGTAAAAAGCGACACAGCATTAGCCGGCATATATCCATCACCAAAAAATTTCTTTGCAATCGCAATTAAATATGAATATACAGGCGGATGTTTAAATAGCGGAACATCCACATATCTTTTTACACGCTCCCATTCCTTTTTATCATGTATATGCGGCGACATTATCTTAAAAAATCCGCTTGAAGAATAATTAAACGGCTGGTATTTAAGTTGGGTTCCCACATAATTATATAATCCCTCATCAAAACTTCTAACAGGAGGATCTTGCACAGCTTTGATCCGTGGAACAGCTGCTAAAATAAGTAAAATAATAATTAATATCGGGCAGAATTCTTGAAGAAAGGACTTCTTTTTTACTTCAGGCATAACAGATTTAGCCTGCTCCTCCATCAATTGTCTCTGTCTCTTTTTTCTCTTCTTTCCCATTTATATGCCGCCTCTATTCCCCCCAGGTATTACAAACAAAAAGTCCTTCACACCCCGGAGTATTCCAGGTTAACTGTGCCTGACTGGCCATATCGTAACATCATGACCGTTTTCAGCAAGATAACCCGCATATTCCAGGATCATCAAGTCTCCACCACGGCTCAAAAGTGAATGTCTAATAAAGGCTATCTTCATATATTTATCTGTATCTTGCATTCTACGTCGGGTAACGCTGCCTCGACCTTTCTCATCAAATCGTCAAAAAATTGATTCCCTTTTATTTTTACACTCTGAAGACATTTTCCGGAATAAATTGAGGCAGCACTGCAGGCTCCGAAAATCGGCCTCTTCTCATTCTTTCCTTCATACTTTCTCTTATAATTTACCATTATTCCAAACCCATTCAATAAAAGCGCATCTCCATCCGAATAAACCAGATCGGTTTCAGGATAAAACATAATTCTTGAAGAAGCAAAATCTGCATCAACTGATCTTAAGCCATTAACAAGATTGAAAAGCCAGTCTTTCTCAACGATACAATCATTGTTAAGGTTAACTATATATTCAAACCCATTCTTCAATGCCCAGTTTATACCATCATTGTTTTTGCCCGCAAATCCTCTGTTTGTCTTGTTCCGGATCAAACATATATCCGAGAACATCCCCTTGAGTCTGCTGCCCTCATCATTATCTGAACCATTATCCACGAGAACAACTTTATAATTATTATAATTCAGCTTTTGCACAGACTCCAAGCATTCTACTGTATCATCAAATCCATTCCAGTTAAGAACTATTATCGCGACCTTAGGATACATGGTTTATATCGACCTTTTTTCCGCCACGCTAGAAACCAAACACACATTAGCGAGAGACTTTTCTAAATGTGCCTAACTCTGTTATAAATGTATAGCAATACTTGAAAGGCTATTTTTGTTGCTCAGAAAATTTTAGGACAGCGTCCCTGGTGGCTTCCAAATAAGCCCTGCCCCATTTCTGGCAAGGCTCAAGATGGTTCCCTTCTCCCCATTCGTTCCAAGCATTAATAAAAACCAACCTTTCGGAACCCTGAAAACTTTTTAATGAGCTTTCTATGGCCGACTTAAGCCATCTACCGTATGTTTCTGGAGTGTTGTGGATAAAAATAGTTGCGTTTTTTCTCCGTCTTGGGGAATTGTCCCATCCAGGCATAACGCATGGAAACTCTTTATACGCAGGTTCGCAAATGGACATTATACGCCGGACATAATCATCATAACAATAAATACCGTTGTTCAAATAACCGCTATTGAACCCTAATAAGCTCACCAAACCCTTCGACCGGCTCAAAAATCGCCTTAAGAATGAAACCCCTCTTATAGTTGGGTGGAACTGGACTGCTGCATCAAATCCCAGCCGCCCAGGCAAATCAAACTCATCAGGAAAACTCTCAACCTTGCACAGAAAGAGCTCGCCAATTCCAGCGCAGCGCGCTTCTTCTCTCCATATCGACGTAGTCCTTACCGGGTCGGCTATTCTATTTGCCCTGTATACAAGAAAAATGGGTTTGCCATTAACTCTTATATATCTATCGTCTTTAAATGCCTTCATAAGCCATCTGATATGTTCCTTATCATCCATCTCACTGTACCTCTGCTCTATAAGAATGTCCTTGTCCCGTCCATCCCACCTTCTTGTCCAATTCTCATTGGCCCAGCAAAGACAGAACGGAAAGTCGGGTTTGCCGGAGCTCAAAACCTCATCAAAGGGATGCCCCAACAAACACCTTCCGTTAAACCAGTAATGATAATAACAGAAGCCATGTATCCCATATTCTCTGGCAAGCGAGGCTTGGGCTTCTCTTGCGGAATGGTCACATAAATTATAATAACCGAGTTCCCCTGGAATGTGCGGCTGATAGTGCCCCGGGAAAAGCGGTTTAGCCTTCTTGACGTTAACCCATTCTGTAAAGCCCTTTCCCCACCATTCGTCGTTTTCAGGTATGGGGTGGAACTGTGGAAGAAAAAAAGCTATTAGCCGCACTTTCTGCTTTTCCATCCTGCTCTCCATCCCCTCATCTCGTTCAGCTAATTAAAACATCCAGAGATTCGCCCTAGATATCACTGCCCTGATCTTTCTTGCTATAACCATAAGAGAACGTGTAAGTAAACAATTCACACGCTGAGTTTTTAAAAATACTTTATTTTTGGGCTATAATTGCATTTTGGTTAAAATATCCGTGCTTTTTGTAATATATAAAATCTACTTGCCGAAAATATTTTGTCCATTCCGTTCTAATATATTTTTCAGGTATGCAAGTTTCACCGTAAAACGATCCGTCCCTTATCCCTCCGCCACCTACTGGGTCATAAATATATTTGCCGTCATCATATTCTTTGAGCTTTTCCTCGGCATTCAAGAAAGCCATGGCCGCTCCTTGGGCAGAAATCGGCACCTTCGCCATCTTTCTGGTTTTCTCACACCAAAAAACAAAATCTCTGGGTCGTGTGGTCGCTATAAAAACCCCGCCCGGCTTTAGGATTCTTTGAAATTCAGCAAGCCAATGTTTATGCGCATCCTCCGACAAATGTGAAAAAACGGAATACGAATAAATTATGTCAAAAGATTTATCTTCAAACTCAATAGGAGGATATGGGTTGTTTATAGAAAGGGTGACTTTTAGATTCAACTTCCGGCAGACATCAACGATTTCTCCATCGCAATCACTACAATACAGGTCTGATGCGGGCAAATCTTTAAGAAAAAACCGAACAACCCTTCCCCATCCACATCCAAAATCCAGGATCTTTATTCCAGGACCTATAACAATTCCATGTTGTCTGGCTGTCGACTTGACAAATCTATAGAATAAAAAAGCCTCTCTCAAAGTCAGATTACCGCTGCAGCCAGTGAACTGGAGTTGCAGACTTTGTTCCGGCATGTTCGGCATTATCCCGTGCAAGACGGGCCTTTTATAATAGCCTGACGTATACAGCCAGAGCCAAAAAGCATCGCCAACATCTTTAAACATCGAATAGATACTGACATTATTCAATTGGTTGTTCTTTATCATCTTATCCAGCGCCATTAAAGGGCCTATATCCGCGACAAACGTAAAAATCTTTTTAAAATTCCGCATAATGGTTGATTTTTCAATATAATCACCGACAAAGACCGACCATGGTCCTGGAATAATATTTTTAACGGCTGCTTTCATGCTATTTGTTAGCAACATAATACAAAACGCCTATTTACATCTTTGGGGCTTTTCATGCGTATCAAAACAATGCACTTATTATCTACCCCGCATTTTCAAAACGTCTGAAAAATTCTTTTCCAGGCAATCTACGGAGGCCGACCAGGTCCAGTTGGACAAGACATGCTCCCTGCATCTTCTGCTCATCTGCTGAAGCAAGGCGCCATCCTCTAAAACGCGCAATACCGCCTGGCCCAAAAGAACGGGGTCATCGTTATTTACCAAAAATCCGTTTACCCCGTCTTTCACGGTTTCTCTAACTCCTCCTTCCGCTATCGCCACAACTGGGGTTCCGCAGGCATTCGCTTCAAGAGGAGCCAAACCCAGTGGCTCCAGCCTTGGTGTGTATATCATGACCGCCGCACGATTTAAAATATCCAACACCTCTTCTTGGGATGCACGGATCCTAAAAGATATTTTTACCCCTGAAGCATTAGCCAGGTTTTCCATCTCGCGCTGATATTTCGCGTCAGAGAAATTCCCCACCCATATGATTTCCGGTCTTTTATCTTCAGGTATCGCCGCTATCGCCCGAATAGAACTTTCTATCCCTTTTCCAAAATATATTCCTCCAAGACCTACAACAAATCTTTCTTTATCCATTTTGATCGGCTTAAAAAAATCCGTATCTACGCCAAGATAGCAAACCTTTGAGTCAATCCCATAGGCCCTGAGTACGCTTTCCCTGCTAAAAAGCGAGTTCACCAGAATCATATCAAAAGCCTTCGCGTTTGTTATCTCCTCTCTAGCTTGTACCCTGAGAAGCTGTACCCTTCCTAGATCTCTCATGAAAATAAAAGGGTAAATCAAAAATTCCCTGAGCGTAACCGGGTCTGGTAAAGCCGGCCACGGCAGTTCAGGTAAAGCTTCATAGATCCACCGATATGGTTCCTGGAGATAAAGAACTTTGGGGAGATCCACATACCTGCCTATCGGTGCAGATCTAAAAAAGGTGCAGGAATTCGCAAAAAGGATGTCAAAACCACCGCTGTTTATCTCTTGGGCGCACATTTTACAATGCTTATCCATAGCCTTTATCTTTTTCAGAAAATTAGAGCACATCACGACGGGGTTTACAGACCTGACCGGCTCCCAAACAAAGGGAACAACGTGTTCCGGCGCAATATCACTTAAAGAAGACATGAAAGACTGGTCTGCCGTCGGCGGACACCACGATTCAACTTTATGCCCCTTTTCAACCAGTCCTTTGACATGATAATATAAGGCCCGTTTCCCGCCTCCGGAAGGCAAATTATGCCACACCGCTATCTTCATCTGTCCCCCCATAAGCAAAGCTCACACGCTTTTTCCAAACACAAAACACTGCGTAAGAATAGTGCTCCCACTGCATACCACGGTCAAAAAATCACCCAGCCGCCCCACTATCTCTTCTGGGTAAAAATCCGGGAAACCGTAAAGCTGGTCAGTTCTGCCAGAACGCAGGCAAAGCCCACTGTCGTCGATAAGCTTTTTTATTGATATGTTGGACCCATGCACGTTGGATGTCTTCTCGGAAAAAGGATAGCAGTCGAGAAAAAGGTCTACCGTCGCAACAAAAATGCCGCCGGGCTTCAATAACCGGCATATTTCTTTCATTACACCGGCTACCTGGGCATACGGTATGTGCTCCACTGACGACACGGAAAATATCCTGTCAAAATACGCCTCGGGCAGGCCTGCCCGGTCTATATGCTCCCTGATGAAATTTATCTTACCGCCAAACACATCGATAAGACGCCTTATTTCGTTCTCCGATGACAGCCATCCGCTGCCAGGCACTATGTTCACCAAAGGGTCCACGCTGGTAACATCCGCGCCGGATGCGGCTAAGGCGAACTGGAACCCCGCCCCGCCGGAACCGAAGTCCAGCACCTTCATTCCCTGGATCAACTCGGCTGTAAAAAAGCACCAGGGGTACTCAAAAACACGCGAATCGCTGTTGGTCTGGAAACCGAACGGCCCCACAAGACGCATAGCCCAAGATGGCAAAGACATCCTTTTCGGCCACAAGAACCTACTCAATCTCTTCCCTGGATAAAAAAACCTTCTCCACCACCAGGCGCCAAAAGGCGCGCGGTTTGACCTATTCCATTCAATATATCTTTCTGGCATAACAGATGGCGCTATCATCTTCTCATGCTCCCATTCTTTTCTTGAACCGTTACCACGGGGCTCATCTACCAACCTGCCGCGGGAAGGTAAACTGTTTCCGGATCAAGTTAAAATCGTATTCGTCCAGGCACTTCAAAACGACTATTCCTGTCATGTATACAAATAGAAATACCGCGCCGCACGATAAAAACCTGACTAAAAGTTCTCCTTTGCCGGGCATCTGCGTGGCAAGGAAAGATATTTGCATACAATACGCGGATAGCCCAGCCACAACCGAAGCCAAAAGCGGCTTATAAACCACACTTCTCAGCAATTCCCTGATAGATATATTAAAATGTTTGTGTAATTCAAAATAAAGATACACCGGTCCTATTATCAGCGCTACAGAAGTGGCAATCGCCACGCCGTAAAAACCTATTAGTTTTAATAATAATATACTCAAGATTAAGTTTATGATCATTGTTATTGCAGCTGACCGGCTTAGCATTTTCGTCAGACCTATGCCCATTCCTACCGTGAATGCCATGCCTGCAGTGACATTTACCACATATCCTATCGCCAGAAGTCGAGCGATTGCGGCCGAAGTTTCATAGCCATTCCCGACCCATAGATTTACTATTAGATTCGCAAGGCTTATCAGCAATGCCATTATCGGAGCGGCAATAACAAAAAGGTATTTGGATCCCCTGAGATATAGTTCCGCCAGCTTGGCCGCATCTTTCCTGGTTGATATTTCAGATGCGGCAGGCAAAACAGCTGGGATCAAAAAAAGCGGCAGTTGCCTGGCATAATTCACTAATGTGACCCCGATCTGATATATCCCCACAGCTCTTACGCCAAAAAAAACAGCTATCAATAGTCTGTCGGTCTGGAATACCACAAGCTCACTAAGCCGAACTATCTGCATTCTATAACCAAAACGTAAAAGCTTTATAAAAACATCCCATTTCATTCTCACAAACGGGGCAAACACCAAACTTGGCAGTAATTTGTAGGCCGCTATAACGTTAATTATGCCGGCAATTATGAAAACAAAAATATTGTTCAGCATTAATCCTATAAGACCCATGCCTTTCCCAAGCACAAAAATGATGCCCAGCACATTGATCACTGAAGACAACAAGGAAATCTTTACGGAAACATCCATCCTCTGAAGCCCTGCCTGGATCGCTGAAAATACGCTAATAGCACCGGAAAGTCCAAAAAGCGATATTCCGCCAATTATCACAAACGATGCCTCTTTTTCCATGCCAGCCGGGATTTTCAATATGCTCACGAGCGGATGGATGGAAAAAAAAGCAAGGAGGCTGATAACTACGGAAAGTACAAGGTAAAACGAGAACCCGGTATTGACGATCCCATTCAAGCCGTTATAATCTTTATTGGTATAGCATTCTGATATGTATTTTACATAAGCCGACCCTATGCCGAGATCGAGCAATCCGAAATAGCCTGTTACCACGGTAACAATAGCCCATATCCCGTATCTTTCGATTCCGATATGGGACAATATATAAGGGGTCAGGAGCAAGACTGCGACAATTTCCCAAATTTTCAAAAGAAAATTGTACCTTGTATTCCTGACTATTATGTCACCAAGATTCCTTCCCCCCACATCATGCATGATCAAACCCCTTGCATTATTTCGAAAACATGTCACGTTGGTTGGTGATTTTAAAATTCAACGGATCACCCTTTACCAATTTCACCGGCTTCTTCATTGAAATAACCAAGCCGCAATCATCAGAAACATCTTTAAAATTATTCTCTACCCCTCGCTCGTGAGATTTGAGGATAGTTTCATAGCAAAACCCCTGTGGGGTTTGGATGCGCTTGAGATATCTTCGGTCGGGGATGCTCTTGATGAAACCGTTCTTCTCCTCTATTATGGTGTCCTCGACGTCTATCACTGGCCCCGCAGCGCCGTACTTTTTGGCGGCATTGAACACGTCTTTTATGATCTTATCGTTCACGAACGGACGGACGGCATCGTGGATCAGGACAAATTCCGTGTCAGGCGGACAACTCTTTATGCCGGCAAAAGAAGACTCTTGCCGGGTCTTCCCCCCGGGGATTATTGTGCATACTTTTTTAATGCCGCTTTTCTTTACCAGACTCTCTAAATCCCCTATATGTTCGGCGTGGCAGACGACTACTATATCCGAGATCAGATCGCTCTTCTCAAAGTGTTCGAGAGTATGAACAATGATGGGTTTATGAGCTACTTCCAGAAATTGTTTAGGAACAGCTTTCCCCATACGTACGCCGGTACCGCCGGCCAGCACTATAGCTACTACTTTATTTTTCATTTTTTAACTCGGCGTCTTTTAACGTAACGGTTGTTTGCTATGCTCTATCAGAGCCCCTCCGCCCGGTGTGGGAGGCTCCCTGTACGGAGCATAGCAAATGACCCTAATCTACCAAATCTTACCAAATCTAACCAGGTTAGTTTAACCTGGTTAGTTTAACCTGGTTAGATTTCGTTTGGCCAGGACTCCTCCGCCTGGTGTGGACCTCCCCTGTGCGGAGTATGGTAGACGGCCATATCCCGGGATATCTATCAAAGTAATAATATTATATAATACAGTATACTATTAATGGGGTGACTTTCAAATAAATCGTCCCTTTTCCATGAGCAGTCTGCTATCGACATAGACCGTGGGACCGGTAAGCACCCCGTCAAGATGCAAAGGTACGTCGTTGTCACCACCATAGGAGAGATTATTACCGACGGCTATATGTACGGTTCCTATGACTTTTTCGTCTTCCAGGATATTGCCGATTATCTTCGCTTTGGGATTGAGGCCAATGCCCAGTTCCGCTACACGATAAGCCTTGGGCCCTACTCTATCCAGGCGTTCGAGGACCTGGCCGGATCGTTCTCCCGTAATCTCATATACCGTGCCGCCCGCAACCTTAAACGTAAGAGGAGAGTCCAGAAGGCCCAGGTCCGGAAACGAAGCATCGACAATGTAAACTCCGTCGCACGTCTCCGACGAAAAAGATATTTCCCCTTCCGGAAGGTTCCCGAAAGCCCCGGGGTAATCAAACGAACCGCCGTCTTTTCCGAAAAATCCGCTTGCTCCTACCGTAAACTTGATGTCCGTGCCTAGCTCCGTCGTTACATGTACTTCGGAAGTTTGCTTCAGAACGTTGTAAAGGCGGTTCGATTCCTCCTTAAGAGCGTCATAATCTATATCAAGACACCGATTCGCGATATCTTCGGTAATAGACGGCATCGTCGCTACCCTGGCGCCTCCGGCGGTGGCTTCCATCCTGGCACGGGTATGCGTGAGGGATTTTTCCGTAACAAGCAGCTGGACGTCATACTTTAGCATCTCTTCGGCGATATCTGCCGGCGGTTCGCTAGCGTGCTCTTCTGTCGGCTCAATTACCGCGATCTTCGCCCTGGGAGTTATGCTTCTTGCGTATTCATAAAAAGCGCGCCCTATCGGTTCTTTGACGGTGTCCGTGACGATAAGACAGGATTCCGAGGGTCTAAGCTTCAATGAACTGATAAATACGGCTTTTATAGCGTTTTCGTTTATCATTTTAGCATCCACACTCCCGTATAGATAGAACTTAAGGTCGTGTTTAAATCAAAAACCAGGGCCCCTCCGCCCGGTGTGGGAGGCTCCCTGGTAGGAGCATGTCAAACGACCTTAACCTGCCAAATCTAACCAGGTTAGTTTAACCTGGTTAGATTTCAATTATACTCTAAAATTATCGGCAGTTAAAACTAATTCTCCCACGCTTTAACCCGTGCCGCCACCTGTACAAGAGGGATAAACGCAAAACTCCCAGCTGGGGGTGAAAAAGATAATCCGTTAAAACATGCACCGTCATACCTGTCACCACGGGAGTGATCCAGAGAACCCCGGCGGAAAACACCCACAGGGCAATAAGCAGTTCCCACGAATGAAAGATGATATAACACCTTCCCGAATCCTTGTATCTATGGTTAAAAAAGTCACCCAGATCGAATCTCCAACCATAATAGAAGAAATAGTCGATAAAATGGTCGAGGTCTATTAGAACCCCTCCTGTAAAACCCAGGACGGGCCATGCCCACCCGAGCGTAAGTCTGCGAAAAAACCCGGCAAGCATGAACGCGAGTATAAGGTGCGTAGCCAGATCGACGGCTGTCAGGAGCTGCCTCCTGCGTCCCTCTATATTAAACATTCCTTTCTTCCTGTTAAACCGACTGAACTTACGGAATTTTATTGTAACATTTCCACCCCCTAAGAGCAAATGAACTTGCATAACTTCCCTTAGCAATATATAATTAGGAATAACATTATCATTAATTTCTTAAAAACCTTCTTGGAGGGCAGGTCCCGTATTTAGCATGAAGAAGATTCTCTCTATTTTTGTGTTTTTGGCATTTGTTTCCGCTTTTACCGGTTTTATCATTCCAAAAGAAATACTGGCCGAGGAGAAACCTCAGATCGAAGCGCCTTCCGCACGTCAAACGGAAATAGCGGCTGAGAAAAACGCCGAAGAAAAAGCGCGCCTAGCGCGTGAACAGGCGCATAAACCGGCGGAGACCCTGCTGCCTGAAGGACACGCGTCCAAAAAAACGCTTGTATTCGCCGGGCATGATGAATTTGCCCCGTATTCTTACATTTCGGATGGGCGCCCAGCTGGTTATTGCGTTGACCTTATAAAGATACTTTCCGCCACTATCAATAAAGATATCACAATACAACTGATGCCCTGGGAAGAATGCCTTTCTAAGTTACGGGCGGGAAAGGTCGACGGCTTGATAGGCGCGGCGGCATACAAAAAACGCATGAACTACGCGGATTATTCGGAACCTGTATCTGAAGTCGAGTTCGCCATATTCGTCGAATCAAGTAACAGCTACGTCCATTCCGTAAAATCACTCGAGGGTACGGTAGTAGCCGTACACGAAGCGAGTCTCATCGCAGACGAACTGCGTAAAAATGAACGAATAAGACTGCTCGAGGTGAAATCTATCCCCGAGGCCCTGAATAAGTTGAAAAACCGCGAAGTCACGGCTGTCATAGCGGAAAAGCGCGTGCTCTTGTACTACATCCAGCAGGAGAAACTCCATGACCTTAAAATCGTCGGCGCCGCTGTGGGTCCCGTTTACGAATATTCACTGGCGATCAAAAAAGGCAAAACCGAACTTTTAAAAGACATCAACTACGGAGTGACGGTGCTTAAAGAAAACGGCACCCTGAAGAAACTTGAAAGGAAATGGCTTGGCATCCGGCTTGTGGAACCTTTTCCCTGGAAAATGGTCTCTATGGTTATAGGCGGCATAACGGGCATATTACTGCTGCTTATGGGGCTGCTCTGGGCAACATCGCTTGAGGCCACAGTAAAAGCGAAAACCCGACAGATCCAGTTAATGGGCCAGAGAATGGTTGAGAAAGACAAACTGGCGGTACTGGGAAAACTGGCCGGCCAGATCGCGCACGAACTGCGGACTCCCTTAAGTATTATAAACAACTCCGTATTCCTTCTGCGCAAAGAAGGGAGCGAAAACAGGGAACTGTTTGAGAAAAGACTTCGCGTGCTGGAGGATAAGATAAAGCTTTCCAGTAACATACTCGAAAGTATTTTGAGTTACTCCCGCGTTAAAGCCGAGATGGCCACAACCGTTTCGGTGAAGGAAGCCATCGCGGAAGTCCTCAAAGATATAGGGATGCCGGAGGGCATCGAAAATGATGTTTCTTTCGAAAAAGAGGAGCTCTTGCAGGTTTTTATGGATTTCCATCAGCTTTACAGTGTTTTTCGGAATATCTTGTTGAACTCCGTACAGGCCATGGGCAAGGAAGGTAAACTGACGATCAAAGCGTTCCCGTCCGCGGATAACACGAAGGTGAACGTCCGTATGTGTGATACGGGGGGCGGCATAATGGACGGCGCGCAAAACAAGATATTCAACCTGTTTTACAGCACCAAAATAACAGGCACGGGGCTTGGCCTGCCCATCTCTAAATCCATAATCGAAGCCAATGGTGGCCGGCTCTATCTGGAGGAGACGACCAAAGAAGGCACATGTTTTATAGTAGAACTGCCTTCCGTGAAAACGTTAGTAAAATGATAAGAAAAAAAGGACCAAATATATTACTTGTAGACGACGATAAGGACATGTGCGAGTCCCTGGCGGATGTCCTGACGCTGGACTCCGATTATAACGTCAGCTACACCACCGATCCCCTTCAGGCTCTGGAAATGATTAAGGCCAAAGACTTCTCCCTCATTATCATCGACTATAAGATGCCTAACATGAACGGTCTGGAGCTTTTGAAAAACATAAAAAAAATCAACCCTAATCCCGTTATCTTTATGCTTACCGCTTTCATATCCAATGAGCTCATCGACCAGGCAAAGAAAGAAGGTGCGAATAAAGTCCTCTCAAAGTTTATATGGCCCGACGAGATCCTCCAGTATATCAAGGAAGCCATCAGCTGACTCCGCTTTTGCTGTTGAAAATTCATGCCGATTATGTTATTGTGTGCTCATTAAAATTGTGTGCTCACTAAGATTGTGTGCTCACTAAAATAAGGAGTAACCTATGATAATTGTCCCTATACTAGGAGTCGCGGGCCTTTTGTTCGCCTTAATAACGTTCTTGCTTCTCTTAAAAAAACCTGAGGGTTCTGAGACCATGCGGGATATCGCACATGAAGTTCATAAAGGCGCAATGGTCTTCCTGAGCCGCGAATACCGTATAATCCTCATTTTCGTGGTCGTGATGTTCATTATCATCGCAAGCTTCCTTTCCCTGCACACGGCGATCGCCTACGTCTCGGGCGCTTTTTGTTCTATGCTGGCCGGTTTTATCGGCATGACAGCGGCTACCAGATCCAGCGCGAGAACCTGCGAAGCGGCCAGGGTCTCCGGTGCCGCCGAAGCGCTCAGTGTCGCTTTCAAGGGTGGGTCTGTCATGGGTATAACCGTTGCCTCCCTCGGTGTGCTCGGTGTCGGGATATGGTTCATGGTAACCAAAGACACAGCGATCATCACGGGGTTCGCCCTCGGCGCCAGTTCCATAGCCCTTTTTGCGCGTGTAGGCGGCGGTATTTTCACCAAAGCCGCGGATATGGGGTCCGATCTCGTCGGCAAGATCGAAGCCGGTATACCGGAAGATGACCCCCGCAATCCCGGGGTCATCGCGGATAACGTCGGCGACAACGTCGGAGACACAGCCGGGATGGGAGCGGATCTTTTCGAATCCTATGTCGGATCCGTAATAGCAACAATGGCCATCGGAGCCCTAATGGCAAACCCGCTGGCTGCGATGTCTTTTCCTATAATACTGATCTCCATCGGGCTGGTGGCTTCCATGTTCGGTGTTCTATCGATTAATTTTCTGAAAAACCTCAACCCGCAAACCGCTCTGAGAAATTCCACTCTTGTATCCGCCGTGATTTTTCTGGCGGGGTCTTACATGGCCTCAAGGACACTGTTCGGCGAGCTCAGCCAGTTCTGGGCGATCCTTTCGGGTCTGGGCGCCGGGGTGCTGATCGGCGTGGAAAGCGAGTATTATACATCGGGCAACCCCATAAAAGAGATCGCCAAAAGCGCCCAGTCGGGTCCGGCCACTACAATAGTTTCGGGCCTGGCCGTCGGGTTTGAAAGCACCATCCTGCCCGTCCTGACTATAAGTGCGGCATTGCTGGTCTCTTATCATTTCGCCCAGCTTTACGGCATTGGTCTTGCGGCCGTCGGTATGCTGTGCACGATAGGTATCGTCATGTCGACCGACTCTTACGGGCCCATCGCTGATAACGCCGGGGGCATAGCGGAGATGGCCAGGCTCGACAAAAAAGTCCGGACTATCACGGACAAGCTCGACGCCCTCGGAAACACAACAGCCGCTATCGGCAAAGGCTTCGCCATCGGTTCGGCGGCCCTTACGGCCCTTGCCCTTTTTGCGGCGTTTCAGAAAGTAACGGGCCTTAAAGCTATCGACCTGGTAAAACCGTTACCCGTCGCGGGCCTTTTTATCGGCGCCCTTATCCCCTTTTCCATATCCGCTATGACGTTGAAAGCCGTCGGCAGGGCCGCGGATAAACTCGTACAGGAAATCCGACGTCAGTTCCACCAGATAAAGGGCCTCATGGAAGGTACGGCCAAACCTGACACCCAGACATGCATCGACATCGCCACGAAAAGCGCCCTGAGAGAAATGATCCTCCCCGGTGTTGTGGCGATAGTAAGTCCGGCTCTGGTAGGTATAATCCTCGGGGTAGAAGCACTTGGCGGTTTTCTGGCCGGAGCTACCGTCTCCGGCGTGCTGCTCGGCATCATGATGTCTAATGGCGGCGGCGCATGGGATAACGCAAAAAAATGGATCGAAGAAGGAAACCTCGGCGGAAAGGGAACAGAAACACATCAAGCCGCGGTTGTCGGTGACACGGTAGGAGATCCTTTCAAGGATACAACGGGCCCGGCTATGAATATACTGATAAAGCTGATGGGTATCGTGTCTCTGGTCTTCGGCGGGCTCTTCCTGTCGCTCCACCAACGGTTTATCAGCTTGTTCTAAGTTGAGGAGGTAAAAATGGATCTCGATAAAATAATTCGTAAAGTCCCGGATTTCCCCAAACCAGGCATCCTCTTTTATGATGTCACAAGTATATTCGCCAACCCGGAAGCTTTTCAATTCGTGCTAAGCAAGATGGACGACCTTTACAAAGACGTCAAGATAGATGGCGTCATCGCGATCGAGAGCCGCGGGTTTTTACTCGGTGCCCCTTTTGCCCTAAAAAGATCCCTCCCTCTGGTTCTGGCCAGAAAAAGCGGCAAGCTCCCCGGGGATACAGTGCAGCAAGCCTATTCCCTTGAATACGGGGAAGAAACACTTGAGATACACAAAGCGGACCTGATCCCTGGAAAGAGATGGCTGATAATTGATGACCTCATAGCTACCGGGGGAACTCTTGAAGCCGTAGCGATAATGGTCGAAAGACAGAAAGCCGAAGTGGCGGGGATCTTTTCCATAATAGGATTACCGTTTTTGAATTATATGAAGAAGATCGAGCGTTACGATCCTAAGACTCTGATAGATTACGAGGGCGAATAGATTTTAATCTACTTCTTTATAACGTCGGATTTGACAGGATATTTTCCGCAGGAAAACTTGGTACCTTCCGGGCAATACCCCAGTTCTTCGCATTTGGCACCCGCGGCGGCAAACACCTCCGGAAGTTCTTGAGCGCATATCTCGAGCATCCTGCCCGCCAGGGCGCGTATCTCCCACTGGGCTCTCGTACAGCACCTGTGCGCGAAAAAATGTTTCAATTCACGGCAGTTCATCGTAACGACGATCTTCGTCTCCGCCGCCTGAGGCAGAACAAACCGGGCATCCTGATTGGCGATTTCCCCTTCGGTGCCTTTTCCTTTAAGCATTTCCAGGATATCATTGTAGCCCTTCTGGATCTCCTCCATCATGCGGACGAATCTCTCGTTTAAACTGTCGTCTTTCTTGAAGGCGGGAGGTGTTATATAATCAAAATCCGATTCTTTAACATATCTCTGGCTCTGCTGTGAATAGGAAGCTACGCGGTGCCGGACAAGCTGGTGCGTGAGCGCCCGGGAAACACCTTCTATGGCGAAGGTGAACTTAACATGCTCGAGGGGGCTTTCATGACCGCTTGCTATGACTTTCCTGATGAAATCCTTTATCTTGGCGGGGTCATCCGAGTCGAGGGCTTTTTGGAATATCTCACCGGCAAATTCGGGAGAATAACACTGCCGGCAGGCCGCGTATACAACTGCCAGCGCGTTATCTGTTTTTTCCAATAATCTTACGTTGAGTCGGACTTCCGCCATTTCGCTCCCCTGAGCCTATCAGGCATAAATATGGGTAACTATTATTATACATTTCCCCGAACTTAAATCAACGTTTTTAACCTCGCCAGCGGAAAGGCGGGTTGGGCTGTTCCTACCAGGGCCCCTCCGCCCGGTGTGGATCCTCCCTGTACGGAACAACCCAACCCGCCTTTCTAACCTGCCAGACCTAACCTGGTTAGATTTGGCAGGTTAACATCCTTGGGGTTCTCTTAGACAAAACGGATCTGAGGCCTTTGGAGTGAATTGCGATTTTAGCTTCTTTTTATAGCTTTTGAGGGACAAAGTGTTAAATATGTTTGACGAGCCCTGAACTATAGTTCGGGGCGAGGAGTTATTTAACACCCCTCAAAAGTTAGAAAAAAAGCGTTAAGAAATCGCTTCTGAACGAAACCGTGCAAGCCCACGAAGGCCATAAGAAGGTTCCCTGGATAGGAGTTAACGCATCGTCAGGAAAAAGGCCTCAGATCCGTTTTGTCTATGCAACACTCTTGACATATCTTTTGACCCATACTATAACTATACTGTCATGCCTAAAAAGAACATACTCCTGACTGCCCTTATCTTCCTCTGGTTCTCCGCCACCTTATGCCCCGCCGGCATATCCGATGTTCCTTCAGGTGGAAACCCGCGTCTCGGTGTCTGGATAACTGTCTTCTCCCCGGAAAAGGTATTGTACTCAAGAGAAAACGCCGGCCGTTTGATCGAGTGCTGCAAAAAATCAGGTATAAACGATATTTATATCCAGGTCTACAGGGCCGATAAGGCCTATTATAATTCCGATATAACCGACAGGACGGCTTATGAAAATATAATGTCTGAGGCCGGCGAAGACACGCTTAAATATCTGATCGACCGGACGCGCGTTCAAGGCATCAAAGTCTACGCCTGGCTGAATCTGCTGAGCATAGCCCAAAACAAAGACGCGAATATACTTAAAAAATTCGGCGAAGAGGTTCTTGCGACGGACCAGTACGGAAGGTCTTCCATGCAGACGGACAAGAAGGATGAGCTGGATAAGTACTATATGCGCGAAAACCAGATCTTTCTGGAACCCGGTGACCGTCGCGTAAGAGAATACCTGGGGAGCATAACGGAAGAAATCGTTACAAAATATCCCGGTCTGGCGGGTGTGCACTTTGACTACATTAGATACCCCGCAGTTGTGCCTTTTGTTCCGGGGTCAAGATTTACCCCGTACGGTATAAATTATGGTTACAGCGCTTCTAACTTAAAAAGTTTTAAAGAAGCAACCGGTCTGGACGCAAAAACTATGGAACGCTCGCGGGAAAACTTCAGACTGTGGGACGACTGGCGCAGAGATGCGATAACCCGCCTTGTGCGTGAGCTGTCCGAACGCGTGAGGGCTTCCACAAACTCCATGGAGGTCTCCTGTACGATAGTTCCTTCAATAGAAAGGGCATATTTCGTCACGTTCCAGGACTGGACCGTGTGGCTGCGTAAAGGATACGCCGACTATGTCGTCGCCATGAACTACACTGACGACGCTAAGCTTATGGAACTAAACTCTGGTTCGCTGCTACTACCTGGCCTGGATGACAAAATACATATCGGTATAGGCGCGTACCTTCTGAAAGAGAGGCCCGACCAGATCAAGTCCCAGCTTATATCTTTACGGGAACTTTCCCCCGCTGGTGTGGTCATCTTCTCTTATGATGATATAGCGGGAGATAAAAAACTTCAGGATTTTCTGGCGGAGAACTTCAAAAATTAAGCGCCTTACCCCGCGGCTTTTCTGAGACGATTCATTATAGCCAGCCCCAACCCCTTTTCGGAAATACCTTCGGCCACTATAATGTCAACGTTCTCTTCGTCAAACTCGCGCAATATATGGAAGAGCCTGGAGGCGCAGGTTTTTCCGTCTTCTTCGGAACCCAGTACCTTAACGTCGTAGTCCCTGTATTCGACGGCGTGTTCCTGTTTGGCCATAATACCCACTTTCTGGCCGCGTGAAGTAATGTCCGAAGCGGTGGAGAGAGTCTCTTCCACCTGCTGTGAACTGTTCTCGACAACTATAACCCTGGCGTTCGGCGCATAATGCTTCGGGTACTTACCCGGAGACCTCTGTTGATCTGGCGATTCAACGGTTACCTCGATATCCCCGACGATTTCCTGCAGTTCTTCTACTCCAATGCCGCCGGGCCTTAATACCACAACCTGTCCGTCGATGAATTCCACGACGGTGGATTCTATCCCTATCTCGGTACTGCCGCCGTCGAGAACCACATCGATCCTACCGTCGAGATCATCAATAACGTGCTGGGCTGTTGTCGGCGAAGGCCTGC
Source organism: Candidatus Omnitrophota bacterium (assembly GCA_043816025.1). GTDB lineage: Bacteria > Omnitrophota > Gorgyraeia > Tantalellales > Tantalellaceae > JBDRIH01. The sequence goes on from JBDRIH010000065.1 coordinate 28,828, forward strand.
CGAACATGTTCGCCGACGGCGCGGCTATGGGAACGCCTGCGGTTTTTATGAATTTTCTGGCGATCGTGTTCGATGGCATCCGTATGGCAACGGTGTCCAGTCCCGTGGTTACCAGATCAGGGACTACTTCCCTCTTTTTAAGTACCACCGTCAACGGTCCCGGCCAGAAACGACTCACCAGTCTTTCCGCTTCCGGCGGGACTTCCTCAGCCAGAGTATGAAGATCTTTCGGATCGGTGATATGAACTATCAGGGGATCGTCGAGCGGACGCTTTTTTGCCTCAAAAATACCCGTTACCGCCCTGGGTTCAAACGCGTTCGCGCCGAGCCCGTAAACAGTCTCGGTAGGAAAAGCGACAAGGCCGCGGTTATGTATAACTTCTACGGCCTGTTTTATGAGGTCTAGATCTATGTTGAGAGGATCTATTTTGAAGATGCGTGGCTTTGTCACAATTTATAATTCTTTTCCCGTGAGTATACGGTACGCCTGGAGGTATTTCTCCCGGGTCTTCGTGACTATTTCGTCCGGCAGTTCCGGTCCGGGCGGGGTCTTATCCCAATCCAGCGTCTCCAGGTAATCCCTTACGAACTGCTTGTCAAAACTTTTCTGCTGGCGTCCCGGCTGGTAGTCGTCCTTCGGCCAGAACCTGGAAGAATCGGGGGTAAGAACTTCATCGATAAGTATTATCTCCTCACCTATTTTGCCGAATTCGAACTTCGTGTCTGCCATTATTATGCCACGGGTTTCGGCGTACTCTCTTGCCTTTGAGTATATCTGGACGCTTTTCTCTTTTATAAACTCAAAGGTCTCATCGCCCAGTTCTTTCCGCGCCGCCTCCTGTGTTATGTTTATATCATGACCTTCCTCGGCCTTGGTAGAAGGTGTGAAGATGGGGTTCTCAAGTTTATCCGATTGTTTTAGGCCTTCGGGAAGTTTGATCCCGCATATCATACCGGTCTTTTGGTAATCTTTCCAGCCGGAACCTGATATGTATCCCCTTACTATACATTCAACAGTAAGCGGTGTTGCTTTTTTTACCAGCATGGATCTTTTGTCGAGAACATCCCGGTAAGGTTCAAGACGCCTGTCGGCGGAAACGATCCGGTCTATATCGGTGGTTATCATGTGATTTTCGCTGACATCCTTCATAAAATCGAACCAGAACGCGGATATAAGGTTTAGTATCTTACCCTTGTCCGGTATCCCGTTGGCCATGATAACGTCGAACGCCGAGATCCTGTCGGATACCACGAAAAGCAGTTTATCTCCCAGATCGTAAACGTTCCGCACTTTACCTTTTTTGATAAGAGGTATATCGGCTAAGTCTAAAGATAGCAAAGGTTTCGTCTGTTCCATAAAAATATTCTCCAGATTGCTACTGGTTCTCTTCCAAAATGAAGGGAGACACGTAATCGCCGCAGCTTTTCTGACATTCTTCCAGGCGCTTTCTCTGATCATCCAGAGCTTTCATCAGAATATGCGGCGTGTCGAAAACTTTTGTGTGATAGATATTTTTTATCCTTTCGATCTTCGCAATAGTCTCGGGAATCCGCAGCTTGAACTGTTCTTCGTACTCATTTTTGCCATAATCCTTATCAAGCACTTTTTTGAACAACGGGGCAAGATCGTCATATTTCGGAATGAATCCTACCGGAGTTTTAATCGCGTCTGCCTCACCGTTTACGCGCAGTTCCATCCATTTGAGCCAGACATGCTTATCCTTAATTCCGTTCAGGTATTTCCCATTGTTGCCGCGTAGAAAATAATTTACAAAAAAGATAAGCGGGACTCTCTCGATACCTTTGACTATGTCTAGATTATTCTGGATATATCTCCCGATAGGTATGGAAAGAAAATCCAGATTAGCCATAAGATTAAATGTCCTTACGCCCTCCTTCCCCAATGTGGCAGCGGTGGTCTCCGATTCTATCGTAGCGGCTTGAACCAATATCCCGTGGGTCCAGTCAAAAGACTGCGTGACGGGGACGTTTGTGTCTGAATCCCGGCCGCCGTATATAATGCCACCGACTTCAACCCCTTCCGGGTTTTCCAGGTTATCATCACAATTTTCTAGATCCTTAAGACGAATTGTATAACGCGCGTTTTTGTGGGCGAAAAAGACCTCGTTGTCATCCGGGCCCTTTTTCCCGGGCATCCATTCCCCCGAGAAGTTCACTCCTTCTTCGGGTTCCGGTCTACCATCGCCCAACCAGCGCGGTTCATTGTCAGTATCGATCAAGACGTTGGAAAAAATTACTTCCCCCGGACTGGTCAGCGCTTTGTATATAGATGGATCGCTATTTTCGCTGACATCGCGTATAATCCCGAAAATGCCCCTTTCTACATTGACGGCGCGTATTTTTCCATTTATATTCCGCAAATACGCTATATCATCACCGACAATCGTTTCCCTCTCAAGCATGGCAGTTGCGGTTTTGCCGCAGGCGCTGGGGAAGGAGCCGGTAAAATATGTGCGCCGTTTATCCCCGGGGCCGTGAACTCCCATAATAAACATGTGCTCGGTAAGCCACCCTTCTTCCGAAGCGCGTTTAATGGCCAGGCGCATAGCAAGCTTCTTGAGTCCTACGGTATTTCCGGCATACTGTGTATTTATGCTGTAAACCATCTCTTCCGACAGATCTATATATACCCGGCGTTTATACACATCACGGCTTACATTATTCTCCAACACACCGGCACTGTGTAAAAAACGAAAAAATCTTGCCGACTGTCCGTTTTTGATAAACTGTTCATAGCCGGGGCGAAACAATCTGTCTTCCGAATGTGCCACGTAACTGGAATCCGTTACCTGCACGGCAAGAATCGAAAATACAGAATTTACCGGCCCTTTGCAGAAAAAACACACATACATCTCTTTGCCCGCCATCGCGTTTTCAAAAAGCGTATGTACCTCTTTCAATCCTTTTTCCCGATCGTCGGATCTTATGTCCGAACCGAGAACCTCGTCGGGCCTAAGCAGATATTTGGTGTTGGCTTTATCCCTTGCCTGATCGTAATACCCGTCAAAATGGATCGTGTGTCCTTCTGTTTTTAGAGGTCTTTCTTCTCCGTTTTTCAGGGTTTTGGCGCGGATATACTCGGCATCCTCTTTTGAATCCGTACGTACGAAAACGGACGCAGGATTGCATAACGCGACATATTTGGCCACGAAATCATGCACCTTGGGGTTCTCTATAGCCGTCAGTTTTTTGAAGTTTTCTTCCCCGCACTTTTTCTTGAGCAATTCCATGTTTTTATCTTTCATAAGTTTTCTTCACTCCTTGCACAATGACCAGTTCATATTAAAATTTGGACTATATATGTTATAATATTACTTCTTAGGTGTCAAATACTAACCTGGTTAGATCTGTCAGGTTAGGCCGTTTGTCATGCTCCGTACAGGGAGCGGAGGGGCCCTGGTAGGAGTATGGGAAACGGCCTATATTGTCAGGTTAGAAATATATTATGAGATACAAGAACCTGCACAAATGGGACCTTTCTCCTAAAGAGGCTATACGTCTCCAAAATCGCCTCCGCAAAAAAATAATCACCAAAAAACTGCGCATAAAAGACATACGTCTTGTGGCCGGGGTGGACGTCTCGGTTAAAGGCACCCGCTCAAAAGCCGCAATAGTAGTTTTCTCATACCCCAGCCTGGAAAGGATTGAAACCGCGGTATCCCATCTAAAGGTAAGTTTCCCGTATATCCCCGGCCTTTTATCCTTCAGGGAAGGCCCGGTAATACTGGACTGCGTAAAAAAACTTAACACAGTTCCTGACCTTTTTATATTCGACGGTCAGGGGTTGGCCCATCCACGCAGGATCGGTCTTGCCTCGCACATAGGCGTTATCCTCAATAAACCAAGCATCGGCTCGGCCAAGAGCCACCTTTATGGCACGTACAACACGCCAGAATGCGCTAAAGGTTCCTTTTCTTTTATGAAGGACACCGATGGCGCCTGTCTCGGCGCCGCTTTGAGGACGCGCGACAATACCAAGTGTGTATTTGTATCCCCCGGACATCTGGCGGACACGTCTTCCGCGATAAAGATCATCCTTACCTGCTCTCCCAGATACAAAATACCCGAACCGATACGCGCGGCGCATAACGCGGCATCTTTGAAAAAAGGATGAAGCAACTTCTTGACCCTTCTCTACTTTGGTTATATAATTTAGCTGTTATCATTTTTAAAAATACACTAGTCCCATGAAAAACATTACTAAAACTATCTTACCTCTAGTGCTGGCCAGTTTTCTGCTTGCCGGCTGTGCCTCCTATAACCTATATTCACTGGCAGGCACAAACATAGAAGATCTTGAGGCAGCGCGCAGCCAGGGTAAAAACAAGGTCTTTTCTCTTTCCTGCGACGCCGCGTTCGATAAAACCATCCAGATCCTAAAAAACAATGGCCTGACCATCTTCATGTCCAACCGGGAAAAAAGATACATTGTGGCTATCGGTTTTCATAAGCAGACCGACACCACGCGGGTAGGGATCTTTTTCGAGTCCCTGGCGGACGGTAAAACGGAAATAACCCTAAGTTCTTTAAGCTCAACGGCTCTCGCAAAAGCCGTTCCGATCATATTTGGCGGCCTCCAGCCATAACACCAGACACTTTCAAAGTAGCAGATTAGTTCACAGAAGTACCGCCTGATGTGGTGGGTATGTCCGAGCACGGTGTAAAGTTATCTTCCCCATGGGATAAAAATAATTTACACTTCTTTGAATATACTACACCTGAAGTATGCTAATAAAAAAGATAATTTTACAGCGCGCGCAGGATATGCCTATCACATCAGGCAGCTTCTTCTCTGGGATAAACTATAACCTTTTCAGAAGGCGTAGTTCCACTTGGCATTCGAGAATTTCTGCAGGACCAACGCGTCCAGTTCTTCGAGGTCCTCCTGATCCGGTTCCCATACGTCTTCGGATGGGGAAAACGCACACTTGATCAGTTCCTTTAACTCCTCGGACGGTATAGGAATATTTGCAATAAAATCCCGGTGAGCACGGCCTTTTCTGTATTCGGGTTCCGTGGCTGGATGTCTGAGCAAAAAAGGTATCTTCTCAAGATCAAAATCAAAGAGAATTGTCCCATGATGGAGAAAATATTTTCTTTTCCTTGCCTGGGCATTGCCGGAAATTTTCTTCCCGCCCAGAGCAAGATCTGATACCGGAAAAAAATCTACTCCGTATCCCCTTGCCTTAAAAATGTCCGAAATATTCCCCAAAATGCGGCGATAGGAATCCCTTACATCCCTGTACATTTTGTCCCGGTCATAGGAGAGAATAACTGAATAATTGAAGCAGCCCGGCCCCTCGAGCACCGTACCGCCGCCAGAGATGCGTCTTATTATTTTAATGCCGCAGGCCCGGCACCTGTCGAGAAAACAGTCTTCCGAAGTCCTGCCGGCGCGTCCGACAACGACAAAATAATCCTTCGCGCTCCACAGACGCAATGTCTCCCCCAGCCGGCCGGATTCGGCTTTAACAAGAAGTAATTCATCCATGGCTATTGTCTCTTCGGGGGTATCGACTGAAAAATCAACAAGTCTCATCTTTTATGTCCCAGCTCCAGTGTAGCGGATTAGCCTACGGGAGTATCGTCTAATGTGATGGGTATGTCCGAGCACGGTGTGAAGTTATCTCCCCCATGGGATAAAAATAATTTAAACTTCTTTGAATATACTACGCCTGACGTATGATAATAAAAGAGATAACTTTACAGCGCGCGCAGGATATGCCCCTCACATCAGACAGTTTCTTCTCTGGACTAAACTGTTACCCAAGACTGCACAGATCCATATCCTTTGCGGCCTTGACTTCGTCCAGGCGCCGGACAGGAGTGGTTTTCGGGAATTCTTTAAATGCAGCAGGGTCCTCTTCCGCCAGGCGGGCCAGTTCTATCATGACCTCTATAAACTCATCCAGTGTCTCTTTCGATTCGGTCTCCGTAGGCTCTATCATCATCGCCTCTTTAACTATAAGCGGAAAATAGACAGTCGGCGGGTGAATGCCCTTGTCGATCAAGGCTTTCGCGATATCGATAGCGCGTACGCCTTTGGCTGCCTGGCGGGACGCCGACAAGACAAATTCATGCAGGCAGTCTTTGTCATACGGGATATCATAATACTCCTCCAGACGGCTTTTTACATAGTTTGCGCTTAAAACGGCATTTTCGCTTACCTCGATAAGCCCTTCCCTCCCGAGCAGGAGGATATAAGCATATGCTTTGAGCATAACGGCAAAATTCCCGTAAAACGGGGATATGTACCCTATAGAAAGAGGCTCGTCATAATTCAGGGTAAAAGTACCGTCCTTTTTCCTGACGACACGGGAAATCGGCAAAAACGGAATCAGATTCTTTTTTACTCCTACGGGGCCGGATCCAGGACCGCCTCCGCCGTGCGGTGTAGCGAAAGTCTTATGAAGGTTTAGATGAACAACATCGAAACCGAGATCTCCAGGACGCGCCTTTCCCATGATAGCGTTAAAGTTGGCCCCGTCGTAATACATGAGCCCTCCGGCTTTATGCGTTAGATCTGATATCTCCTTTATGTGAGGATTGAATACACCAAGCGTGTTGGGGCATGTCAACATGACCGCCGCTACTTCATCGTTCAGCGCATTCTTGAATTCGTCGAGGTCCATTACCCCGTTCGCATCGGAGCGTATAGACTTGACCTCGTACCCGGCGATAGCCGCGGACGCGGGATTCGTACCGTGTCCCGAATCGGGTATAAGCACGTATTTTTTTCTGTTGCCGTTATGCCTGTGGTAAGCGGCGATGAGCATTATCCCAGCAAGTTCGCCGTGCGCGCCCGCCATGGGATGAGTGGTAAACTCGTCCATACCGGTAATCTCGCACAACAGGTCTTCCAGGTTGCTGATGATCTCCAGCGCCCCTTGCGTAAGCATGCCTCCCTTTATAAGCTGGGGGTTAAGGGGATGAAGCGCGGTAAACTGTTCCAGGCCGGCTATCTTCTCGGTAAATTTCGGGTTGTATTTCATCGTGCAGGACCCTAGCGGATAGAAGTTAGCATCAACGCCAAAATTCATTTTTGACAGATTGGTATAATGCCTTACAACTTCCTGTTCCGACACGCATGGAAGTTCGGCGTCTTTCGCCCTCTTATACCTTGGGTCGATACCTCCGCTTTCGGGAACGTCCAGAGCGGGTAAGGTAACGCCTTTACGGCCCGGTTTGGATATCTCGAATATCAGCTCCATAAGCTCTCCTCCAGGGCTTCGGCAAACGCGTCGATTTCCTGCTTCGTTCTTTTCTCGGTCACCGCCACGAGCATGTAATCTTTCATATCATCGTAATAACGTCCCAGCGGGAAACCGGCTTCAAAGCCTCTCTCCACCATCTTCTCTATAACCTCGTTGGGGTCTTTGGGAAGCTTCATGGTAAATTCATTGAATGTCGGCGAGCTCCTCTTGATTTCTACGCCTTTGATCCCATCCAGTTTTTTCTTCGCATATTCGGCTTTTTCCATACAAAGCCGGGCAACTTCCTTTAAGCCTTCTTTACCGACAAGCGTCATATAAATCAAAGCGCGTAAAGCGCAAAGCGCCTCGTTAGAACATATGTTAGAAGTGGCTTTTTCCCTGCGTATATGCTGTTCCCTGGTCTGCAGTGTAAGGACAAACCCACGGCGCCCATCCTCGTCTGTGGTCGCGCCTACTATACGCCCGGGCATCTTACGGGCAAATTCCTTCCTGGTGGAGATAAACCCCAGGTAAGGACCGCCGAACGAAAGCGGTATCCCAAGGCTCTGCCCTTCCCCGGTCACTATGTCCACTCCCATTGCCCGGGGCGTTTTCAGGATACCCAGAGAGATGGGATATACACTTTCTATGACCAGCGCGCCCAGTTTATGGCATTTCGCGGATATATCGCTGTGATCGTCGATGGCGCCGAAAAAATTCGGGTTCTGAAGGATTATGGCCGCCGTCTCCTCATCAAGATATTTATCTATCTCGCTCCGGTTGCTTTGCCCGTGGGTTACCGGGATCTCTACAAATTCGATGGAAAGATTACTGGTGTAACAGTACATCATTTTGCGATATATCGGACTTACACCGCCGTCCATTATGATCTTGTTCCTACCGGTAATGCGTATCGCCATCATCGCCGCCTCGTACAACGCGGTCCCACCGTCATAAAGGGAAGCGTTAGACACCTCCATATCCGTCAGGCGGCAGATACAACTCTGATATTCGTATATGGCCTGCAGCATACCCTGGGAGGCCTCAGGTTGATACGGGGTGTACGCGGTATAGAATTCGGAACGCGATGTAATAGCATCCACGGCGGCCGGAATATAATGCTCGTAAAAACCGCCGCCGACAAAAGTGACCAGGTTAGTCGCATTTTTCTTGGCAAGATCCCGCAGATATCTTTCGACTTCCATTTCGGATTTTCGGGGAGGTAGGTCGAAAGAACGGGCACGTAATCCGGACGGGATGCTTTTAAAAAGCTCCTCCATATTGCCGGACTTGATGCCGATAACCTCCAGCATCTCCTTTTGGTCCTGAGGAGTATGCGCGATATAACTCATTACTTGGACTCCTCCAGATATTTTTCGTACGCGGCGGCATCCATCAAATCGTTCAGCTCACTGGTGTCGGCAACACTGATGCGGCATATCCAGCCTTCCCCGTAAGGAGACTGATTTATGGTTTCCGGCTTGTCCTGCAGGATTTCGTTGACCCCTACGACCTTCCCGGAAACAGGCGCATAAATATCGCTTGCGGCTTTCACCGATTCCACTGTCGCAAAACTTTCAGATCGTTTGACTTCGCTGGCGACGGGAAGTTCGACAAAAGTAATGTCCCCGAGCTCCGATTGCGCATAATCTGTGATACCGAAAACCGCCTCACTACCCTCGAGGCGAACCCATTCATGGTCCTTAGTATATTTCAGTTCCTGAGGTATCATCGTCCCCTCCTTTAAATGAGTACATGATTTACGAACACACTAGTGCGAGTAAATCATATGTACGAATTTACCCCGACACCAATTATTCTAATTAAATAATTAGTGTCGGGGCCAAGTCCGTTCATAAACCGGTATGCTTTTCACAAACGCCTTGAGAGCGGCCTTTCCGTCGGTAAGCGTAACCTCCCGCCCCCCAGAGGCAGCTCCTTTATTAATATAACACACCCCTATACCTTTTTTCAAACATGGAGAAAAGGCGCCGCTTGTCACCTCTCCGGCATCCATTTCGTCGACTAAAACTGTAAAATGTTTCCTGGCGCTTCTTCGGCCTTCGCACATGAACCCGGTCAAGATCCTCTCGATGCCTTGCTCCTTCTGTCTTAAAAGCGCCTCCCTGCCGATAAAGTCTTTCTCCAAAAAAACAAATTTGGTCAGGTTTGCTTCAAAAGGTGTATGGTCTTCATCTATGTCATTGCCGTAAAGAGAATATCCCATCTCAAGACGCAGGGTGTCACGGGCACCCAGACCGACCGGTTTTACCCCCTCGAACCCCGAAAGCGTATCCCAGATTTCTACCGCATATTCTTTAGAAAAAAACAGCTCGTAGCCTAACTCCCCGGTATAACCGGTTCGGCTGAGCAGGACATTAACACCTTTTATCTCGATATTGGTGAAATAGTAACGTTTAATCCCTTCAATAATAGGCCGGCCGATCAGCTGGCCCAACACTTCGCCGGAGGAAGGTCCCTGCAGGTCCAATTTAGCTGTGTTGTCGGATTCATCGCTAAAGGCCGTCCCGTAAGCGATATGCGTTTCGATCCATCTCTTATCTTTTTCAACGGTCCCGGCATTCACCACAAGCATAAACTCTTCCGGCGCCGTCTTGAATACTATGAGATCGTCTATTATCCCGCCGTTATCATTAAGCAGAAATCCATACCGGCACCTTCCCACAGGCATGTCGTCAACGCGGCAAGTCACCAATCTATTCAGTTCTTTTTGGACAGAAGGTCCCTTGAGGGAAAATTCGCCCATGTGGCAGATATCGAATAGCCCCGCCTTTTCCCGGGTGTGGATATGTTCCTCGATTATACCAGTATACTGAACAGGCATGTTCCATCCCGAAAAGGGAACCATCTTTGCCCCCGCTTCAAGATGCCGGCTGTAAATAGGAGTATTCTTCAAATTATGATCCATTTCAGACATGTGATACGCCTGTTCAGTTATATTCGCTCTCATTATAGACCATACAAACGCCTTGTCAAGATTTCGCTGCGCCTTCGGCTTGCGGCCCCTTCTGTGCTAGCCGTGCAAGCGCGCACGGTGTCCTGACCACATAAATAACTCGCTAAGAAGTCAGGGAACCTTCTCATAGCCTTCGCAGGCTCACACGGTTTCTAACCTGCCAGAGATAAGGTGGGTTGGGCTACTCCTACCAGGGTCCCTCCGCCCGGTGTGGGAGGCTCCCTGTACGGAGTAGCCCAGCCACCTTGCTAACCTGACACATCTAACCTGGTTAGATCTGGAGAAGAGCGTTTTTGTAAGACTCGTGCGCGCGATAGGAACTACGGACCATCGGTCCGGCGCATACCGCGCCGAATCCCATGCGTACAGCTTCCTCCTCGAAGGATTTAAATTCCTCCGGGCTGTAATATCTCATAACAGGCCAGTGTTCCCGCGAAGGACTAAGGTATTGCCCTATATAAACTATATCCACCCCCGCATCCTTCAGATCTTTTAACGTCCGAAAAATATCATCCTCTGACTCTCCGAGACCCAGTATGATCGAAGACTTTGTCAGTATGTCCGTCCCTTCGGCTTTCTTCGCGTTAAGGATCTTAAGGACATCGAGAGACCGCCGGTAATCCGCATTCGGCCTTACGTTCGGGTAAAGCTTCCGGGGCACCTCAATGTTGTGGGCTATCACTTCCGCCTGCGAAAAAGCTATCCTTTTCAGCAATCCGGCATCGCCGCTAAAATCAGGAATTAAGCTTTCCACCAAAACCTGCGGGGTATTTGTCTTTATCTCTCTGACCGTCCTGATGAAATGTCCGGCACCCTTATCCTCAAGATCATCGCGGGTCACGGATGTGATCACCGCATATTTAACGTCAAGCTTCTCGACGGCCGCGGCAACGTTTTGCGGTTCGGAAGAATCAAGCGCCGTGGGCGATCCGCCGGCAACGTTGCAAAAACGGCAAGCCCTGGTGCAAACCTGGCCCATAATCATAAACGTAACATGCCGCATCTGCCAGCATTCGCCCCTGTTAGGACAGGCCGCTTCAACGCATACACTGTTAAGGCTTAATCCCTTTAGAACATCCCGAACCTCGCCAAACCTTTTATCCCAGGAAACACTGCCGCGTATCCATTTCGGTCTGGCAAGACCCTTTCTTTTTTTTGTCAGTTCGATTCTTTTATTTTTCATAGAAGTCTTGTAACTACTCAGGTGTTCATGATCTAACATAAGTAGTTCCGAAGTCTTAAAAAAGACAGGGCCCGCTAGAGAAACGGGCCCGCATTCTTAACTGCACTTGACTAAAAAATTATTCTGAAGCTTTAACTTCTTCTTTAGCAGTCTCGCACATACCGATCTTTCTTTCTGAAAGATACTTGTAAAGCTCATAATGGTCCTTTACCAGCATCTGAGCTTTATCGAGCAGCTGTTTCGCCCTTTCCGGATCGGTCTTCTGGAGGACCTTGTAACGATTTTCGTTATAAATATAGTCTTCCAGCTTGATGCTAGGTTCTTTACTGTCAAGGGTAAGCGGGTTCTTGCCTTCAGCGCAAAGATCTGGATTGTACCTGAAAAGCGGCCAATGCCCCGAAGCAACCGCTTTCTTTTGTTCGTCTGCTCCGTAGAGAAGATTATAACCATGGGCTATGCAATGGGAATACGCTATTATTATTGACGGTCCGTCGTAAGCCTCGGCTTCGATGAACGCCTTCAGCGTCTGCATGGGGTCGGCTCCCAACGCTACCTTGGCTACGTAAACATATCCGTAACTCAGCACCATAAGACCAAGATCCTTCTTCCCTATAGGCTTACCGCTTGCAGCAAACTTTGCTACGGCACCCATGGGTGTCGACTTTGAAGCCTGTCCGCCGGTATTCGAATATACTTCGGTATCAAGGACCAGAACGTTCACGTTCTTCCCGGATGCCAGAACATGGTCAAGTCCGCCGTAACCGATATCGTAAGCCCATCCGTCACCGCCGAGGGCCCACACGGACCTCTTTATAAAATAATCCGCAACCGACAAAAGCTCCTTGCAGTCCGGCGAGTCGCAAACCTTCAGCATCCCTTTCAGTTCCGTAACACGTTCTCTCTGAGCTTCAATGTCTTCCTGCGCGGACTGGTCAGCTGTTTTCATCTCTTCCAGAAGTTTCTTTGTCTGGTCCTTGCAGGCCTTGGAAGCGATTATCCTGTCGGCTAACTCGTGAGCATATTCGGTGTACTTATCCGACGTCAGACGCATGCCGTAAGCTATCTCGGCGCAATCCTCAAAAAGCGAGTTATTCCACGTGGGTCCCCGTCCGTCAGAACGCTGGCAATACGGTGTAGTGGGAAGATTCCCGCCGTAGATAGAGCTGCATCCTGTAGCATTCGCTATAAGGGCCCTGTCCCCAAAAAGCTGAGTCATAAGCTTAACATAAGCGGTTTCACCGCATCCCGCACATGCTCCTGAATATTCGAAAAGCGGACGGACGAACTGGATGCCGTTCATTACGTTTCGGTTATAAAGACTGCCATCTGTGTCGGGAATACTCAGAAAGAACCTGTGACGGTCCCTTTCTTTGTCCCTTAAAGGCTCCTGAAGCTCCATCTTTATGGCTTCTTTCGCCTTCATGGGACAATACTGAACACAGACCCCGCAACCCGTACAATCTTCCGGAGCAACTTGAAGTGTATAAACATAACCTTCTCTGGGTTTTGGTTTAACCTGCGTATATTTAAACCCTTCCGGAGCATTTTTCAGTTCAACTTCGCTGTACATCTTCGCCCTGATAACCGAATGCGGGCAAAGCATCGTACATTTACCGCACTGGATACACGTTTCCGGATTCCATACGGGGATATTTATCGCTATATTGCGTTTCTCGTACTGGCTGGTCGATGTCGGCCATGTTCCGTCTGCGGGCATTTCTGAGACCTTTATCGTCTCGCCTTCAGCGCGGAGCATTTTGGAAGTGGTTTCTTTCACAAAATCCGGAGCATCATCGCTGACTGTGGGCTTTTCTTCTACCGTGTTTTTGAATTCCTTCGGAACTTCCACTTCTTGAATGCTTTCAAGGGCCTTGTCTACCGCCTGGATGTTCATATCAACTACTTTATCGCCCTTTGATCCGTAAGTTTTCTTGACAGCTTTCTTTATCGCCTCAACCGCCACCTTTTTGTCTATTACCTGCGCTATCTTGAAGAACGCCGTCTGCATTATAACGTTTATACGGCCGCCCAGACCTATATCTTCAGCGATCTTTACGGCATCGATTATATAGAACTTGAGTTTTTTATCTATTATTTCTTTCTGCACTCTGGCAGGAAGGGTTTTCCACACCGCATCTTTATCATGCATGGAAGTAAGAAGGAACGTCCCTCCATCAACCACGTTCTTAAGCATGTCGTATTTCTCAAGGAACGAAAAATTATGACAGGCAAGGAAGTTCGCCTTTGTTATAAGATACGGACTTCTTATGGGTTTTTTACCGAATCTTAGATGCGATATAGTAACAGCTCCAGCTTTTTTAGAGTCATAAACGAAATATCCCTGGGCATTGTTTCCTGTCTCTTCCGCGATTATCTTGATGGAGTTCTTGTTGGCCCCGACCGTACCGTCAGCTCCCAGGCCGTAGAACATCGCCCTGTAGGTATCCTCACTCTCGGAGCTGAATGATGGATCGTAATCAAGGCTTGTCGCCGTTACATCATCATTTATTCCTACCGTAAAGTGCTTTTTGGGTTTTTTCTTCGAAAGGTTATCAAACACGCCCTTGATCATCGCCGGGGTGAACTCAGCGGATCCGAGACCGTAACGACCGCCTATTACCACGGGATATTCTTTGAAAGGCGCATAACCTTCTTCCATCGCCTCCCCTATAGCAGTTCTTACGTCTTCATAAAGAGGTTCTCCGAGACTGCCGGGCTCCTTTGTCCTGTCCAGGACCGCGATACTTTTAACGGTTGAAGGTAACGCATTGATAAATGCTTTAGCATCAAAAGGCCGGTAGAGCCGCACCTTTAACACGCCTAGCTTTTCGCCTCTGGAATTAAGATAGTCAATGGTTTCGTGAACTGCTTCGCCTCCTGAACCCATGATCACGACCACCCTGTCGGCGTCCTTGGTGCCTATATAATCAAAAAGCTTGTACGCGCGATCCGTAAGCTTGGCAAACTTGTCCATGGCTTTCTGTACAATAGCCGGACACTCCTGGTAATATTTATTAACCGATTCTCGCCCCTGGAAATACACATCAGGGTTTTGCGAAGTGCCTCGGATCACCGGGTGTTCGGGATTCATGCCCCATCTGCGATGCGCATAGATAAGTTTATTATCCAGCATGGCCTTCATATCGTCAAAACTAAGTTCCTCGATCTTCTGTATCTCATGTGAAACGCGGAACCCTTCAAAAAAATGAAGAAACGGGATTTTTGATTCAAGCGTCGCCGCCTGGGCGATCAGCGCAAAATCCATTGCTTCTTGTACGCTTGAGGAGGCAAGCATCCCCCATCCGGTGGCTCTGGCCGCCATAACGTCGGAATGGTCCCCGAAGATAGACAGCGCCTGGCAAGCAAGAGAACGGGCCGCTATGTGAAACACAGTAGGCGTAAGTTCCCCCGCTATCTTATACATGTTGGGTATCATCAAGAGAAGTCCCTGTGACGCCGTAAACGTGGTTGTCAGCGCCCCCGTTGTCAGCGCGCCGTGAACGGCGCCGGAAGCTCCGCCTTCGGACTGCAGCTCCGCAACCGTAGGGACGGTCCCCCATATGTTTTTCTCGCCTTTCGCCGACTTGTCATCCGATATTTCGCCCATAGCGGAAGACGGGGTGATAGGATAAATAGCAATAACCTCATTTGTGGCATGCGCGACATGCGCAACCGCACTATTTCCGTCATGAGGAACCATATTGTGTTTCATCACACAACCTCCTGATTAAGGATTTTAAAGAAAAGGTAGAGTCGTATTCTATCACAAAAAACAAAGGTTGTTAAGGGCTTTAATGGGTGAGGGTATAAAAAGGTGTTCTACAGATCTAACCAGGTTAGTTTAACCTGGTTAGATCTGGCAGGTTAAGCTTAAACCGAGCCCTAAAAAACAAGTAGGGCAGGTTTAAACCTGCCCTACTCTACTTTAATCTTAGACACCGTGCGCGCCTTCGAGGCCAAAAGAAGGGGCCTTGACATGATCGTTAAATCCTTGGTCAAGAATTGGGGACACTTGCAAAGCTAAATTTGCAAGCGGTACATCAACCTTCGCCGAGGCCCGGGGTGCTTTCGGCGGGGCTCTTTACTTCGGCTTGCGTCTCAGTAAGAAACATATAAAAGCTCATAAAAGCTATCATCATAACAACCGGTATATATGATTGAACGGCCGCGTTTACAATAGCTATCAGAACCTGACTTACGGTAGCGCCAAGGGGTACCGTTACCAGTCCTAAAATAAACCCGATAATCAGCGAGATCAGCAGGCTTATGCCGAGCATCGCCATAAAAAGACCCAGTGTTTTCCAGAAATTGGATTTTGCTACTTGTATGCCTTTTTTTAGGGCCGCAAAAGCGCCTGTATCTTCTACAACGATGGTATAGATGGGGTAAACCAGAAGAGTTATAACGGCTACGGCCACGACTGTAACAATAGCAGCTACAAGACTCCTTGTTACAATATTATCGCCAAGCAGCAATATGCCGGCGCTTACCAGACTGAGCAGCAACACAACACCAATAGCAATAAGGATATAAAGAAGCAAAAGACCCAGTATCTTTAAATAGAATTTTTTCCCGTAAACCATGAACTGGGCCATGCTGGCCGTTGCGGTCTTCAGCTGATCCTTTACCAGACCAAGCGCTCCCCCCTGCAGGAATATGAATATCAGAAAAAACAGGATGCTTGATATGATCGATATCGCGACTATCCCGGGGTTTCCCGCTCTCGCCGGGTTGGCCAGAGGCAGGCTGATCAGACCTATAACCACATTAAAAACAAAAAACACCAGAACCACATTCATAAGTTTCGAAGTTTGTGTAAAAGCTTTCTTAATAACTCCCAGGACACCCATACATACCTCCTTTAAATGAGATCATAACTTATGGAGCGACAGCGAACATAAGTTATAAGATCGAATTTATCCCGAACCCTAACAGGGTGAGGGACCTTATTAAAATTGATAATTAGAGTATAATGATTATACACATCGTGTCAAGCTCCCCGGCGTTCCTCGAAAGCTCTCTGAAGCGTCGCGATGTCCGCGTATTCAAGGCTGCCCCCGACGGGCACGCCCCGCGCAAGACGGGTAAGCGTAACCTTATACGGTTTAAGAACTTCGAGAAGATACAGGGCGGTGGTTTCCCCTTCGGTGGTAAAATCCGTCGCTATGACTACCTCTTTAATGTGACCTCGCCTCACCCTCTGGAGGAGTTCCTTGATCTTTAACTCTTCCGGACCCACCCCATCGATAGGCGAAAGTTCCCCCAAAAGAACGTGATACAAACCGTGGTATGCCCCGCTTTTTTCTACGGCTATGACCCCACTCGGGCCCTCAACCACGCATATCTTCGAAGAATCACGCATCTTGTCGGAACATATGGAACATAATTCCTGCTCACTGAGGTTATTACACTCTCTGCAAAACCTGACGTTCTCTTTAACCTCGCGTATATGGTGCAGAAGCGAATCTATCTCGGCCTTAGGCGACTGCAGTATATAAAAAGTCAGTCTCTGTGCCGACCGCGTCCCTATCCCGGGCATCTTGCTGAACTCGTCAATCAGACGAGCCATCGGCCGGGGAAAACCCTTTATCACTTCTCGTCCTCCACAAAATCCCTCACTACATTGCCGCCAAAAACATCCATGGCTTTTTCAATGATCGGTTTCATGGCCTTGGTCATTTTTACTTTTTGTTTGGCCTCATCGGCGCTTTTTTCGGCGGATTCGCCCAAAAACTCAAGAAGCGTGAATTCCACCCGCATCGATTTGCCGGTGACCTTGTTTACCGCTTCTTCAATCACGCTTTTGTTATTATTCGCCTCGAGTGCCTCTTTGTTAAACGCGTGATCCTTCCCAAACCCTATGACCATTTTGTTTTCGCCGAACTCCACGGGTTTTGCCGTATTGAGAAACGTGAATACCGACATCTTTTTATTCTTGATGTAATTTAAAATCGCCTCCCAGTGGAATCTGTCCGGTTCGAAACCCGCGTCCATCGGCTCAAACTCATCATTATCGCCTTCGGCGGTGTAGTCCCGTACCGGCTGACTTTGCGCTGAAAGGACGTCCTTTTTAATGTCCGGATGAACGTGCTCCGCTGAAACAGATCTCGCGGTCGATGCGTCAGGCCGTGGAAGATCGCCGGAATGAGAACGGTAACCTTTTTCCAGCCTCTCCAGTTTTGCGAGAACCTCCGCGAGAGAAAACACATCTTTTCTCTTGGAAATCCTGATAAGGGCGACTTCAAGAGGCGCTCGAGCGAACATGGTTCCTTTCATCAGGGTAAGACAATGCGAAAGATTCTGCAGGATGTAAAGAATCTCTTCCAGAGACAGTTTCCCCAGCTGCTGCGTTAATTTCTCAAGCTCGTCCGCGGCGAACGCCATATCAAAAGTCGGGGCACCGGTCGTCTTGAGGATCATGAGATCCCTGTAATGAGAGATAAGACCGTTGGTTACAAACACCGGGTCTTTACCGCTGTTTATCAGTTCATCAAGAATACGCGTAACGCGTCCAGGGTCGTTATCTATAACAGCATCAGATAATTCGAATATTCTGTCCTTATGGACCATGCCCAGAAGTTCTATCACATCATCGGGTAATATCTCTTTACCGGAAAATGATACCATCTGATCCAGTATAACCAGGGAATCCCTCAGGCTGCCGTCCGCACTGCGTGATATCAGAAGAGCGGCTTTTTCGTCGATGTCGATTTTCTCTTTTTTGGCTATATCCATGACCCTGTCCTGTATCATCTTGGGGGGTATTTTTTTGAAATCGAACCTCTGGCAACGCGACAGGATAGTCGGCAGGACTTTATGAGGCGCCGTTGTGGCGAATACAAACTTTACATGGGCGGGCGGTTCTTCAAGCGTTTTTAAGAGCGCGTTAAAAGCCTCCTGTGTTAACATGTGGACTTCATCAATGATGTAGACCTTGTACTTTCCCTTGGACGGAGAAAACTTTACATTTTCCCGAAGGGCCCTGATCTCGTCGATACCCCTGTTAGACGCACCGTCAATCTCCAGTACGTCTATGTTGTTACCCTGTGAGATCTCCCTGCAGGAGGAGCAAAGGTTGCATGGACTTTTCTCGGGCGGCGTCTCGCAATTGAGAGTTTTTGCAAGCAGGCGCGCCACGGACGTTTTCCCGACACCCCTGGGACCACAGAAAATATAAGCGTTGGCAAGGCGCCCGCGGATTACGGAATTCTTGAGTGTTCTTGTAACGGCTTCCTGTCCGATGACATCATCAAACTTCTGGGGCCTATATTTTTGAGCGAATACTTGATACGACATGATAAAAATAAATAAACGTTAAGATCGAGGTTTGGTCAGGGACAGAACAATAGATATCTTATAGCACAGTGCCTGTTAAAATTCAAGCGCAACATTCTTGTGTTCTCTGAAATACTCCATCATTTTACCGCGCATCAAAGAATCATCAAAGTACGCCCCTACCAGTTTCCCTTCGTGCCCTTTTGCCCCCCTTACGGGACCCGGACCACTGCCCATCGGTACGGGACGGGGCGCTATACCGCCGGTGGCCAATATCCCGATAATGGAACAGGAATTCTTCCATTTTACAAAACATCCGGAAATAGCTTCGGCCGAAGCGCGAAAAACTATCAATATATCTTCTGCATCCCTGGGCGTGTGATAAAGCATGTAATTGTAAAGAGCGCTTTCCGTCATCTGATTATCCCCCGAAGATCGCCCCGATCCGATAATTACCGGAACATTATTACATGGCGGCAACGTAAACGTACAGGAATCCCCCTGGGGAAAAATAAGATCTTCATTTGAATATCCTCTCTGCCACGATCTCATGCCGTTCTCCACGGCGCCCGCGACAACTCTGACGCAGTCAATATACTCCTGGGGTTTTCCTTTTCTGTCGAAATTCTTAAGTATACTCGAAGCGGTAAGAACAGGCCCTTCAATATCTCCCGGCAGCAGAAGCCCGCGGGATCCATCCACATCGATATCGCTCACCAGAACCGTATCCTGCCATTTCTTCCAGGCCTTTTGAATAAGCAAGGACATTTCATCGGCAAACTCGTCCTTGCTCTCCAGTGTAAAAAAAAGTCCCTCGCTGCTCTTTGAGGTTGCGGGCTGGATTAAGACCAGCCCAATAAAAAATAAAAGAAGGAATAGTATTTTTGGATACCTCATCTTCTTGTGCCCTGCTATCTTGCGCGTTTGTGTCCCATGAGGATCGAGGCTGCCCCGAAAATGCCTACATTTCTTTTGAGTTTAGCCTGTACTACCGGCGTCTTCTTTGCATAGATATTTATGGTGTGAAAAAGAATAGTTTTTCTGATCTCTTTAAAAAGAAGGTTCCCTAACATCGACACCCCGCCGCCTATAACGATGATCTCGGGATCCAGAACGTTTATCATGCTGCCCAGCCATATGCCTAAAAGTTTTCCCTGCTCCCTGATTGCCTCCAGGGCCACTTTGTCGCCTTCTTTGGCCGCTTCCCCAAGAGTAACCATCGTCACTTCGTCCGGTTCCCCCCCTGCCATATCGATTATATCTGTTTTTATGCCGGGGTTTTTTGCAATCTTTTTAAGTAAACGTTTTACCGTATTTGGGCCGGACGCCATCGCTTCAATACACCCGATGTTTCCGCAATTGCATTTGGCATCCTTAGCGGTATAATTTATTGTCACATGCCCACCTTCCCCGGCCATGCCGTTTTTTCCGTGGTATATCTTTCCGTCGATAATAACGGCGGTACCGATACCGGTGCTTACGGTGACGTAAAACACGTGCTTATATCCCTTGGCCGCACCCCATAGCACTTCCGCCATGCCGGCGGCGTTGGCATCATTTTCCACTCTTGTCCTTAACCTGAACTTCTTTCTTATAAGAGAGGCCAGCGGCACTTCTTTCCATCCCTGAAGATTGGGAGGGTTGTGCACTATCCCTTTGACCGGATTAAGGGGGCCCGGAGCGCATACCCCTATGCCTTCTATGTCCTTCTTGCTGATTTTGCTGATTTTAAGAAGGTCTTCGATAGACTGGTAAACCTGGTTGAGCGACTGCTCCAATTTTGGACCGGAATGTGTCGGTACGACTATTTTTTTCCCGAGTTTGCCGTCCCTATTGATAAGGCCTGTGGCTATCTTCGTACCGCCTATATCAACACCTACTATATATTTCTTCATATCGGCACACCCCTCCCACTTCATAATATTTAACTGGATCAAAGATATTATCACACAAAATAGAACACACCTCAAGCCTAGTTTTTCGGCTAAACTAAGAGTCGTTTGACATACTCCTACCAGGGCCCCTCCGCCCGGTGTGGATCCTCCCTGTAGGTAGCTTGGCAAACGACTCTAATCTGCAATGCTCATGTCAGAACATGACTTTTCATCTACGAGAAAAAATGGATCTGAAGCCTTTGAGTGAATTGCGATTTTAGCTTCTTTTTATAACTTTTGAGGGAAACCGTGCAAGCTCATGAAGGCTATAAGAAGGTTCCCTGGATAGGAGTTAACGAATTGCCAGAAAATAGTGTTAAATATGTTTGACGAGCCCTGAACATAGTTCAGGGTGAGGAGTTATTTAACACCCTCAAAAGTTTGAAAAAAAGCGTTAAAAAATCGCTTCTGAACGAGAAAGGTTTTAGATCCATTTTCCCTAGAAAAAAATGGCTGTTATGAGAGGCGGTTGCGGTAATCTTCGTACTGGAATTGGCGAACAACGCGGATCTTGCCACTGTCTGGATCATAAAGGGCGATCGACGGCAGACGCACGCCGTTGAAGGTATTGTTTTTGACCATGGTATAATGGGCCATGTCCATGAAGGTGAGACGACTTCCCACCTCAAGCGGTTCGATAAACGAATAATCGCCGATAACATCACCGGCTAAACATGTCAACCCGCCGAGCCTGTACGTATGGGCATATTCGCCCGGCTGCCCCGCCCCAGCGATCTCCGGACGGTATGGCATCTCAAGGACATCTGGCATATGGGCCGCGGCAGAGGTATCCAAAACAGCTATATCCATCCCGTTATGAACTATATCCAGCACGGACGCCACGAGAACGCCAGTATTCAGCGCGATGGCCTCGCCGGGTTCCAGATAAACTTCCACATCATATCTTTCCCGGAACGCGTTTACCAGTCGAGAAAGTCTGTCCACGTCATAATCCGGACGCGTGATATGGTGTCCGCCCCCAAAATTGACCCATTCCATCTGCCTCATGAAAGATCCAAACTTCTGCTCCACCACTTCTAGCGTGCGCTCGAGAGAATCGGAATTCAGCTCACAGAGTGTATGAAAATGCAGCCCCGTGATGCCGTCCAAATCCTGTCCTTCAAACTGATCCATCTTTATGCCGAGCCGGGAGCCCGGGGCGCAAGGATCGTAAAGGGCGACCTTTACCTCGGAATGTTCCGGGTTGATGCGCAGTCCGCAGCGCACCTCTCGGCCAAGACGTGAAACGACCGGTTTGAAGCGCTGCCACTGTGAAAAAGAGTTAAAACTGATATGGCTAGCGTAACGGATGAGTTCGAGGAACTCATCGTCCTTGTATGCCGGAGCGCACACGTGTACGTCGCCTCCGAATTCCTCAAAACCAAGTCGGGCCTCGTCCAGTGAACTTGCCGCGATCCCGGAAAGATAACGCTTGATGAGCGGAAACGTACCGAACATGGCGAACCCTTTTAGGGCCAGAATGATCTTGCAGCCAGTTCGCCGCTGGACTTCCGATAGTATCTCCAGGTTTCGCGTAAGTAATCCCTCATCAACGACATAGCATGGCGTGGAGGGAACTTTTGAAGCTATGTTCATGAGTCAGAACCCCTAATCGATCTCCTTTATCACCCAGGGCAGCCCGTAAACGTTCAGTTTTTCCATAAACGGATCGGGGTCGAACTGTTCGACATTGAAAACACCCTGCGCTTTCCAGGTACCCACAAGCATCAGCATCGCCCCTATCATGGTCGGAACACCGGTGGTATAGGAAATGGCCTGCGCTTTAACTTCACGGTAACATTCCGCGTGATCGCAGACATTATAGGTATAGATCTTTTTGGCACGACCGTTCTGAATGCCTTCCATCATACAGCCGATATTTGTTTTGCCGGTATAATTTTCACCCAGTGATGACGGCTCGGGCAGGACGGCCTTTAGGAATTTGAGCGGCACAACCCTGTGGCCTTCAAATTCCACGGGATCGATCCGGGTCATGCCAACGTTTTCCAGCACCCACAAATGCGTCAGATACTGCTCGCTGAACGTCATCCAGAACCGGATACGTTTAAGCCCCTTGATGTGTTTCACGAGCGACTCCAGTTCCTCGTGGTACATCAAATACATCTCCCGCGGCCCTATCTCCGGAAAATCGAACGTCTCGTGAACGGAAAGAGGATCGGTCTCCACCCACTTGCCGTCTTCCCAGAATTTACCGCGCTGTGTGATCTCGCGAATATTGATTTCCGGATTAAAATTTGTGGCAAACGCTCGGCCGTGAGTTCCGGCGTTGCAATCCATAATATCCACGGCACGAATCTCGTCAAAGTAGTGCTTCATAGCGTGGGCGCAGAAAATGTTGGTTACTCCCGGGTCAAAACCGCATCCGAGCAAAGCCATCAGGCCCTTTTCCCTAAAACGTTCATGGTAGTCCCACTGCCACTTGTAGCAGAACCGCGCCTCATCGGGCGGCTCATAATTAGCGGTGTCCAGATAGTCGACACCTGTCTCCAGACACGCCTCCATGATCGAGAGGTCCTGATATGGAAGAGCCACGTTGATTATAAGATCGGGATTGAAGCTGCGAACCAGTTCGACTACTTCCTCCGGTTTATCGGCGTCTACTTTCGCTGTTTTGATCGGGCGGTTCAGCTGCGCGGCTATTTTTTCGCATTTCTCAATAGTCCGGCTGGCAAGACATATCTGGTCAAACACATCCGGCACCTGGGCACACTTGTGTGTTACGACGGAGCCCACACCTCCCGCTCCGATAATGAGAACCTTCTTGCTCATATCTTTCTCTCCTGTGTGCATTGTTGGAAAATCAGGGGCAACCCTTGAACGGAATATTCCCTCAATTCAAGACCTGCCCCTGAAAGTTACACTAGGTTCGGATTATCTTTCGGTTATTAATACCTACTGCCATAATCGCTTCTAGGTTCTCTGCTTTTGGGCGGACGGGCTTCATCAACCCTCAGCGCGCGTCCCTGGAAATCCTGACCATCTAAAGCCTCTTTAGCCTTTGTGGCTCCTGCCGAGTCAGTCATCTCCACAAACCCAAAACCTTTGCCTTCAAGCACTGTGACATCCTTGACCGTACCGTGGGCAGAAAACAGTTCCTGCAGCTGGCCCTCTGTCACGGAGTACTTTAGGTTTCCGATATAAAGCCTGTTACCTTGCATTCTATCCTCCTTTTTACGTCACTCTCTACGTCCAATAACGTCTCTTCTGGAGATAGAAACAAGATCGCGATCCTAACCCCTCACACTCAACATTATCAAACCCGAGAACTCCTTGTTACAACCTGCGTAACAAGATTTAACCTAATATCTTTACCATGCCGCCACACCTTTGTCAAGATTTAACCTGACAGATCTAACTTGGTTAGATTTCGCAGGTTAGAAACGATCTTATGCCCTCGATAAACTGCTTTTTAGAGTCTAAAAAGGCCGTGTTGTGGGTACCTCTTATCCTGAGAAAGGTCTTCGGCTGGGCCGCCTCGCTAAAAAGCTTCTCTCCCAGGTTAAAAGGAACGATCTCGTCATCCACGCTATGAATGATCAGTTTTGGACAGGCAACGTTTCTTATCTTAGAGGTAACATCAAACCTGGACGAAAAAACATAATGCGGTATAAACGGATATGCAATTTTTGCCATATCCTTGATGGACGAGAAAGTCTCTTCCGTAATCAAGGCCCGCACGTTCAGTTCTTGCGCGAGATTAACCGCAACGGCACCTCCTATGGATTCCCCGTAAAGAACGATATCTCCTTCGGCAATTTTGCGTTCTATCCTAAGATAATCATATGCCGCTTTCACATCTCTATACAAACCTGCCTCGGTCGGTACCCCCGTGCTCTTGCCGTAGCCGCGGTAATCAAAAACAAATACATTCATTCCGAGGTTGTGCAATATCAGCACCTTTTCCAGCCTATGACTGATATTCCCGGCGTTGCCATGGCAGAAGACCAGCGTGAGCTTCCCCTGGCTGTTAGCGATAAACCAGCCATTCAGCCGTTTATTGTCGGATGTCTGGAAAGAGACCTCCTCGAAGGGAAGACCCACCAGTTCAGGCGTAGCGGTAATCTCCCGCATCGGAAAATATATGCTGCGTTTTTCGATATACCTTACCGCGATCAGAAAAAGAGCGATAAAAACAACCAGCCATAAGAGTAAATTCACTTTTTCTCCTTTAGTTTTATAAGCGCGCTCCTTGCGGCGACGCATATCGCTTCGTAGCTGTCTTCGGCGCCGGAAGCGAGTCCCTCTTCTTCCATCTTCCCGGGATCCAGAACTTCCCCGAACCTTACCTTTATTGGATGCCGTTTAGGAAACTTGGATGTCCTCGGCCAGGCCTGGTAAGCCCCTTCTATAACAACCGGCACAATGCGCGCTTTTGACTCCTTTACCAGGATACCGAACCCCTTCTTGAATGCGCCTATGTTTCCG
>JBDRIH010000066.1:0-3200 GCA_043816025.1 Candidatus Omnitrophota bacterium
AGTATCTCCGCGGAGAACATGTCCGCATGGAAACACGACATTCGGAACCTGCCCTTCTTTTTCGTAGACTTTTTCCGGCTCCAGGATTGCCTCATTCGTGCGCGCGTGGATAATTATCGGATTTTTAAGATCGAGCAGCGCCGCTCCCAAACGATAATAACGATCCTCGCCAACCCCGTGGTAAAATAATATCCAGCCCGTTTTTGTTTTAATTGGCGGGCCCGCCAGGCCGATTTTAGTGCTGTCCCACATTCCGTACCGTGAGCCCATAATCCGTATACCTTTTGTCACTTCTTCCGTGGCCGTAATTATAAAGCTGGCGTAATCCACGCATATCTGGCCCTCGATACGGTGAATGATCAAATATTGGTCGTTTATCTTCTCGGGAAAGATACAGGCGTCTTTATCGTCAATTCCGGGCGGCGTAATGAGAATGGGTTTCGACCATTTCCAATCTTTCTTAAGGAAATCATCCACCGAAATTGTCGAAAGCGCCACCCGCGGCGGTTCGACGCCGTTGTAGGCAGTGTAGCACATGTATAGCAAATCGCCCAGCCGGACAATCCGCGGATCCTCACAGCCCGAATTGCCGTCGGGCACTTTTTTTGATTCAAATTCTTCGCGGGGCACGTAGATCGGCTTAGGTAGGCGTTTCTCGATCGTAAGGCCGTCCTTGCTTGAGGCATAACCCATGGTTGAGGTGTTGTCTTCCGACATCGCCCTGTATATGATATGGATTTTACCATCCAGCTCGATTGCCGCGGGATTAAAAGTCGCTTTTCTTTCCCAGGCATGTTTCGTGAGGGGCGTGATAATTGGATTTTTTTTGTATCTTTTGACACACTTACGCTTTGCGGGCGCCTGCATGCTCCGGAGTAAATTTTTCAGCTCCACCTCGGCAACGCACGAGGTAGTATCCGCTGCGCCGTAAAAAATCCAGAGTTTTTTACCACGTATAAGCGCCCCGGAAGGAAATATCACGTTTGGGACCTGGCCGTATTTTTCATAGGTTTCTTCGGGAACCAGTATGGGATGCCTTGTCTTTCCTATGATCTTCGCGGGATTTTTTAAATCCAAAAGCAGGGCCTCTATGCCAAAAATTTTATTCTCGCTCGGGTAATCCTGGATATGGGCGTAAATAAGAAGCCATCCTTCTTTGGTCTTTAACGGAACTGAGCCGACCTCTACATGATCCGAGCTTGTTCGCCTGACACTAAGCACGTGCCTATCTAAATTCCTGTACCAGTTTCCCCAGTAGACCGAATTCCATATGTCACCTTCACTATCGAACTGAGCCAAGGCGACTTTTGCCCTGCATTTGACGTTGTCTGTATTTACCGTGAGTATGGCTGTCATCTTACCGTTAATCTTTGAAGGAAATAGGGCCATCGCTTTAGCGTTGAACGGCGTGACAAGATGTTTTTCTTCGATTGTTTTAAAATCCCTGGTTATGGCGCAGGCTACTTTAATGCCTTCGGGCGTGAAGGGAAAAACAGACAAGGCCGTATAAAAAATATAATATTTACCATTTAGCTCAGTGATGCGGGGATCTTCGCAGCCATACTGCTCCCAGTCAAGTTCTGGTTTTATAAGCTGGGTTCTATTCGTGTAATGAATGCCGTCTTTGCTTGACGCGTACCCGATCGAGGAAAGGCGCAGTTTATGCGCCGGTATCAAATAAGCTTCGGACATGGCCCTGTATACGCAGTGAATAGTTTTGGGATCTTTTCTGCTGACAACCGGAGACCAGTTGAACGTAGCGAAGGTTTCCCAGGGATTTTCCTGAACCGGAACGAGTAGCGGGTTGCTGGCTGACCGTTTAACGTTAAACATCTATTTTATGAAGTAGCCTCTCTTTGTTTCTATCACGAATAAGCAACCTTTTTTAACTGGTAGCTGACGCGCTTATCCTTTTTGACGCCCTTTACAAATTGATCCAGTTGGGCTGTCGCGCAGCAGGCCACGCGGTCGCCACCCCCATAATAGACAAAAAGTTCATTTTTCAGCACCACGGCTCCGCACGGGTAAACTATGCCGGGTTTTCCCTCGTTTTCGTAATGCTCCTCGGGTTCAAGTATGGGATTACTTGTCCTAAAAAGAACCCTTGAGGGATCCTCCAGGGCCAGTATCATCGCGCCTATCTTGTAACGGCTATCATCTCTGTCATCGATTGCGTGATAGATAACAAGCCATCCTGTGTCGGTTTTTATAGGTGTCGCCCCCACGCTTAGTTTCCTCGAGTCCCACATGCCAGGCCGGGTGGTAATTCTATGTTTTGCCTCGAGCCACCTGCCATTATCAAATTTGAGATCGTCCCTGTAATCGATTAAAATGTGCGGGAAAACCCTGTGAAAGATAACATATTTGCCTTTTATTTTCTCCGGCAACAAGCAACCGCTTTTGTTAGTAACGCCTGGCCTGGAAATAAGGATCGGTTCTTCCCAGTTCCATTTTTTCTTATGAAAATCAGCGTGGTCTATCGAACTCAAAGCAATCCTGGGATGAGAATAACCGTTAAAGGCAACATATGTCAAATAAATTCTGCTGTCCATAGCCGCGAGCTTAGGGTCTTCGCAGCCGCCCCATCCGCAGCCGGATTTATAAAGGTCGGTGATCTGCGTGGGCGTTGTGTGTACCCCTTCGAAATCCTTGCGGGGTATATAGGCCGGCTCGGGAGAAGTTTTCTCAAAATGGAAACCGTCTTTAGAGGACGCATGGCCAAAGCAGGATATTCCGCCCCTTCCCACGGCCCTATAAAGCAAATGAACTTTACCGTTATCATATAGCGCGGCCGGATTAAAAGTGGCTTCTGATTCCCACTCGCTGGCCGGGTTCGGAACGATGATAGGATTTTTGTAGAATCTTTTAAGATTAGCGAAGGTTTTCCTGGCCCTGACAGAAGGGAACGGTTGAGGTAAATTAACTGTAAAAACTTCGCCTTTTTTCGAAGCATAGTAAAGGTAAACTTGCTCCTCTTGAAAAGCCGCGCCCAGCGGACATAGGACATTACTTCCGGCGGGAAGCAGCTCTTCCCAAAGAGGCGCCTCGGAACGCCAGATCAACTCATCCGGATCGGACAGCGAAAACAAAGCACTGCCGGCCTGTAAAAGTTGCGTATTGCCGGCGTGCCTATACGAAGCGTCGTATATAACCAATAGCCCGTGCGCAGTAAGAGAAACCCCCATGACAGTCAGTGGGGC
>JBDRIH010000067.1:0-6478 GCA_043816025.1 Candidatus Omnitrophota bacterium
GTTCAAAAAAGCGTTGAAATCCGCCGCGGCAAGATCTCCGATATTCGCGGTAAGATATGCCGCGTCTTCCCTGGACAGTTTTATCTCGAACGATGACCTCATCAGCTCCGTTATTTTTACCAGCCGGTACAGGCGCCTTTCTTCGGATGAAGAAAATAGTTTCTCCAAAATACTTTCCTCTATCCGACCGATCTCCGACTGGAGCCCGATAATGTCAAGTTCAAGGCAGCGGGAGAGATAATCTATATATCCGCGGAGGCTCCGGTATTTCCCGGGGTCGATATCTTTTTTTTCAGCGGTCTCCAAAAGCCCGCCGTAATATTCGATTTCGCTTATGCCGCCTTTTTCGAAAGATAGCGCTTTGACGACCAGCTCCGCGAGTTCCCGCCTGCCTGACAGTGACATCAGTTCGTCTATCAGCAATTTCCTTTCAGCGGTAGCGTTACTGAAATCCACGGCGTTTTCCAGGGCCGCCGTATCCAGAAAACCCCTGATATTCGGATATATGTCCGTCCGGAGGCCCGTCTCACGGCAGACATTCTCAATCTCACGCCAGTACACCTCAAAACTTATTTTGCTCTTCCGGTGAAGCCCGGATTTGAACACGAAACGGCCGAGGAGCGGTGAATACACTTTGTTCTCGATATCTTTTAACCGGCCGAGAACCGACCCCAGAAAAACGGTATCCTCGCCGTTTTCCGCATATATTTTCCGGAACATCTCGACGTTCTCTCTGTAAAGAGCGTCATCTTCCGCGCCGTACAACGCCACGTCGCCTTCCGTCATCACCGAGAAAAACTCACCGGCGGAGATCCTGCCTTCTTTCATGAGGTACGAAGCCGTTCTTTCTTTGATACCGGCATCGGGGAAACTGCCCAGAATGGAAGTGTCTATGTACCCCGAAGCCCCTTCGACCGCTACTATACGCACGTCATAGTTACGCAAAAGGTCTTTAAGGATATTGACAATGGAATGCTGGGCGGTAAGCGAGGAGTGGCAGTCCTGTATATTGACGATCGATCCGCCGGACCCCGCGGTATATGTTGTCTCGACCTGCGCGAGGGCGGCCGGAACACGGATACCTCGCGCCGGCAGGTCCACGCGACTCATGTCCTCCCGCACGGGAACGGCTGCCGGAGACAGCACCGTTTCCCCGGCGGACCACGCGATCTGCTGGCATAAAAACACCGTTGTAAGGACGGCAGAAATGATCTTTAACGTGTATTTTCTTTTTTCCATAAAACAGCCTCTGTTTTACTTGTCCGAATTTTGTATTATCAGAATTCGGATAAAATAAAACCCTCCCGTCCCCCAGCCGGCCTAACCGTTCACAGGAAACAAAAGGGTTTATTTTCGATCTCCAACCACAGAAACATTATGCCGACTGCAGCGCTAATTTTCTCATGTTATAATGTTCCTTAAGCTTTTCATAATCCACCGGCTCGATCTTCGGCAAAAACACTACAACCCTCAGGTCCTCATCATATTCCACGATAAGCGGAAGATCAGGCGCGTCTTTGCCGGTCGCTAACTCCAGGGCGATCGACAGCATTTCCACGATCTGCACGATGGTAACCTGCGCGTCGGATGACTTTTCCTTAATAAGTTCCGCCGGGTCCACAACCGCCAGAAACGCTCTTTTTTCTTTCTCCGTGCTTTTTATCTGATCGAACATCGCAGAATTCACCGTATCTTTCGACGCCAGGACCACGACATTTGAAAGGCCGGTAGATGTCCTCTCCGCCTCTTCTAAAATATTCCCGGCCAGCTTTTCACCGTCCGCATGTATCACAGTTACGTTCTCCAATCCCAGAGACCGTAAAGTTTTCCCGAGAGATTCTATTTCTTTAACAAGCGGATTTAACGCGTTGTGCTGCATTGTACCCTTTTCGTATCCCGGGATCCAGCCGGTCTCGAGGCCTATTATCAGGTTCTGCCCTTCCCTCCCGGCCTGCCTCGCGAGAGTGATCACACCGGCTATTATACTGTCCGTCTCGATCCTTCCTGAATTTTCCCTCAAGTAAGTAACGGCGGATAGTATATTTTTGGGTATACCTTTTTCTTCCGCGGAATCCGGTTTTATATCCATACTATCCCAATCGTCCAGTAGCTCATTGATCCGTTTGCCGATCTCAACCGAACTTTCAGCGCTTTCTATTTCCGGCTCTCCGAAAGGCCGTCCGCTTTGTTCCGCGAGAAAGACAAGGACCTCATTCCCTGCCTTAACCAACCCGGCCCTCCTGTTATTTATTGTCGCTTCCACTAATTCAAAAAGCTCTTTTACTTTATCGTCTGCAGGTGTTTCGATATCCTGACTCGTCTGAGTTACAGCTGCGGGTATCTGTTCAGTAGATACAGCTTCCTTTTCTATTTGACGTTGTTTAGCTACTTCTTCACGTTCACGTTCCATTTGACGTTCTTTAGATAGTTCTTCACGTTCACGTATCAGCTTTTTAAGCTTTTTAAAATCGCAATTTATCTCATAATACGCGTCTTTTGTCGTAACAGTAACCTCTCCTGTGGATATCCATCGATTGCTATAACGTTGTTCTTCTTCATATCCACCCTCGTATGTGCCTGTTTGTGCGGGATAATATGTTTTTGTAATAACCTGTCTTAAAATGACATTTATCTCGGCAATACTACTTGTTATCCTTCTATCATCCTTCATATTTCCCTTCAATCGTATCAGTGGGGTGAAAACCTTAATAATTTTTTTCATATTTACATTATTTTTCCAATGAATATTCTTCCATCCATCATATCCTCCAACTTCTTTAAATATATATTTTCTAAGCCAATGTTCAAAATATAGCCATGCCGACCCGGGAGCGTTGATTTTTTCTAAAGCATCGGATACAACGACACCATATTCTATATCCGTTTTTGACAATTGCTTCAGCAACGGTTCAACTGCCCTCTTGTCACCAAGGTTTCCCAGCGCTTCGGCCGCCTTTATGCAAGCATTTGACGATAAAGCCGCGATATACCCGTCTAATATCTGTTCTTTACTTGCACCCAGTTTTTTTAAGGCTTCTTCGGCAACTTTGTACATATATTTATCTGACAATTGCTCCAGCAACGGTTCAATCGCTCGCTTGTATCCAAGATTCCCCAAGGCTTTAGCTGCGTTCTCTTTAGCAGCGGCACCTTTACGTAATAAAACCGCTATGTACCTATCAACCATTTGTTCCTTACTGGCTCCCAGTTTTTCCAAGGATTCTTCGGCATATTCATATAAATACTTATATTGAGTAGCATGCCTGAGGCCTTCTGCCTCTCGGTATGAATGACTACATGATGCCAATTCCTTCAGTAACGGTTCAATCGCTCGCTTGTCACCAAGTTCCCCCAGAGCTTCGACCGCATTGCTTATAGTAAAGATATATGGGCTTGCCAAAGCCGCTATATACCCATCTACCATTTGTTCCTTAGTAGCGCCCAGTTTTTTTAAGGCTTCTTCAGCATTTTTGCACATATTTTCGTCTGACAATTTCTCCAGCAACGGTTCGATCGCCCGCTCATCACCAAGTTCTTCAAGGGCTTTGCCCGCATTTTGTTTAGTATCTCCCCTTCCCCGGGACAAAGCCGCAATATACCCATCTACCATTTGTTCCTTAGTAGCGCCCAGTTTTTTTAAGGCTTCTTCAGCATTTTTGCACATATTTTCGTCTGACAATTTCTCCAGCAACGGTTTGATTGCCCGATTATCCCCAAGTTCTCCCAGAGCTTTGATCACATTTTTTATCGTAGGGGTATTCGAATTTGACAAAGCCGAGATATACATGTCAAATATCTGTTCCTTACTGGCCCCCAGTTTTTTAAAGGCTTCATTGATATTTTCAAATATGCCTTGATCATAAGTTGACCATCCTTCCAGTAACGGCTTAATTGCCCGCCTGTCACCAAGTTCTCCCAGAGCTTTGATCACATTTCCTACCGTAGGGGTCTCCGAATTTGACAAAGCCGAGATATACATGTCAAACATCTGTTCCTTACTGGCGCCCAGGAGGTTAGCGGCTTCATTGATATTTTCAAATATGCCGTGATCATAATTTGGCCATCCTTCCAGTAACGGCTTAATTGCCCGCCTGTCACCAAGTTCTCCCAGAGCTTTGATCGCATATCTTATCGTAGAGTTATCCCAACTTGACAAAGCCGCGATACACTTGTCAACCACCTGTTCTTTACTGGCCCCCAGTTTTTTTAAGGCTTCTCTGACATCTTCAAATGCCTCACAAGTTGACCATGCTTCCATTAACGGCTTAATTGCCCGCCTGTCACCAAGTTCTCCCAGAGCTTTGACCGCATTATTTTTTCCATAACCTCCTGATAAAGCCGCTATATATCCATCAACCATTTGTTCCTTGCTAGCACCCAGTTTTTTTAAGGCTTCTTCGGCATTTTCGTACTCAGCATCTGACAATGTCTTCAGTAATGGTTCAATCGCCCTTTTATCACCAAATTCCCCCAGAGCTTTAATCGCATTTTGTCTAGCCGACACCAGCCCAGAAGACAAAACCATTATATACCCATCAAACATTTGCTCCTTAGTGGCACCCAGTTTTTTTAAGGCTTCTTCGACATTTTCGTACACATCCTTTGACAATGCCTTCAGTAGCGATTTAATCGCTCGTTTGCCACCAAGTTTCACTAAAGTTCTGATCGCGTCTTCCTTTCCTATATTTTCCCAGTGTCGATTTACCCATCCAGCATTTAACGCGCTTGAATACCAACCTACCGGAGAAACCTTACGCCAAACTAAGGATATCACCCGAGGGATCCATGACGGGGATGATATAAGCGCTATAAATGTCGCCATCACTAATACTCCCTTAATTTTATCGTTGTGTGGAAGATACGCACAACCTCCAAGCAAAAACATCAATACTGTCGACTCAACTGTTTTAATGATAGCCCTTATCTGAAATTCAAAGATCTGTTTTTTTTCACTAACCGTTTCTGGAGCCGTAATTTTATCGACGGAAACCTCAGCTATCGGTTCCGACAAAGTCACTTCCGGTTCTTCCTCCGCAATAGCCTGTTCGGACGCGGGTTCCTTGTAATCTTCGGACAAGACTTTTACCGCATATTTATCCGATATCACCCATTCATAACCTGCCAGGTCTTGCGCGGAAAGATTATTTTTCAGGGCCATCTGTATAATATTTCTTTTATCATCCTTAACAAAAGGTATCAGGACAACTCCGTCCCTGTCCACGACTTTTGAAAGTTCTATCCCGGCGAGGGCTTCTCCCAGTTCATTTTTCATGACCGCTTCCAGATGTTCCATCGGAAGAGGGTTGATGTTCTTTTCGGCATCCCCCAGGAGGTAACCGGCTATGCTCAGGACAGAGCCCAGGATATTAGCGTCGAAGAAAAGGGACTCCCGGAACTTTTGAGCGTATTCCAGCATCATTTGCTGCTGGAATACGCTTTGAGCGGCGACATTGTTGCATTCCGCGGGTTCGTAAGGGCACGCCCGGGAAACGTCAAGGGTTATAAACGAAACTATGACAACCATACTGACCACTTTGAACAATATCCGTTCTTTTGTCATATTCATTTTATCCTCCTTATTTACAATCTCGCCATTTTTAATGCCGTTTATCTATTACGCCTTCACTAGTATATCTATGATGTACCTCTCGTAATTGCGTATTTCCTTCTCGAAATCTATAGCCTCCGCTTTAGGCAGGTATATGTACAGCCTTCCGCGGCCGGACTTGTCCAGGCCCGGGATACCGGATAAGCCGGCCTCATCATCGGACAAGAGGAGGTTAATAAGCACCTCGTACTGGTTGATGTTGCTGACCGCTCCCGGCGCGAGGGTTATCTGCAGAAGCGCCAGCTCCTCGGCCTCTTCGTCATAGTCGAGTTCCCCTGCCATACACCTGAAACCGGTATTATCCGCGGTGACGCTCGCCCCGTACAATTCTCCGGCTTTCGCGAACAGTTCGCTCGTGGTGTGATCCACACCCCTCCTGTCTATGATGGTCACGTCTTCGGCGTCCACAACGCCTTCCAGCATCCACATGTCCATCAGCTTTTCCCTGAAGGACTCTTTTTCCTCGTCGGTGACAATGCCTTTCGGCGCCATGACCAGGAACTTGTCGTGAAGTCTGTCCGTATCTTTAGTCACTTTCATCTCCACGCGCCTCTTCTCTATCTCCAGTCCGGCCGGCACGATAGCGTTCCTGCCTTCGGCAAGTACGGTTTCAGCGTCGACGTAGTTCACTATGTAGTAGTCTTTCTTCGCTTCAAGCGCGTCTTTCAGGTATTCCACTCTGCGGGTCTCCTTCGCGGGTTTCCTGTAGAACATATCATACGACCGCTCCATCCTCATCTGGTATATGCTCTTCTCGCTCAGCCTGTAGGAACGGCCTTCCGGCAGTATCCTGGCAAGCACGGTGAGGACCTCTTGCATCCATGCGATATCCTCTATCTTCTGTATCTTTTCCTCCGTAAGGGACGCTAT
>JBDRIH010000068.1:0-18824 GCA_043816025.1 Candidatus Omnitrophota bacterium
TGGCGGGGCGGACGGGGCTCGAACCCGCGACCTTCGGATCGACAGTCCGACGTTCTAAACCAACTGAACTACCGCCCCAAAAAATGTGCGTATATTTATAGCACAGAATATTTCCCCAGTCAACTCGTTTTAAGCGCGTCCTCTCGGCCCTTGCAAAATACGGTGCCCTCGCTGGCTGGCGGATTTATCCCGAACAAACGAGTGCTCTTTTAATCTGAATGATTCTCCTCCTGCAAAGCCAGGTTAAGTATTTTCTGGATAAGCTTATCGTAACTGATTCCAGCCTTGCTGGCCGATTCCGCAAATTCGTCGCCCCGGTCCAGATCAGGATTAGCGTTTGCTTCTATAACAAAGATCTCTCCTTCCGGGGTCATCCTAAGATCGAATCTTCCGTAGCTGTCGATCAGAAGCGCCCGGTACGCCCTTTTGCAAATATGTAAAATTTTTTCAGGCACACCGTTCGGCAGGCGACCGGCAAACTCGTTCTTTATCCCCCATTTTTCTCTGTATTTCTTGTCCCATTTGGCTTTGTAGGTGGCCAGTTTCGGCTCGTCTTCGGGAACCTGAGTGAATTTCATCTCCCTAACCGGAAATGTCTGCAGTTTTTTGTCGCCCAAAATACTGACGTACAGCTCTCTCCCGTCAATATATTCCTCGACTAGGGCAGGCATATTAAACCTTTCGTGTATAAAGCGAACCCTCTCTTTCAGGTCTTTTTCGTTTTCCACAAAGGACCCTTTAGCTATCCCCGTGGAGGCTTCTTCCTGCAGCGGTTTAACTAAAAGAGGAAACTTGAGTTTTTTGGGGTGCCAGATGCGCTTGCCCTTATGAAAAATGTGAAAGGCGGGGACTTTTATCCTGTGGTACGTTAATATCTTTTTGGTAAGCTCTTTGTTGTTGCAGACCATGAGCCCGGCAGGGGCGCACCCCGTAAAAGGGACCCTCAGCAACTCAAGAAAAGACGGGATGTTTTTGTCCAAATAGGCTTTACCCAAAAAAATCTCGGTCAGGTTAAAAACGCAATCCGGCCTGTGCTCTGTCACTTCCTTCAATATGATGCTTACGTCGTCATAAACGCCCAGGGCCCTGACTTCGTGCCCCAAGCCTTGCAGCGCCTTAACGACTCCCGCCTCGGCAAACCATACCTCTTCCTTGAACGCTTCAGTAAAATCCTGATCCTCCGGCGGGGTGCCTGCGCTATCAAACAAGACGAGTACGTTTAGTTTTTTCATTTTCTCCTCTTGTATCCTCCGGCATACAAGTAGTTCATAATCTGGGCGGTAACATAAACCGCAACCTCAAGAATGGTGCCGGCTTCGTCGGGCCCCGCCTCTAATCCCAGCTCCTTACTCCTCTCGACCAGATCCTTTAAAAGCCCGTTGATGATAAACTTTTTCTCTCCCGTCCATAAAGCTACATGGTTTAGAATTTTTTTGCGGTGTTCCCTGATCAGTTTGTGCGCTTTTTTTCTTTTGCTCTTAGGTTCGTTTGCGAAAAAGATCTTGTTAAGGTGGAAATCATGAAAATCGGCATAATGTTTCTCGTATAATTTTCTTTTACGTTTGTAGTAGGTCCTTAAAGTGGTCTTAAGTCTCGCAGCCGCCCAAAATTTTTCGCCCCTTGCCTTCTTGGGCGCCTTTGAAGCGATCTCTTTCATAAGCTCATCAACATACTCGAGCTTTTTCAGCGCCTTCCACCCCTTGTATCTTTCTTTCCAGTTCGACTCGGGGTCAAGCCATACGGCGAAGGTCTCGGCAAAATCCTCATCGGGATGATACTGTGCGTACCAGTCTTCCAGATGGCGGACAAAACTTTTACTGTAGGGACGGTATTTATAACTCTCTCCATACTCCACCGAAAACAGCCCGAAAATTTTTTGCCAGCGTTTTCTCCTGTGTAATAAATACGCGTAGTTGATAGCGTGTCCCATCTCGTGGCGGAGAAGCCGCATGCAGGAGGGTTTATCCCCGCCTTCTACTTCCAGCATCATCTTGTGTTCCAGTTTTTTAAGACGCGGATGCGCCAGAAAGAAAGCGATCCCGATCACCGGGTCGCCGTCGGGGCACAACCACTCGTCCGCCAGATAACAGTGGGGATGAAACCCGATTCCCTTGTCCGCAAGTTCCCCGTAAAACTGGCCGATATATTCCTCAAGAGGCGTGCCTTCTATTTTGATGGGCAGATCGCAGAAGCGAAGTGCGAGCAGTCCTTCGTCGCTTAGTTTGTCCAGATTGACCGCTTTGGTTTTTCTCATGAGATATAGTTTACCACAAGAAAACGCACTTTGCTAACCTGACGGAAGGGCGTTTGCTGTTCTCCTACCAGGGCCCCTCCGCCCGGTGTGGATCCTCCCTGTACGGAGCACAGCAAACGCCCTCATGCCTATCTAAACGAAATCTACCCAGGTTAGCGGTCCCGATAAAGGAGGGTGAAGTGGTGGGCGAGACAGGGTTCGAACCTGTGACATCTACCTTGTAAGGGTAGCGCTCTAAACCAGCTGAGCTACTCGCCCGTGTTCCGGTTGCTTATTATAACTTAGCAATGCGGAAGGGTCAACTTTTTGTTGGGGACGGCTTGCGTTTATTATTCCACTGTAACCGATTTTGCGAGATTGCGCGGCTGGTCGATGTCGTACCCGAACTCCGCGGCGACATAATACGCCAGAAGCTGAAGCGGTATAACCACAAGTATCGGTGAGAAGATTTCTTCGACCTTCGGAATCTCTATAATATAGTTTGTCTTGTCGCCCCGCAACAATTTGTCTCCTTCGGAGACAACCCCTATGACGATTCCTCCTCTGGCCTTGATCTCCTGTATATTGGAGAGCATCTTCTCGCGGGTGTCTGCCTGCGGCGCTATGCAAACAACCCACGGGTTTTCGTCTATCAAGGCGATCGGCCCGTGTTTCATCTCTCCCGCGGGGTACCCCTCCGCGCTGATATAAGAAATCTCTTTGAGTTTCAGCGCACCCTCCAGCGCATTGGGATAATTTATGTTCCTCGCCAGGTAAAGAAAACAGCTCTTATTGTTGCGAGCAAGATAATATTCGTGAAACGCCGCGGCGTATCTGACCAGCAAGTTCCTTTTTGAATGATACTTCTCCAGGAGTTTTTCCGCGGAAGAAGGAATTCTTTTAAGACTCTTGAGAAAATTCTTTCGTCTTGCTTTTTCCACTTCCCTCACGGAAGCCATGTAGTAAGTAAAAAGGTACAGTATGGCGAGCTGCGCGGTATAGGCCTTGGTGGATGCCACGGCTATCTCGGGGCCAGCGTGCGTGTAAATCACGCCGTCGGATTCCCTGGCGATGGAGCTGCCCAGGACGTTGCATATCGCCATGACCTGTGCCCCTCTTCTTTTCGCCTCCCGCAGCGCCGCCAGCGTATCGGCGGTTTCCCCGGACTGCGATATCACGATCACCAGCGTGTCCTTGTCCACCAGAGGATCCCGGTAGCGGAATTCGCTTGAATTATCCACCCAGACCGGTATCCTCGCGTATTTTTCGATCATGTATTTGCCTGTCAGTCCGGCGTGATAGGCCGTTCCACAGGCAACGATCGCCATCCTCTTTATCCGTTTAAGCTGTGCCTCCGAAAGCGCCAGCTCATCGAACTGCACCCTCGTGCCTTTTATTCTTTCCTTGAAAATATTCCGCAGAACCTCGGGCTGCTCGAAGATCTCTTTCAGCATAAAATGTTTGTACCCCATCTTCTCGGCCTGGGAGATGTCCCATTTTATCAATGTAGGTTTTCTCCGGATCCTTTCCCCTCCGGGCCCGTAGATGCGGCACTTCTCTTCGTAAAGGTCTACCGTTTCGTTGTTCTCAAGGTAAATTACTTTTTTGGTTCGCTCGAGCACTGCGGGGATATCGCTGGCTATAAAGTTTTCGCCCTCGCCCAAACCCACAATGAGCGGGCTGTCTCTACACGCCCCCACGATCCTGCCAGGTTCGCCTTTATGCACAACCGCTATGGCGAAAGAGCCCCTCAGGAGTTTTGTTGCCGTCCGAACGGCTTCGCAGAGGTCGCCTTTATAATGATCCGCAATAAGGTGCGCGATTATTTCCGTGTCGGTATCGGAAGAAAAAGCGTATCCTTTTTTCTGGAGCTTTTCTTTCATCTCGAGGTAATTCTCTATGATACCGTTATGAACTACAGCGATGTGCGTTTTTTGGTCGACATGTGGGTGCGCGTTTACATCGTTGGGCGCGCCGTGCGTGGCCCAGCGCGTGTGCCCTATGCCGGTGGTACCCTTAAGAGGCGCACGTTTAAGGTCCTCCGCCAGAACGGCCAGTTTGCCCTGTTTTTTTCTCACGTGCAGACTGCCGTTTTTCAAGACGGCGACTCCCGCCGAATCATACCCCCTGTATTCCAGGCGTGACAATCCCTTGATCAGGATTTTCGCGGCTTCTTTTTTTCCTGTGTATCCTATGATCCCACACATGTTCTTATCTTTTTGGTTTTATTGTTCGCGGAAGCGGTCCATGAGATTCATGATGTCGTTTCGTGCGCAGCGCCCCACCAGGGCTGCCATGTAAATAAGGATGGAAAATTGCCAGCAATCCTCGGGGCCGAGGATAAGCGCCGTGTTGACGTTTTCCTTGCTCTCAAGCTGTTTCTTGTGTTTCTCCACGCATTTTGCCAGCGACAGCTCGTCAAGATCCAGCGTCTCGACGGTGTTATTGTATTTAAGTGACGGGAGCCTTAGCCCTCGCATCAAAAAGAACATCTGCATGGCGCCCTGCTCTATGTCGAGCTCCTCTTTGAAATTAAAACCCTCGAACTGCGGCAGGTCTTCCGGAAGAAGTATCAGGGGTTTTTCGATAATTATCTTGCCCCTGCGGATCACCGTGTGCCCTTCGTTGACGACAGACTCGGCCAGAAAAATATACGGCACTTTGGTGCTTTCAAAAGTCGGAAGCCCTTTGACTCGGCCCCTTACGACCTCCGTTTTTTCCTGTGCCTTCTCCCAGAGTTGTTCTATATCCATGTTTTTCCCTGTTCCTCGCCCCCACCAATAAAGGAGGGGGACCATTAAGGGGGAAACATTGGTTCCCTCTCAAAGAATTTTGGCGATTTGAGCCCAGAACCAAACCTG
This sequence comes from Candidatus Omnitrophota bacterium, assembly GCA_043816025.1. GTDB lineage: Bacteria > Omnitrophota > Gorgyraeia > Tantalellales > Tantalellaceae > JBDRIH01. The sequence continues at coordinate 5,095 of JBDRIH010000068.1, forward strand.
GTTTGGTTCTGGGGGCGGAGACAATGTTGACCTATAAACATTGTCGAAGCCCCAAAATTCACTAGTGGCGTCCCCAAGGGGATTCGAACCCCTGTCGCCAGAATGAAAATCTGGTGTCCTAGGCCGGGCTAGACGATGGGGACGCTCAACAAACGGGGATTATTTTACAAAATCCCCCCTCTGTTTGCAACTCTTATTTATTCTTCCGCGGCCGCAGGGACCTCCGCCGATTCCTCTTCTTCTTGTGCCGCCACGCTCGCAATAGCGGTTAATTTATCCGCAGCCTTCAGGTTTATGACCCTTACGCCCTGCGTCGCTCTTCCTATTTTACTTATCCCGCTAACAGCGACCCTGACGACCATCCCCTGTTTAGAAATCAACATTATCTCGCTTTCGTCACGGACGCTCATTACCCCGACAACCGCTCCATTCTTCTCCATTACCTTCAGGTTGATTATCCCGCTGCCCCCTCTGGACTGTATGCGATACGCGTCGAATTCGGTCCGTTTGCCGAACCCTTTCTCTGTCACGGTAAGAAGAGCGCCGCTGGCGTCAGCCATAACCATCCCAACAGCCTTATCTTTTTTCTTAAGCGTTATGCCTTTGACGCCTTGGGCGCTTCGCCCCATGGAACGTATGCCTTTTTCGCTAAAGCGTATCGCCTTCCCGCTTGCGGTCGCCAGGCAGATCTGGTTGTCGCCGTCGGAAAGAGCAGACCCTATAAGCTGGTCCCCTTTACCAAGGGTGATGGCGATGATCCCTCCCTTTCGGGGGTTGCTAAAGGCCGTGAGCGGCGTCTTTTTTACCTTTCCCTGTTCGGTCGCCATGACAACAAACCTGCCTTCCGTAAATTCCCGAACGGGAACAACGGAGGTTATCTTCTCGTCGCCGGAAACCCCCAGAAGATTGATTATGGGCCGCCCTTTTGTCCTGCGCCCGGCCTGCGGTATCTCGTGCACTTTTAGCCAGTGGAGTTTTCCCGCACTGGTAAAGATAAGCATATAGTCGTGTGTCGAAGCCACAAAAAGATCCTCTATAAAGTCTTCTTCCCTGGTCTCGGCCCCGGTAACCCCTTTCCCCCCGCGCCCCTGCTTCTTGTAGGCGCTGACCGGAAACCTCTTTATGTACCCGGCGTGGCTGAGCGTTATCACCATGTCCTCTTCCGCTATCAGGTCCTCTATCTCTATTTCTTCCACGGCTTTGGTGATCTCGGTCCTGCGCTCATCGCCGAAATTTTTCTTTATCTCCAGGGATTCATCCTTGATTATCTCCAGCACCTTTTTCTCGCTCGCCAGGATTCCCTTCAGCTTCTCTATGGTTTTCAAGAGCTCAAGGTACTCCTTTTGAAGCTTTTCCGTCTCGAGGTTGGTAAGTTGCTGCAGGCGCATCGCCAGTATCGCCAAGGCCTGCCTTTCGGAAAGAGCGAACTTTTTCATAAGGCCGATTTTTGCCGCTTCCGGATCTTCCGACTTTTTGATAAGCTTTATAACTTCGTCCAGGTTTTTGATGGCGATTTTTAAACCTTCGAGTATGTGCGCCCGGTCTTCCGCCCGGGCAAGATCAAACCGCGTGCGCCTTAAGATCACTTCCTTGCGATGCTTGATGAACTCTTCCAGCAGCTCTTTCAGGTTCATGACCCGGGGCTGTTTGTCAACTATCGCCAGCATAATAACCCCGAAGGTATCCTGCATCTGTGTATGTTTATAGAGCTGGTTCATGACGACTTCCGGGTTCTGCCCCCGCCGTACGTCTATTACAACTCTCATGCCGTCCCTGTCAGATTCGTCCCTCAAGTCCACAATGCCCTCAATCTTTTTGCTGCGAACAAGGTCTGCGATCGAGGTGATAAGCCTGGCCTTGTTGACCTGGTAAGGAATTTCGGTAATTACGATGCTTTCTTTGCCCTGCTTTTTCTGTTCCACGTGCACTTTCGCGTGAAGGGTTAATGAGCCCCGTCCGGTCCGGTACGCCCGGAGGATCTGTTCCCTGCCGCAAAGGAGCGCCCCCGTGGGAAAATCCGGCCCCGTAACGATTTTTATCAGATCATCTACCTCGCAGTCCGGGTGGTCTACCAGATAACAGGTCGCGTCCACTATCTCTCTGAGATTGTGCGGGGGAATGTTTGTGGCCATCCCGACAGCGATCCCGCTCGACCCGTTCAAGAGAAGGTTCGGGAGTATCGCGGGAAGCACCTCCGGCTCAGTGAGCGATCCGTCGAAATTCGGCCGAAACCTCACTGTCTCTTTTTCTATGTCCTTGAGTATCCATTCGGTGATCTGCTGCAACCGTGCTTCCGTGTACCGCATCGCCGCAGCCGAATCGCCGTCTACGGATCCGAAGTTGCCCTGCCCGTCTATAAGCGGGTACCTGAGCGAAAAGTCCTGTACCATGCGCACGAGTGCGTCATAAACCGCCGTATCTCCGTGCGGGTGATATTTACCGAGAACTTCTCCGACTATCCTGGCGCACTTTTTAAAAGCCTTGCTGTGCACGATCCCCATATCTTTCATGGCATAAAGTATGCGCCGGTGTACCGGCTTGAGTCCGTCCCGGACATCGGGCAAAGCCCGCCCGATAATTACGCTCATGGCGTAATTTATGTATGAGTCTTTCATCTCCTCTTCGATAGAAATCGGTACGATTTTTTCGTTTCTCGTATACATCTCTCTCCTGTCCTCTGTTTAAGTTCTTTCAATCCCCCAAATGTCAGGTATTAGATATCCAGGTTTTTCACATCTCTGGAATGTTTTATGATGAACCTTCTCCTTAACTCCACGTTGTCACCCATTAGGACCGTAAACATCTCGTCCGCCTCAACGGCGTCCTCTATGGTCACTTTCTGCAGCGTCCTTCTTTCCGGATCCATGGTGGTCTCCCAGAGCTGTCCCGGATTCATCTCCCCAAGCCCCTTGTACCGCTGTATGGTCATCCCCTTTTCGCCCTCTTGCAAAATGTGGTCCAAAAGCTCCTTGAGGGATCCGGCTTTCTTGTCGCTGCCCACAAGAAACAGCGTCTTTTCTTCCCCGGCCTTTCCCTTCCCGGCGCCTTTTTTCTTCGGACGTGTTTCTTCCTCTTCCGTCTCCTCTTTCTCGTAATCCGCGATGTCCAGGCCGAATTTCCCTATCTCCTTTGAGTTCTTCTCCAGTTCCCTTGCTTCATAAAATTCATGAACGGCTATGGTCGAGTTTTCCGCCTCGCCGCCTTCCATATCAAGCTCTTTTTCTTTCCCCTCCTTGGCCCGCATTTGCGCCAGCTCGTCGTCGCTGTATAGATATTTGTGCTCGCCTTCAATCGTTACCCTGTATAACGGCAGCTTGTTGGTCTTGCTCTGTCTTAATTTTAGATACTTGCTGAGTTTTATCCCCCTCCGTCCTATCGCGCTGGACAGTTTTTCAATTTTCAACAAAAGCTCAAGAAGCTCTTTGAGCCTTTTTTCTGTCAGCTTTTTCTTCCCTTTTGCCTCTTCGACAACCAGCCCTTCTATCCCCTGGTCTATGAGAAAACTTTTCATTTCCGCTTCTGTCTTTATGTACTTTTCGCTCTTTCCTCTTTTGACCCTGTACAGGGGCGGCTGTGCGATATACACGTGCTCCTCCTCGAGGATGCCTTTCATCTGCCGGAAGAAAAACGTCAAAAGAAGCGTTCTTATGTGGGACCCGTCGACGTCGGCGTCACACATAAGGATGATCTTGCCGTACCGGATCTTGCTTACATTAAACTCCTCCCCGATGCCAGCTCCCAGCGCCGTGATCATTGTCTTTATTTCCTCGTTGCTGAGCACCTGGTTAATGCGCGCTTTCTCCACGTTCAGTATCTTTCCCTTCAGCGGCAATATGGCCTGATACCTCCTGTCCCTTCCCTGTTTTGCGGACCCGCCGGCCGAATCACCCTCTACTAGGTACAGTTCCGTGAGCGCGGCATCCGTCTCCGAACAATCCGCCAGCTTCCCGGGGAGTGCTCCGCTTTCCAGGGCGCCTTTGCGCCGCGTAAGTTCCCGCGCCTTTTTAGCGGCTTCCCGGGCCCTTGCGGCTGTGAGAACTTTTCTTGCGACCTTGCCTGCGATATCCGGGTTCTCCTCAAAATACGATCCCAGCATGTCGTTCACCGCAGCCTCGACTATCCCTTCCACCTCGGAGTTGCCCAGTTTGGTTTTCGTCTGGCCCTCGAACTGCGGGTTCGGTATCTTCACGCTTAAAACCGCGGTAAGCCCTTCTCTTGTATCGTCTCCCGAGAGCCCCTCTCCTTTTAAAATCCCGCGGCTTTTCCCGTAACTTTTTATTGTCCTGGTAAGCGCCGATTTAAACCCCGTAAGATGTGTTCCTCCTTCTGTCGTCGAAATATTGTTCGCAAAACTGTAGATGTTTTCTGCATACCCTTCGTTGTACTGCATGGCCACTTCTACCACCACGTTGTCTTTTTCCTTTTCAATATATATAATCTTCTTGTGCAGAGGATTTTTGTTTTTGTTCATGTGCTCCACAAAAGAGACGATGCCTCCTTTATAGTAGAACTCTGCTTCCTTCTCTGTCCTTTCATCCGCAAGGGTTATTTTTACGCCTTTATTCAGAAAGGCCATCTCCCTGAGGCGCGTTGCCAAAACGTCGTAGGTGAAGACTGTTATCTCCTTAAATATGTCCTCGTCCGGTCTGAAGGTGACGCTGGTCCCGGTCGTTTTTGTCTTCCCGAGAATCTTCAGTTTAGACGCGACGTGTCCCTTTTTGTATTCCTGGTGATATATCTTCCCGTCTCGCTTAACCTCGACCTGCAGCCATTCGGACAGCGCGTTGACGACGCTTACTCCCACTCCGTGAAGGCCCCCCGAAACCTTGTAGACGCGGTGATCGAATTTTCCCCCAGCATGAAGTGTCGTCATTACGACCTCCACCGCCGGTTTTTTCTGTGTCGCATGTATGTCCACCGGAATGCCCCTGCCGTTATCCCTTATCGTTATGCTCTCGTCCGCGTGTACCACGACATCTATTTTGTCGCAATACCCGCCCATAACTTCGTCTATCGAGTTGTCCACGACCTCGTAAACCAGGTGGTGCAGCCCCCTTTTGCTGGTATCGCCGATGTACATGGCCGGCCTTTTCCTGACGGCTTCCAGGCCTTCCAGGACCTGTATGGTCGTAGCGTCGTATTTCTTTTGGGACGGCTCTTTTTTCTGGCCCGCCGCGGGGGCGGGCTTGGTCTTCTTTTCTTTTTTCTTTTTTACTCCCTTTGTCCCTTTAGCCATTTCCTTCCTTTCTATCCGTCAAGAGCCCCTACCCTGAACCTCATGTCCTGGGCCTTGTGCCTGCCGGTATAGTTTTTATTGAATTTTTCAAGTATACCTTTTTTCTTAAGTGTAAGCTCGTATAACCACGTGGAATTTTCCACTATCACCATCAATGTGCCTTTTTTTAGGCTTACCGGATGCGCGTGTTTTTTTGTTTCCTCGCTTACCGCCGCTACCCAGGCCTCTCTTACCGCGTTGCCTTTCCTTACGGTCCCCTGTTCCCATTTTTGCAGCAGCCCGTCCAGGATTCCTTTAACGTGTCTAGTGCCTGTTCTTCTCATGTCCGTCAGTGCTACGCGGTTAGCTGCATCGGCAGCACCACATATGTGTATTCTTCCCCGCGCCTTATCACTCCCGGCTTATTGGAATCGTTGACTTCAAAAACAATCTCTTCGTCCGTGAGGCTTTTTAAAACATCTATAAGATACCTGGGGTTGAACCCTATGTCCACATCCTCGGCGCCGGTATAGTCTATCTCTATTTCCTCTCGCGCTTCTCCGAGGTAAGCGGTGTTTTTTGAAATGGTCATCTTCTTCTTTTTTATGCTGAGCTTAACCGCCATCGAGTCCTGGTCGGTAAATATGCTGGCCCTGCGGGCTGCCGATAAAAATTCTTCCCTTGAAATTCTCATCTCCTGTGTTGATTTTTCCGGGATCACCTTTTTATAGTTTGGGTATTCCCCCTCTATCAGCCGCGAGAGGACAAAATTGTTTTCAAAAGAAAACAGGACCTCGTTTTCGCTGAACTTGATCTGAACTTCCCCCTCTTCGGCAAGCATTCTCTTCACTTCCTGAACGGTTTTTGCCGGGATGATAGCGGCTCTATCCACAATAGTCTTTTTGGGAAGCTTTTTATGGATAGCTGCCAGTCTCCTGCCGTCCGTAGCGACTATGCTGATCTGATCTCCTTTAACTAAAAGCAGTATACCGTTAAGCACATATCGGGTGTCGTCTTTACTTACAGCAAAGTCCGTTAGGTTGAGCATTTCTTTTAAGGTATTCTGGTCTATGGTTATGGAGTCTTTATCCTTAAACGGCGGCAGTTCCGGAAACTCTTCTTTGGGTAGGCCCATTATCTTAAACTGTGCCTTCCCGCTTTTTATCGTCACGTAATTATTCTTCTTCATAGATAGGGCTATTTCGCTTCCATCGGGAAGGGCTTTGATAATGTCAAAAAATTTCCTCGCCGGAACCGCTATTGCCCCTTCCTGCTCGATAGAAACGGGTATTGATGCACATATCCCTATATCAAGATCTGTCGCGGTCAGTTTTAGTGTTTTGCCGCCTGCCTCAAGTAAAACATTACTTAAAATAGGGAGACTGCTTTTTTGGGAAACAGCGTTTTGTACGACCTGTATCCCGTCGATTAAAGCCTCTTTTGTAATCTTTAGGTCCATCTTTCCTCCTGTGAAACGCTTTTTTATGTTTTCTACGTACTATCTCTATGTTTTTTTTAAAAAACAGTAACCGTAGTCGTTGTAATAAAAGGGGCTGTTAGTTTGTTGATAACTCCATAAAGTGTTTTAAATAAAGAATTTAACGCCACAACAACCTGTGGATATCATAGAAAAACACCTGTAGAGAAAAAAACGTTTACCCTAGAAAGTTATCCACAAGTTATCAACAACTACTCTTTTATAGCCTCTATAAGGCCCGCCAAGACCGTCTGCGTGTGCGTATTTTGTTTCAGTTCTTTGCCGATTTTATCACAAGCGTGCATGACCGTCGTATGGTCTCTTCCACCGAAAAAACCGCCGATATCCGGCAACGAATACTCTGTCAGTTCCCTTGAAAGATACATAGCAAGCTGCCGGGGATAGGCCACGGCGCGGGTTCTTTTCTTTGTTGTCATGTCGGATTTACTGATATCAAAAAAATCCGCCACCACTTTTTGTATAAGATCAATGGTAATTTTTTTCTCTTTTGCCGAGATCATACCCTTCAGCACCTCTTTTGCGAGATCGACCGTCATCTCTTTGTTTGAGAGCTGCGCGTACGCGACGACGCGGATAAGGGCGCCCTCCATTTCCCGGATATTGGTTTTTATATTTTGCGCGAGAAAATAAAGGACCTCTTTTGGAACCTTCACAGAAGCGGTCTCGCTCTTTTTTTCCATGATAGCCATCCTCGTTTCAAAGTCCGGCAGTTGGACATCAGCTATCAAACCCCACGCGAAACGCGACACAAGGCGTTCCTCCAGGGCGGGTATGTCCTGCGGGGAGCGGTCGCTGGAAAGAACTATTTGCTTGTGAGAGTCGTGCAGGGCGTTGAATGTATTAAAAAATTCTTCCTGCGTGGCTTCTTTGCCCGCGATAAACTGGATGTCATCTATCAAGAGGACGTCTACGTTTCTGTACATGGAACGGAACTTCGGCGTCATCTTCTTACGGATAGCGCCTATCAGCTGGTTGGTGAATTCCTCGCTAGAGATATAAAGGACCTTGGCCCGGGGGTGCTTGCTTAGGATTTCATGACCCATGGCCTGCATCAGGTGGGTCTTCCCCAGACCGACGCCGCCGTAAATAAACAGCGGGTTATAGACTTTTGAAAGTTTTTCACAGACAGCAAGTGAAGCGGCGTGCGCGAAGCGGTTGCTCTGACCCACAACAAAGTTGTCGAAAATATAATTAGCGTTAAGGCCTATCTCCTGGTAGCGGCTTTCCGGCATCTGGCGCGTGCCGCCAAAAACGGACTTCAGCCACCCGACGGACTGTTCTTTGTTTTTGGAGCTCGAGTACGTTTCCTTCTGCGCTTCCTGCAACGAGGACGGATGGGGCGACGCAGCGTCTTGAGGGGCCTCTTTTTCCGGCGGAATTTCCGCCGCTACGATCTTGAACTGTATAGAAAGGGTGGTTCCGGAAGCCTGCTGTACGGCCGTCTTTATAAGGCTGATGTATTTTTCACGGATCCAGTTTTCAAAAAACTTGTTGGGAACGCCTAACGTAATAGAGGTAGCGTCTGTAGAGACCTGGCGGATCGGGATAAACCAGGCAGCTAAGACCTGGTCGTTCACCTCGGACTGAAGAATAGATAGAGCCTTTTCCCAGATAGTTTCCATTTTTGAATTTTCCACACGGGACAAACAAGATATCAACAAGTTATCCACAGGACGCGACCAAGGGATTTACGGCCGCGGTGTGAATATTGAAAATTATTATATACGGCCGGACTTTTTAATGCAAGCACTTTTTCAACGAAATCTAACCAGGTTAACAGGGTTCAAGCTCGCGTCGCGTTAACCTGGTTAGATCTGTCGGGGGGGTGGTGCATTTCGCTTGACTTGGTATCATTGTATGTTATAATCATTAATCCTATTTTTCATTTTTTATGGACATGACGTGAAAAGGAGTCCTTGAGTGAAAAAGAATCTGACAACAAAATCTACCCTAAAAAGAAAAAGGAAACATGGGTTCCGCGAGCGCAGCAGCTCCCGGTCGGGACGGGCGATATTACAACGCAGACGCAAGAAAGGGCGGAAAGTTCTGTCCGCGTGAAGATACGACATATCCTAAGGTCAAAAGACTTCGCCGACATTTTCTCAAGCGGCAAAAAACTGAAAGGAAAAACAGTTTCCTTATATAGCAGCCGCTCTGCTTCCGAGGAAGGGATCTCGGTGGGGGTAGTGGTTTCCAAGGCGATGGCGCCTCTGGCCGTAACAAGAAATTATATTAAACGCCTGATTTATGCATTCTTCAGGGAAAAAGACGCTTCTCTTGCGAAAAACTTTAAAGTGGTTGTCCGGTTAATAAGAAACGTCAGGGGGCAGAGCAAAAGGCCTCTCTCGAAAGAGCTTAGGGAAGAGCTGGAGAGACTGACGAAAAAGGCAGGGATACAAGGGTGAAGAGGCTGATAATAGCAGGAATAAAAGGGTATAAAAAACTTATAAGCCCTTATCTAATAAAGAGTTGCAAACATGTCCCGACCTGTTCAGAATACGCCGTGGAGGCCCTGGAAAAGTTTGGTCTTTTTCGAGGGGCCACGCGGGCTGCCTGGAGAGTCCTGCGGTGTAATCCATTCTCCCGCGGAGGATATGACCCCGTGATCAAGGAATAACAAGAGGCGATATTTAATGGAAAAAAGAGTAATTATAGCAATAGCGTTATCCTTACTGATTCTTTTGGGATTCCAACTCTTAAGCCCCAAAAGACAGATGCAGCGGCAGAGCCAAGCGGTTCCCCAAACTGTTATGCCGGGCGGACAAGATACCCTTGCGGCGCAGACGGGAAAGGCGCCTACGATGCCGGATGCGGGCCCCAGGGGGGAGGAACCCCTGCGGGAAACCCTGACAGAAGTTCAGACGGAACAATACAGTCTTATTTTTTCCGATATGGGGGGGAGCCTCAAAACAGTTGCCCTTAAGGAATATCAGGAACAGGGCAAGGAAGAGATCCTTGTCGATAACGCTAGCCCGCCAATGCGTCTTTTCGCGATGCAGAGCGAGCTTTTTCCGGGGCTGGAGAGAAAAAGATTCGAACCAACAAAAAAAGATAATTCTTTGGAATACCGGATGACCGACCCCGGATGGGTAGAAATCACAAAGAGGTACACTTTTCATAAGTCCTTTAATTATATAACATTAGAAGTTTTTATCAAGAATCTCTCATCCAGGAGCTTCACTTTTTCATACCAGATAACAGGCCCTGCCGATTTAAAACAAGCAAGCTATGTCGCTGGGCGCAGCTTTTTGCAGGCAAATGCGCTGATCGACGACAAGGTTTGGAAGATAAAGGCCGCTAAAGGAATGCAGGCGAGAGCCGGCAACATAACGTGGGTAGCGCTGAAGAACAGGTATTTTGCCATGGTGCTTAAGCCTTTGGCCCTTCCCGTCGCCGTGATCATAAAAGACACCCCAGGCAAAAATTTATTAACGGCGCTTGACAGCCGGCAGATCGGGATAGCGCCTGGAGAAACGATCGAAGACCAGTACCTTTTATACGCTGGTCCGTTGGACGAAAAAAAGCTCTCGGCGATAGGGCCTGAAATGGGAAGAGTGGTGGATTACGGATTTTTCGGCGGGGTAAGCAAGGCCCTGCTTGCCGTTTTGCGATTTTTCCACAGGGGGACAAAAAACTGGGGGCTTGCGATAATCTTTCTGACGATCCTGATAAACATCGTCCTGTTCCCGCTTACTCTAAAAAGTTTTTCCTCAATGCATCAAATGAAACAGATACAGCCGCACATACAAAAGCTGAAAGAACTTCACAAAGACAACCCCCAGAAGCTTAACAAAGAGATGATGGCGCTATACAAAACGTATAACGTAAATCCTCTTGGAGGGTGTCTGCCGATGCTCCTGCAGATGCCGATCTTTATATCTCTGTATCAGGGGCTTATGGGGTCTATAGAGCTTAAGGGGTCCGCTTTTCTGTGGATAAAAGACTTGTCAAAACCCGATGCGGTGACTATTCCGTTTTCTTTGCCGGTCATTGGGGCGCACATAAATATTTTGCCGCTTCTTATGGTAGGCATGATGGTTCTGCAGCAAAAATTTTCCCAAGGGCCCGCGGGGTCAATGACGGACGAACAGGCCGGCCAGCAAAAGATGATGATGTTGATGATGCCGATCTTTTTTGGGTTTCTTTTTTACAATATGCCCTCAGGGCTGGTTCTTTACTGGCTGACAAATACGATTTTAATGACAGTGGAACAGGGAATGATAAGCAAGCGAATGAACCGGGATTAAATTTTATATGAAGAAAAACGAAGCGGAAAAGACAATAGAAGTAGAAGACATTACCGTCGAGAAAGCCATTCAAAAGGCGCTGAAAACATTGCATGCCAAAAAACAAGAGGTAACCATAAGGGTCCTCAAAGAAGAACAGAAAGGTCTTTTTGGCATGGAAGGCGCTGAACCCGCCAAGATCAAAGTAACCTTAAAACCTCACAAATAAAAGATAACGTTTACCCCAGAGAAGAAACTGCCTGATTGTGATGGGCATATCCTGCGCGCGCTGTAAAGTTATCTATTTTATTGTCATACTTCAGGAGCAGTATATTCAAAGAAGTGTAAATTAGTTTTATCCCATGGGGGAGATAACTTTACACCGTGCTCGAACATCCCCATCACAATCAGACGGTACCTTCGCAGGCTAATCTACTATGATAAAAGGGTTTCATTTCGCCTTCGGCTCATGGCCCCTTCGTATAGCCTCCCATGCGCGCACGGTGTCGCTGCACAAAATCATGCGATTTTGTTTGCGGAACCGCTGTAGTAGAATATTGTAGTAGTGTCGGTTTCCACGTGGAAACTATGTTAGATGATCTGTCATGAGGGCGGTCGCTATGCTCCGTACAGGGAGGATCCACACCGGGCGGAGGGGCCCTGGTAAGAGCATAGCAACCGCCTTTACGTAAGATTATTAGAATCCGACACAGGCAGAAAACATTTTTTATGACCGCCCTACTTGACTTTTCGAAAATATATGCTATATTTCTCTCGAATCAAAAAGTTTCCACGTGGAAACCAAAACTACCTCGAGACACTACTGCAGTGGTTCCGCGAAGCGAAACCAAAACTTCTCCGATATACTACAACAGTGGTTCCGTAAGCCGAAGGCGCAGCGAATTCTTAAATGAAAAAAATAGCTTTCTGTAATCAAAAAGGCGGTGTCGCAAAAACAACATCCGCCATCAATATTGCCGCCTACCTTGCCTTAAAAGGAAAAAAGACACTCCTGATTGATCTAGACCCTCAAGCTAACGCAACCAGCGGAGTAGGCATAAACAAGAGCGAAATCGAGCGAAGCATCTATAACGTGCTTCATGAGCACATAGGCTTGGAGCAGGCTATCCTGCCTACGGCGATTGAACTTTTATCGATAGTTCCCTCGGATATAAATCTTACCGGTGCGGAAGTCGAATTAGTGAACGTTATGGGCAGAGAATATCGCCTTAAAAAAGCCCTGCAGGAAATGCAGGCCAACTTTGATTATATAATTTTTGACTGTCCGCCTTCTTTGGGGCTCTTAACCATCAATGGTCTCACCGCAACGGATACCGTGCTTATTCCGATCCAGTGCGAATATTATGCCCTGGAGGGATTAAGCCAACTGATCAAGACAATAAATCTTATAAAAGATAATCTCAATGGGCACCTGGAGATCGAAGGCGTTCTGATGACGTTGGCGGATTACCGTACAAACCTGACGAAGGAAGTTATAAGCGAGGTTAAGCGGTATTTCGGCGACAAGGTGTATAAAACGATAATCCCCCGGACAATAAAACTTACAGAGGCACCCGGATTCGGAAAGCCCATCGCGCTTTATGATCAGAATTCTATCGGAGCCAAAAAATACGAAGAAGTGACACACGAGATTCTCAACCTTCCACCATTGACTCAAGATATTGCAAATAAAGAGGTTATAACAAATTTGGAGGAAAGCCATGGAAAAGAGATTGGGTAAAGGCCTAGGTGCGCTTATCCCGGAAGACACGAGTAAGGGCAAAGAAAAGGTGGACAAAATCAGACTAACGGATATAGTTCCCAATCCTTTTCAGCCGAGAAAACGATTCAACGAAGAAAAAATGGAAGAGCTTATTAGTTCTCTGCGCGAGAAAGGGATTATCCAGCCTGTCTTGGTCAGACCAGTGGAAGATGGCTATGAGCTTGTTGCCGGGGAACGCAGGTGGAGGGCCGCGCAGCATCTTGGGGTTGAGGAGATACCGGCTATTGTAAGGGATGATATAGACGACGCCAGCAGCCTGGAGATCTCTCTTATAGAAAACATCCAGCGCGAGGAATTAAACCCTATCGAAGAGGCGAATGCGTACCGGGAATTGATAGGAAAGTTTGAGTATACGCTGGACAAAGTGGGCCAGATGATGGGGCGCGACAAAACAACGATCTCCAACAGCCTGAGGCTGTTGACGCTTCCCGAAGAGATCTGCACATTCGTCGAAGACGGGAGGATTTCCGTGGGACACGCAAAAGCCCTTTTATCTGTTACAAGCGACCACAAGAAAAAAAGAATAGCCAAAACTATATTGCGAAAAGGAATCTCCGTGCGTGAGACGGAGCAGCTTGTAAGGAGGCTCTCTGAAGTCAAGACCAAGCCGAAGAAAGACAGAGATCCTGAAATAATGCGAATAGAAGAGGACCTTCAGCACAAACTGGGAACAAAGGTAACCATCCACCAGGGCAAGAAAAGAGGGCGCATAGAGATCCAGTATTTCTCCAACGAAGACCTCGAGCGCTTGTTGCGCATAATCCTTCAGTAATAAAACACTTGTTTATAGTCTTCTTTTAATGCCCACAAATCTAACCAGGTTAAACTAACCTGGTTAGATTTGGTTTAGCCCACAATCCCCAACGCCTAAAACCCAAAAATACTTGACATTATGCACATAAAGTAGTACTATCTCCTAGATGAAACAACCTTTTAAAACGGTCCGGAGAGACCGAAAAAGGAGAAAAAGATGAACGCACTACAACCATATAAGCCTGCTTGTCATGT
>JBDRIH010000069.1:0-43484 GCA_043816025.1 Candidatus Omnitrophota bacterium
AAGTGTTGGTATCGTCTCTGAATGGGAACATGGGCGAAAAGAACCGCGACATGCCACCCGGGAAAAGCTATGCGAACTTTACGCAATTACGGAAGCGGAACTATTCAAGGAGATTCCTCCAGCTGCTCTGCCTGCAGTTAACGAAGAGCGTGACGCCCTTGTCACAGCTCCCGTTCAAGAAGGCCTAAAAGAAGAAAAAACTGCTCCGCCCCCTGCCCTAAAACCGCCCCCTGTCCGAAAAGCTCCCCCTACCCGAAAAGCTCAGGCACCTAAGCCCTTTAGAAAGAGGAGGCGGACAGTGCTGAGGTTGAGGTACTGGATCGATCGAAAGATACAAAAAATCAAGAAAACCATATACAGAGAGTTTCTCGTCCTGATACTGATCTCGGCAGTTATGGCGACCATCTGCGTTCTCAACGTTGGCGGGCCATCCAGAATAGCCTTTATGGCCCTGGTCATTTGGATTTACATATTGTACCTCTTGCTCAGGATAGGCCTGTGGGCACGCACGGCGTCCAAGACCCGAAAAACACTGTCAACATACGTCTTTTTAGCCGTTCTTCTCGGCCATCTTATATTCATCAATAGCGAAATAGCGTTCTTTTCAGCGTACATCCACAAAGCAGAAGACAGCATATCGACTTATCCGTCAAAAAGCGCAGCAGCGGCTGTTGTCAAAAAAGTATTGGAATCCTGGGAAAAGGGAGATTATTACAACGCGGATCTCTATCGAGACGGGAAAGGAATCTATAAAAGCCTCTATAACGTAAACGATTTCGAAATTGTCGATTCTTTTGCCATCTCGGGGATTCCCTATACCGAGATCACTGCCCGGATAGGATCGACAACAGAAGAGGGGTTCCCCGTCGAAAACTTGTGGTGCTTTTTCCTGCGCAAAGATGCCGACGGGAGCTGGAAGATAGTTAGTATGAGAAAATTGAGAAACACCGATTTTCCCGATTGATAAGTGCCGGCTTTTGTCCCGCTACGGCTTAGAGTGCATGGACCCCAGGATTCGAACCAGCAGATACAATACAAGAGAACAAAAGATGCCTTTAGCGAGAAAGTACCAGGAAATCGCGTCGTTTTCAAACTTCCCCTCAAAAACCCCGTTTCCAAGCAGAAACGAATAGGCACATATTAAAAACACGATTAAGGCTGCTACTGAAACGAATATTTTGAATACTTTCATATGTACCTCCAGACAACAATTCTAACCAGGTTAGTTTAACCTGGTAACCTGACAATTCTAACCAGGTTAACGCAACGTAAGCTTACACCCTGTTAACCTGGTTAGAATTGATTAATATTATACGCGATTCCGGGGGCTACGCATATAAAAAAAAGCCGCGCTTTCGCACGGCTTTTAAAAACAGAGGCAAATGGTAGGTGGTAGGTGCCCAGAACTAGGCATCCTCGTCCAGCTTATACCCGATACCCCTTACGTTCTTGATGAATTTTTCAGCTTTCCCCAGTTTCTCTCTCAGATGCCTGATATGCACGTCTATAGTTCGCTCTATCACAACCTTTTCCTCTCCCCAGAGGTAATCCAGTATCCTGTCTCTTGTGAATACCTGGCCTTTTCTGGAAGCCAAGAGCTCCAGGATCTTAAACTCTGTAGGTGTTAATCCAGCGTCTATTCCATCGACCGTGACCTGGTACGTCTGGAAATCAATCACCATCACCTCGCCCACGCGGATCTTTTTCTCTTCCTCTTCCGGGAACCGCCGCCTTAGAACTGCTCGTATTCTGGCCTCCAGTTCTTCCAGGGAGAAAGGTTTGACAACATAATCATCCGCCCCCAGATCCAGGCCGGAAACTTTATCCCTTTCCTCGTCTTTGCCGGATAGTATAATAATGGGTATCGCGGAGAACCTTTCTTTTTCTTTCAGGCGTTTGCATATTTCGAACCCATTCATACCTGGAAGACCCAGATCCAGGATAAGGAGATCGGGCTTTTTGTTGCCCAGGAACCTAAACAGTCCCTCTGAATCCGAGAACCCCTTGACCGTCGCACCTTTTCTTGAGAAATAATCTGAAACCAGATCAATGATCCCAGGGTCGTCATCCACTATTGCCAACAGCATATTTTCCATCTTTCCTCGCTTTTGAATATTATATGCGATTCCCGCGCACAAGGGAACAATTTTTACAAAATTTTAACCTGATTAGATCAGCCCGGTTGGTTCAGCGAATCCATCTGGCTACTATACTCTTTAAGAAAAGTGAAGCCTTCCTGTATGTTACGGATGAGGTCAATAAGAACGCTCTGCAGCTCTTCCAGGTTGCGGAAGAGTAACCGGATGTTATCGGCAATAACGTTCATTTCAGTCAGGCACAAAACGACAGCCGCTACCAGGATCAGGATCACGACGGTCATTACCGTGCGGCGGAACCAGATGCCCCTGATCTTCTTGCGGCAGTATCTGCAAAAAACAGCCGCATCCTGTATTTCCTCGGCGCAATAAGGGCATTTTTTCATTTAAAAAGCTCTCTATTCGGTTTGGTCATCTTCTCCGATTTTGTCTAATTCTTCTTTCATCGTTTTCATGATCTCTATGGTCTTGTCGAGTTTCGCGCTCATGTCCTGGTTCCACCTGGTCTTATCGGCCGAATCAGCCACCGTTTGCTGGGGGGCTTTCGTTTCCGGCTCGGTCGCCTTTTTTACCTTTTTCCATATCCTTGCTACCTTGCTGATGGCCTTGCGCAGCTTAGCGCTCCAGTCAGCCTTCTCTTGTGCGGTTAAATCCTGTTTTTGCTCATCTTTGAGCTCCTCTTTTATTACCTTGAGCACCTCAATGGTGGTATCGATCTTTTTATCCAGATCCTTGTCCCAGGCGGCCTCTTCCTCCGCGGTGGGGTCCTGTTGAGCACTAGAGGCGGTTTGAGCCAGTACTGGTTTAGCATAACTGAAAGAGAAAAGCAAAACCACCATAAGTATGAACGCAGTGGTTTTATAATAAAATTTTGGTTTCATCAATCACTCCCTTTTTTAAACAGACATCAACATGGGTTTACATCTGTTTCATCTTGAGGCTTTTCACTTTTTTCGCCTGTTCCTGGCTCAGGATCTTTTTCAGCTCGGCGATCGCCGCTGCCAGATATTTTTGTTGTTCTTCTTTAAGGCCATATTGCCTCGCGACAAGCTCGTTCAGAGCCCCCATATTCATAGTGTCTTCCCACGTCTGTGTGTTAATCTCGACGGTGAGAACATCTATTTCGGCGTTTTGTTTTATCAGATACTTCTTAACTTTAACCTTTAAAGCCTTGATCGCCTCTATCTGCTCTTCCGAAAGGCCTAATTCTTCGTGGTTTTTGAGCACACTACTCACCTTGCCGTAAAACTGTTCTTCCAGGCTTTCTTCGGTGTGTTTTTTCATCATGGGCATCTGTTTCATCTGGGCGTGAAGGTTCGGCGCGGCGAAAAAGGCCGTTAAGATCACTAATACAACTACCGGTAAAATTCTCTTTTTCACAGCAACCTCCTATGGTTTTGATGCCCAACACTTAAGACAAAAGTTCGAGCATTTCCGTATCATTCCTTTTCGTCAAATGTTCTCTTATCTGAAAGACGGTTATCTCTTTCCAGGCGACCCCTTTATGCTCAAAGGCCGTCTTGAGATGCGGCGGCACTTTATCCGCCACCAGCATGAAGCTGACATCGGGCGCTTCACCGGAGAGAACAGCCTTCTGATAAGAGACTATCTCGCCTATGTGCTCTTTTTCGATGGGTGAGGTCCTGACCTGCACGACCAGTTTCTTTTTGAACCTGTCCACGAACAGGATATCGACCATCTGGTCGTAAAGGTTTACATGACGCCCCCTGGGGACGAGGCCCGCGTCGATGAGCTCCGGATATTTGTACAATATGTCTTCAAAAAGTTTTTTTGATATCATAACTCCTACCTTCCTTTAACTCTAATATATACCCCCGGGATATGTTTTGCCAGAAAAATTTTTCTCGAGTTATTTGCGTCTAAACAGATCCAGAAAAGCCCCTGTCGGACAACAAAAATGACACCAGGGCCTGGCAACGAAAAAGGAAAGCACGAGCGAAATCCCCGCGATTACCGCCACAGTTTTATTTACCGGCCATATAAGAAAAATAGTGAACGGTTCAAAGCTTGTAAGATTAACATACACGTCGAAAAGAAGTGCCAGCGCTGCCGCTAACAAAAGGGTCGTTCTTATGTGCATCAGAACGCGCGCTAGAGAGTGTGATATTTTTTTATGCCAGGGTGAAATCCTGTATATGAGTTCCTGCGCCCCTCCGAACGGGCAGAGAAAATAACAGTACATCGGTTTTCCGGTAAAAAGCGGGATAAGTACCGCCAGAAGAGCTATCACACCCAGTCCCAGTGACGTTTTCAGGAAAAGACCCCATTTTATCCAGCCCGCCAAAAGTTCGATCGAAAGAAACTGGCATCTTGCGAAGCCTAGGTATACGACAGATGCTATAAGAAGTACCGTTCTGATCTGTAGGCGATATTTCACCGGGCGGAGACAGATAAAAAGCGCGATACCGGCCAGAATAACAGCGACCAGGTCGCTATAGGTAAATCGTATCCTTGAGGTAAGGGCTTCCCCCTTGACCCCGGAAAGACGGTACCTCAAGCTCTTTATTACAGATGCCGAAGTCATAGTGGCGCCGGTAACCGCGTCTACTTCAGTTTCTATGGCTTCATGCCAGTGGATGCCATCCCAGCTTTTTAACAGGTCGCTTGAGGCGATCTTCTCCACAAAATCAGGGGATTCATCACTTTCAAGCAAACATACGCCGGTGATGTTGCCCTCTCTACCGACCCCTATTAAAAGCGGCGTGGGTCCGCCGTGCCCGGTAATGTGGTCGGAGTAACGCCTGGTAGTTACGGCCGCACCTATGCTATTTCCTTTTTCGTCCAGTATTTGGGACCACCCGTTTCCCCGCGCGGGGACCAGCTCTGCCGCCTCAGGAAATACCAGCTTAACTTCCTTAAGTGTGAACCCGCCGGAGGAAGGAAGAGTTTCGGGTGTTATGATTTTCGAGGTGTGGACTAGATGGATGGAAACGATCGCAGCAACTATAATAAGAAGGATTATGATCCGTTTCATCACTCAACAGGGGTAGTATAGTCGGGGATTTCTTTAAGCCCCGCCACGCCATCTTTAATGGCCGCTTCTGCTACGGCTCTGGCCTCCCACGCCTTTATCCTTGGGTCAAAAGGCGTCGGGATGAGGTAATCGGGTCCGAAAACGAAATCCCGCCCATAGGCCTTCTTTACTATTTCCGGTATTTCTTTCTCACGCGCAAGGGCGGCCAGTGCTTCGGCTGCGGCAACTTTCATGCCCATAGTTATCTTGTTAGCACGGACATCAAGAGCGCCGCGGAATATAAAAGGAAAACCCAGGACGTTGTTGACCTGGTTAGGATAGTCCGAGCGGCCCGTGGCCATGACATAGTTTCGGCCTTTCATGCATTTGGTGACGGTCTCGGGCTGCACTTCCGGAACTGGGTTGGCCATCGCGAATATGGCGGGATAATCTGCCATGGAGAGGATCATTTTCGGAGTCACACAGTCCGCTACCGAAACCCCTATGAATACGTCCGCCCCGGTCATCGCGTCCGCAAGGGACCTTTTAGGCGATTGGATCGCGTGTTCTTTTTTGTATTTGTTGAGATCGTCTCTTTCGGTATGGATAACACCTTTAGAGTCACACAGAAGGCAATCCTTCACGCCTTCGGTTTTTATCATCTGGGCTATCCTGAGGCCCGCCGCCCCTGCCCCGTTTATGACTACAGAAAGGTCTTCCGTCCGTTTCCCTGAAATTATGCAGTAATTTTTAAGCGCTGCCAGCGTAATAATGGCAGTGCCCCACTGGTCGTCATGGAATACGGGTATATCCAGAAGCGCGTCCAGGCGGTCTTCTATCTCGAAACAAGCCGGGGCCGCGATGTCTTCGAGGTTTATCCCTCCGTACATGCCGGCGATCTTCAGCGTGGCGTCGATGAATTTCTCGATGTCGGTGTGCCCGTTCTGGTCGAGGACTCCTTCCAGGGGGACCGGCCAGGCATCGACTCCGGCGAAGGCCTTGAGAAGCACGGCCTTGCCTTCCATTACGGGTACGGACGCTTTAGCACCAATATTGCCCAGCCCCAGCACGGCCGTTCCGTCGGTTATGACCGCCACGAGATTACCCTTGGAGGTAAGAGAATAAACCAGGCTCTCGTCTTCTTTGATGGCTTCGCAGATTTTAGAGACTCCCGGCGTGTATGCCATACTGAGGTCCTTCTGGTCCGCGAGCTTCTTCAGGAGCTGGAGACCGATTTTTCCTCCGAGATGATACTCGAAAATCTCTTCGTTCGTAATAGACAATTTATTGGTGGGCATGATATGACTATTATATAAACATATGCAGAAGGAATGCAACAACTTTTGCTTCAGGGGCGGCAAGGCCGTTTAGGCTACTCCTACCAGGGCCCCTCCGCCCGGTGTGGATCCTCCCTGTACGGAGTAGCCCAAACGGCCTTGAGTTTTCTGAAGCAAAATAACCAGCAAGTCACGAGGTCCTACATACTACTCTTATATGCGCAGTCTTGTCGGAGAGTGCTTTTTGAGAGATGTTCGCGGATGGGAACGCAATTAAAAGGTTTTCCGGAGGCGGTTTTTTGAGGGCCGAGGCGGTTTGCGTAATCTTTACAAATGTACATTCTGTCATCCAGCTTCACCAGGTTCTGACATGGATCGTCAAGCGCCCCACAGCACTGGCCGCATCTGGTACAGATCGATTCGAACTCGTCTTCTTGCTGCTGCAAGTATTTATCGTATTTTTTGGAATCCACTGGGATTCTACTTTTTTATCAACTGTCGCGTAATATGCCCTACCAAAACTATCACATAGAAAATAAGCACAACGAAGAGTGCCGCGGCAACTATCGACAGCAGTACTGAGCTTATCCCGATAAGAAGCGGCCATGTGGCAAAAACCAGACCGAATATGATCAGTGACAGTATTATCACAACCAGTCCGATAAAAAAGTTTTTTAATGTTTCCATGAGTTCCTCTTATTTTTCGCGTTTTCGCTTAGCGTTCCGAGCCGTTCGTCAGCGCCAGGATCTCTTCCTTGGTCATATTCTTTTTTCTCAAAAAGCATACCCCTACATCATAGGATTTGCCCGGCTCTCCTTCGGCAATCCTGACCACCCTGCCAAAAACGCCGTTTTTGTGTATAACAAGGTCCTCTTCTATTTCGGCGCAGATATTCATCATCTTCGGGTCCAGTTCTATCCACACTATACTGGATAATGACGGGATGGAAGATTCACTTGAGGTCCTAAAAAGCAGCCCGCACGCGCTGACATTTCTGGAAAAGACATCGGCCTTAGCGGTCATTTTCTCTCCGCTAAGCACTTTAAAATTTAACGGTGTCTCATAATCTACCCTGAGAAACTCGCGTTTGTCCTCTAAATCGCCAGACATCTTATTTCTCCCCTTTTTGTTTGTAAAATTGATTTACGTATTCTATGATTTCATCGGGATCATCGATCACCTTGAATATATCCATATCTTTTTTATCCAGAGTGTTCGCCCCCAGGCAGGTTGACCTTATCCAGTGCAGCATCCCTTCCCAGTAAGCGCTTCCCACAAGTATTACCGGAAACGGATCGATCCTTTTTGTCTGGATCAAAGCGAGTATCTCGAAAAACTCGTCCATCGTTCCGAATCCCCCGGGAAACGCCACAAAGGCCTTGCTGTACTTCGCGAACATGAGTTTACGCACGAAAAAGTACCGGAATTCAAGAGGCAGGGTCACATATTTGTTGACCCGCTGTTCGAGGGGTATTGTAATATTAAGGCCTATCGACTGACCGCGCGCTTTTTTCGCGCCCTTGTTCGCGGCTTCCATAACCCCTTCCCCCGCGCCTGTGATAACGGCATAGCCGTCCTGCACGAAAAGTTCGGCTGTCTTCTCGGCCAGGGCGTAATACTCATGGTCTTTCTTAAGGCGCGCCGAACCGAATATACTTACCGCCTTGCCGACGTCTCTTAAGGTCTCGAACCCGTCAACGAATTCGCTCATTATCCTGAACACGCGCCAGGGATCTTCAAGGTGGAGCGTGCCATTATCATTTTTCTCTTTCATTGACTATCTCCTTCTCGTGGAAAAGTAAATCTATTATATATTATTCCGGACGAATTTCACACTATTTTTGAAAATCTTAAGGCCCACGCCCATCTTCTTCCTGTCCTGAGGGGCTCTGCGCCAGTTGGGATGCTGTAGATAACTAACGTGCCTCTCGGGATGCGGCATCATCCCCAGGATCCTTCCCGTGGGATCACATATCCCCGCTATTGCGTCCACGGAACCGTTGGGGTTGTCGGGGTAACCGGAAGCTCTGCCGCATTCATCCGTGTACCGGAATACCACCTGGCCGTTTTTCTTCAAAGCGTTGAGTGCTTTCTCGTCTTTCGGAATAAATTTCCCCTCGGCATGGGCAATCGGGATGTAAATGATTTCCGGCAGGTCGACCGTCCAGACACATCTGTCGCGTTCGTCGTGTTTAAGGTGCACCCATCTGTCCTCGAACTTGCCCGAATCGTTGAGGCTGAGAGTAGCTTCTATTTTTGATGTCTTCGTTTCACCGATATTCGGCAGGAGCCCCATTTTGACAAGCACCTGGAACCCGTTACATATACCTATAATAAGTTTGCCGGAGGAGATAAAGTCTGCGAGCTGTTTCGTTAACTTGGATTTGAGTTCGTTAGCGAGTATCTTTCCGCTGGCGACATCGTCACCGTAAGTGAACCCGCCGGGTACGGCCAGTATGTGATATTTTTTAAGTGCGGATTTATTTTTACTCAACGCGTTGATATGTACGAGTTCCGTCTCTGCGCCCGCCGCGCGGAACGCGTATGCGGTTTCCTTGTCACAGTTAGTGCCTGCCGTGCGCAGTATTATAGCCTTAACTTTTTTCATGCATCAACCTGCTGAAAGGTTTTTTCCAGCTCTGCTTAAGTGTGTCGATACCGGAGCTAATAATGTTTCTACCCTTAAGCCCCTTCACGATCAGCCTGCGGTTTTCAGAAACCTGACCGATGAGTCCAAACGGAACACCCCGCATGGCTCCCTCAAACTTATTTCTCTTTTCCGGCGGAACCTCGACTATAAACCTTGAGTTCGATTCCGAAAACAAAATAACGTCGTTTCTTATTATGGATTTTATCCTGGGAACGTTCTTTAAAGAGACTTCCGCGCCGAATCCGCCCGCGAAGAGCATCTCGGCAAGAGAAACGGCTATGCCGCCTTCCGAACAGTCATGGGCCGAGACAACAAGCTCTTTTCCTATGGCGGAAGTAAGTTTTTTCATAAGGCGTAACGACCGGGTCGGGTCAAGGCGCGGAACGACTCCGCCGGTTTTTCTTTTTACCATAAAATAACGCGACCCGCCCATCTCCTGAAAGGTCTTGCCGACGCAATAGATCAGATTGCCGCTTTTTTTAATATCGGAGGATATGGTCTTTCGCACGTCGTCTATGACGGTAATGGCCGATATCAAGAGTGTCGGCGGGATGGATACAGTCTTTTTGCCCGTGTTAAACTCGTTGTTTAGACTGTCCTTTCCGGATATGAACGGTGTCCCGTAGACCCTGGCCATATCGTAGCATGCCTGTGAAGCGCGGACCAACCCTCCTAATTGTTCGGGCTTTTCCGTATTACCCCAGCAGAAATTGTCTAAAAGTGCGGTTTTTTCCACACTACCGCCGACCGCAACGATCTGACGCAGCGCTTCATCTATGGCACTGGCCGCCATCCAGTAAGGGTCTATATCCCCGTAGGCCGGGTTAATACCGTTGGCGAGCGCGATCCCCCTGTTGCTGCCGAACAAGGGTTTGGTGATAGAGGCGTCCGAGGGACCATCGTTGGCCACCCCCACCAGGGGTTTTAAAACGCTTCCGCCCTGAACTTCGTGGTCGTACTGCCTTATTATCCATTCTTTACTGCAGACGTTCCAGCTTGAAAGTATCCTTAAAAGGTCTTGCGTAAGATCCGTTTTTATGCCGGGTAGGGCGTTTTTGTCTTCCTTTTTTGGTTTCCACACAGCCTTGCGGGTGGCGCGAGGTAGACCGTTATGCAGGAACGACATGTCAATATCAGCCACCATGTGACGGCCGTAGTAAAGACGAAGTTTGCCGGTCTTCGTAAACTTGCCGATAACGGTAGCCTCGACGTTTTCGTCCTTAAAAATATTCATTAGCCGCTTTAATTTTGCGGGTCTTACTGCGAGAACCATCCTCTCCTGGGCTTCCGAAACCCAAATTTCCCAGGGCTTGAGACCCTTGTATTTGAGCGGCGCTTTCTCAAGGTACACCTCGGCTCCGGTCTCCTCGCCCATTTCACCCACCGCGCTGGAAAAACCTCCCGCACCGCAGTCGGTTATGGCAGTGTAGAGCCTGAGGTCACGCGCTTTCAGCAGCGTGTCAAGCACCTTCTTCTCCGTAATGGGGTTACCTATCTGGACGGCCGTGCCGGAAATGGTCTCGGACTGGCTGGTAAGCTCCGCGGAGGAAAAAGTCGCCCCGTGAATGCCGTCCCTACCGGTCTTCCCGCCGACGGCTACGATAAGATCTCCCGGGGATACTTTTTTCGTGGAAAATTCCCGGGGCATGATCCCAACGTTGCCGCAGAAAACCAGGGGGTTACCGGTATACCTTTCATCGAAACAGACCGCGCCGTTTACCGTCGGGATACCCATCTTGTTGCCGTAATCGCGCACGCCGCTTACCACGCCTTTAAGAACCCTTTTCGGATGCAGGGCACCTTTGGGAACGGATGCCGCCGGCATGTCCGGATGACCGAAGCAGAAGATGTCCGTGTTGATGATCGGTTTGGCCCCGCGTCCCGTGCCCATCGGGTCGCGTATTACGCCACCTATTCCCGTTTCGGCTCCCCCGTACGGTTCAAGCGCTGAAGGATGGTTGTGGGTTTCGACCTTAAAGCAGATATTGTTTTTCGAATCAAATTTTATTATGCCAGCGTTGTCCTTGAAGACGGAGACGCACCAGGATCTTTTTAGTTCGCGGGTTACTTTCATCACCGTTTCTTTGAGAAGGTTCTCGAACCTTTTGCCGCCGAACTGGATGGAACCCATCATCGTCTTGTGCTTGCAATGTTCGCTCCATGTCTGCGCCAAAGTCTCCAGTTCGCAGTCGGTGGGGTTTCGTTTAAGCCTTATGAAATGTTCTTGTATGGCTTTCATTTCGGCCAGGCTGAGATAAAGCTGTCCCTGAAGGCTGATGCGTTTAAGGGCGCTGTCGTCGGCACCAGTAAGATCGACTTCGACACGGCGGAACTTGTAAGGCTCAAGTGCTTTGCGGTCTTCTCTGTGTGTAACAACATGCTGTATGATCTTGTTGTAAAGAAGTTTGTCGCTTATCCTGGCAACCTGTCCTTCTGTGATGGGTCCCTTGATAACGTATTTCTTTGATGTACTGACCGAGGTAACCCCGGCCGCGCCCATGTCTTTTATGGCTTTCATGACGCTTTCTTCAACGGGGTCCATTACGCCCGGGTTGTACGCGACCTCCACCACATGTGTGTTCTTTGACTTTTTCTGGGAAAATCCGCCGTTAAAGTTGGATTCCTGGGATATCTTGTCGGTAAGTATCTCTTGCGCTATGCGGCGCAAATCTCTTCTGGAGAAGTTTCCTCGGAGAGTATATACCTGGATATACTCGAGTTCTCCGGCGGTCTTTATGCCGAGGTCTTTTATGTCTTTTTTAAGACCTTCGGCGACGGCGTCGTATATCCCTTTTCTGTCTCTGACTTCTATTCTTGCGTATTTCATTCCCACTCGATAGTGCTCGGGGGTTTTGAGCTGATATCAAAAACGACCCTGTTAATACCTTCCACCTGATTGATGATCCTGTTAGACATCTCACCGAGTACGTCATACGGGATCTTTGCCCAATCGGCCGTCATGCCGTCAACGCTGGTTACGGCGCGTATCGCGATCGTGTTCTTGTATGTACGGGCGTCGCCCATCACGCCCACGCTTTTCACGGGAAGGAAGACGCCGAAGATCTGCCAGGTCTTGTAATATATGTTTTTCTTTTTAGCCACATCGATAATGATCCAGTCCGCCGCTTTAAGGATCTCCAGTCTTTTCTTTGTGATCTCGCCCAGCACTCTTACGGCAAGACCGGGGCCTGGAAACGGCTGACGGTCGGTGACCTCTTTCGAAAGACCCAGCTGGTCTCCCACTTTTCTGACCTCGTCCTTAAACAGGTCCCTGAGCGGTTCCACAAGTTCAAGCTCCATTTTTTTGGGAAGCCCCCCGACGTTATGATGGGATTTGATCGTTTTGCTCGGTCCGCCAAAAAAAGATTGAGATTCTATTACGTCCGGATAAAGGGTGCCCTGGGCAAGAAAGGTCGCGTTCTTTATTTTTTTGGCGCTTTCCTCGAAAACTCGTATAAAGGTTCTGCCTATTATCTTTCGTTTTTTTTCGGGGCTGGTCACCCCTTTAAGGGCTCTCAGGAACCTCTGTTCGGCATCCACGACTCTGAGGTCCAGTTTTATATTCTTCCTAAAGAGACGCTTTACCCTTTCAACTTCGTCTTTTCTGAGAAGCCCGTTGTCCACAAGGATACAGTGCAGTCTTTTGCCGAGGGCCTTGTGCAGGAGAACCGCGCACACTGTCGAATCAACTCCGCCCGAAAGACCCAAGACGACTTCTTTATCACCTACCTGCTCCCGGATGTCATTGATCATCTTCTCTATGAACGATTTCATGGTCCAGCTTTTCCTGCATCCGCACACGTTGAACAAAAAGTTTTTGAGCATCTTTTCGCCGTTCACTGTATGCGCGACTTCGGGATGGAACTGAACGCCATATATGTTCTTCTCGGGGTTAAAAAACGCCGCGCATCGCGTGTTCTCACTGCGGGCGACCGAACGGAAACCTTTGGGCAGTTTCTCGACCTTGTCGCGGTGACTCATCCAGGTCACGCCCTTAGAGTCTATGCCTTTAAACAGCTGATTACGCCGCTCGAAACGCACAATCGTGTGACCGTACTCCCTCTTTCCGCTTTTTTTAATCTTACCACCGGCAAGTTTGCCTATAAGCTGCATCCCGTAGCATATGCCGAGAACGGGTATGCCAAGATCGAGTATGCGCTTGTCAAAAGACGGCGCGCCTTTGTCGTAGACGCTGGAGGGGCCTCCTGAAAATATAATACCGCTGGGGTTGATTCGCTTGATCTTATTGATGGATACCGAAGGCGACTCCACCATGGAATGGACGCGATTCTCTCTTATGCGTCTTGCTATAAGCTGCACATACTGGGACCCGAAATCTATTACCAGTATGCCTTCTCTTGCGTCTTTTTGTGTCATTCTATTCTTGTCCTGTGAACTCTTTCCACTTTGCCGCAAGATTGGGGCTGCCCACCCACTCGAGCAGGTACGCGGTGAATGCCTCACCGGTCGAGCCTGTTTCCCTTCCCGTGATCGCGAGCTTCTTTTCGAACTGCCCGCAGATTTCGAGCGCCATTTCCAGGTGGTTCGCCCTTTCCGTGAACCCTATGTGACGCAGGAGCATGGCGCTGGCCCTGATCATTGACGAGGGGTCCGCGTATATGTCGCGTCCTTCTGTTACCATGCGGGGGGCGCTTCCGTGTATAGCCTCGAACATGGCCCAGCGTTTACCGATATTGGCGCTTCCTGCCGTTCCGACACCGCCCTGAAGCTGCGCGGCCTCGTCGGTAAGAATGTCGCCGTAAAGATTGGGCAACACTATTACCTGAAAATCCTTGCGTCTTGCCGGATCGAGGAGTTTCGCGGTCATGATATCTATATACCACTCGTCCTGTTCTATCCCGAACCTCTTATACTCTTCGGCTATTTCTTTCGCAATGCGCGAAAACCTTCCATCGGTTGTCTTCACCACGTTGGCTTTCGTGACCACGGTGACTTTCTTCCGCCCGTTGTTTTTCGCGTATTCAAAAGCCATGCGGATTATCCTCTCCGCACCCTGCCGGGTTATGACCTTGAAATCCACACTCAGATTCTCGTCCACGTCTATCCCCCGCGAACCGAGTATATACGCACCTTCCGTATTTTCCCTGAAGAAACACCAGTCTATACCCTCCGCTGGGATCTTTACCGGGCGGACATTGGCGAAAAGGTCAAGTTCACGGCGCATGGCGACATTGGCGCTCTCTATATTCGGCCAATCATCTCCGGTCTGGGGTGTTGTGGTCGGCCCCTTTAATATCACGTGGCACTTTTTGATCTCCTCAAGCACATCGTCCGGGATCGCTTTCCCGCACTTCGCCCGGTTTTCAATAGTCAGGCCGGAAATCTCTCGAAACTCTACAAGCCCGGACGCGAGTTCCTCGCGCAGCATGTACTCAAGAACGTGTTGGGCGTGTTTTGATATGATCTTGCCGATCCCGTCGCCCCAGCAGATACCTATAATTACAGGCTTCAGGGATTTATAATCGACCCAGTCGCCCGCGGATTTCATCATCTCGATACGGTCGAGCTGCTCCCGGATCAACTGAGAAAAATGTTCTTTCGCCCTATCAATTGCTTTTGCTCTGTCCATATTATCTCTACTAAGTTTTTGAACCAGGTTATCACAACTTCGTTGGCTTAACCTGGTTCAACCTATCACCCGATTGAACCAGGTTTAACGAACGAAGCTTGAACCAGGTTCAACCCACAAAGTGGTAGAACCTGGTTCACAAATACAGTTGAAAAAGAAAATATATTATAGTATGCCGGCCGGTAAATTTCAATGGGGAAAACAGTGGAAATAAACGGCTTAGACTCTCAGATCATTCGATGACCGAAAGCGCGATATGTAGGGTTAAGGTGCTTAATTAAAACCGTTGCCTTTAACCATGGATAGCCCGGTATAATGCCTTAACCTGATTCCTGTAATATTTGCTGTAAATGTCATCAAGGGCTTTTCTGGTCGCGCCCTCGTTAGCAAAGCTGCGCTTATTGCCGGTGGGCTCTTTTTTGCCGCTCGCAGAACCCGTGACGTCACATTTATGAACGTGTTTCTTTTTTCTCACTTTTCACCTCCCTCTTTTTTCTGGAAAACTACCGTACCGTCGTCTTCCACGACGAATGTTACCTTGTCCCTGCGCGTGATATGGAAATAGTTCTGCAGTGCTTTGGGTATAAATATCTGACCCCGGTCAGATACCGTTGCAAAAAATCTGAACTTATTCCCCACTTTCATAACGATCCCCCCAATCTATAACAAGTATTTATACTTGTCAAGAAAAAATAAGTATTTTTCGAAGTATTTATGGAGTGTTGCAGCCTACGAGGACTGTGAGGGGTGGCCGACGGCGCTCATGTAGACGACGCTTTCGTCTGTGCCGTCCACATCAACGAGCCGGTTTATTTCGTCGTCAAAAAGGGCTGCTATCTGACAGCTCCCCAGACCAAGATAAACTGCCGCAAGAGCAAGATTAGCGGCTATGTGTCCCGCATCAAGGTAAACATATCGGAAGGCACGTTGCCCGTACTTCCATTCGGATCGGCGAAAAATAGCGGTCCAGATAAAGACCACAGCGGCTTCGGCGCACATCTTCTGTTCCAGGGCGGCCCGGGCTACATCCTCACCTAAGTCCCCTGCCCTTAACTCTTCTACCGCGTGGTCCTGGACAGAATAATGGTATATCCCCTTGGCAATGGACTCTACATTATTTAGTACCATATAGGTCTCAATCGGATACAGCCCCCCCGCTGACGGAGAGGTACGAAATCCATACCCGTCTTCCCTACGCGCTATGCCCGTTGAAGCCCACAAAAGATACGAAAGTTCCTCTTTGCTGATAGGATTGGTAGAAAAATCGCGGATGCTTCGGCGTTTCTTTAATATTTCATCCAGGGACAAGGGTTTCAGCGACTCTGGATGAGAAAGCTCTATTTTTCGACTGGCGGGATATTCTTTGTAAAGTGGCGGTCGATCTTCCCGGTCGGGGATCCCTCTCAACATCCGGTCGCGGCGATATTTTGTTTCCCTCTGGAACCTGTCCCCTATTCCTTCCGCCATGTTCCTCCCCCCAGCTCTACTCTTCTAACCTGCCCAATCTAACCTGTTTAGATTTAGCAGGTTAAATTTATTTTTTAAGCTTTTCTATCTCATTTTTTAAGCTGGAGATCTCTTTCTTCAGGGAACTTACCTCGTCCTTAAGGTTTTTTAATTGCTTTACCAATTCATAGTACTCAAACCATTCAAGCCCCATAGACCCCTTCCTTAATAGTTAGTACTTTACTCTTCCCGGATCCTCCGGTATTTAAAAATTGCAGTAATAAATATTATAGTTATCTGGACACAAATTTCAATGTTATTATTCATATTATAAGAAATATAAATATTGCACTTAAAATTTGTATATAGTGGGAAAATAATGTAAACTAAATAAAAATATCGGCCATCCCTGTCTTTTAGAAATTAAAGGGTTTGCATGTAAATGAGAAAATTTTTATTCCTACTCACGGTCTTGTGTATAGCTTTCTATGCTGCCCACTACCCGACGGCATACGGACAGCTTCCGCCCGAATCTAGTGTAGACAGCGCTACGAGAGAGGTCGATCGTGATATACGTGAAGAGGCCGAGGAAAAGCTGATAACACCTCCCAAAAAAGAGCCTAAGATAAAAGAAGAGCCGGAAGAGAAAGTCCCGGAAGGTCCGAAATTTTTCATAAAAAAGATCAACCTGATCGGCACTGTCAGCGTTTCACCTGAGGAGTTCCAGCCCATTATAGAGAAGTACGAGAACAAAGAGGTCTCCATTGAAGAACTGAATATACTTGCCAAAGAGATCGAAAGAGATTATTTGAGAAAAGGAATAATCGCCGCCTGTTTCGTCCCTCCCCAAGAGGTAAAAGAAGGTACGGTTACCCTGCAGGCAGTTGAAGCTAAGATGGGCGCCTTGCAAATCCGCCAGGACAGCAAGCTTTTCGACGATGATATTCTCAAACGCTACTGGACCATAAAGCCGGGCGAGGTTCTCCGCTACGACAAGATGAGCCGAAGCGTGCAGCTCATGAATAAAAATCCGGATAGGGACGTCAACGCGACATTGCATGCCGGAAAAGAGTCCGAGACTACAGACGTCCTGCTGAACGTTACAACACACTTCCCCATTCACCTGACAGCCAGTTTTGACAGAGAAGGCTCTGTTTCTACCGGAAGAGAGCGAACCGGATTAGGGATAAGGCACAATAATTTCCTGTTCGTGGACGATACACTCTTAATCGGTGGCACATTCGGAAAAGCTTTTACCAGCACCTATGTTTACCATTCAATCCCTATTACCAACTTCGGCACAACGCTCATGTACGGTTACAGCGACAGCAAGGCCCAGCCAAAAAAGGAATTTGAACGCTTCGCGATCAATTCCCGCGCCCAGAACAGCAGCGTTTACATGCACCAGGACATCTACAAAGGCGCGGAGTACATGGGTGAAGTTTCCATGGGGCTGGACGCCAAGGACAAGGTCGTTACAACGGTGGACGGCACTTCCAATAGAGACAGGTTCCGGATAATAAGCTTTAAAAGCAACCTTATCCACCGGTATCCCGGATGTATTACATATATTAATCCCCAGCTTTCCCAGGGGCTGAACTTTTTAGGGGCACGCAGCACAAACCCCCTCTCCTCGAGGGGGTGCGGACAGCACCTTTACAAAGTTCAATTTAGGGATCCGGCATAAAAGGGTCCTGCCCCTTAACCTGCAGGCGAGTTTGAATTTCAAGTGTCAGTGGGCGTCCGAGAAACTGGCTTCCCAGGAAGAATTTTATCTGGGAGGCATCGACTCCGTACGCGGCTATACTTCGGGAGAATACCTGGCGGATAACGCTATCCAGACAAATTTTGAGCTTTTGATCCCCTCTTTCTGGATCCCCGAAAAGCTAAAACTTCCTTATGCGGACAACACCCTGCGGGAGTCCGTAACCGGTCTCGTATTCGTCGATCAAGGCTACGGACAAAAACGCGGCCCCTCCGCGACAGAACGACCTAACGCCACCCTTGCAAGTGTTGGTACGGGTCTTAGAATACGACTGTTTAACCAGGCACTCTTAAGGCTGGAATGGGGCTTTCCTCTGGGCGACAAGCCGAGAACAGAGGTGTCAACATCCCGTTTCCATTTCTCCGTTGATTTTGAAGACAGGTTCCCAGAAGAGATGGAAAGGATCAGCAAACTTCTGCATGAAGAAAGCATTAAGAAACTGGCCCGAAAACTAATAGACGACGAGATGGCACGACCTGGAAGCCCTTTGCGAAAAAAGATGTACACATATCTCTACTTAGCCCGTCTCGCGTATGAAAAAGGCGACCTCAAAACGGCAAAAATTTATTACGGTAAGATTAAAAGCGCAAGCCGTGCCCTGCACGCACAGTCGGAAGAATATGTAAAAAACTGTATGCAACAGCAAAAAGACCTAAAAAAAGATAATGAACTCGCGATGAAATACTACAAAGACGGCGCGATAGAAAAAGCAAAAAACCTCTGGATGAAGGTTGAGAAAGAGTCCAAAATAAAGCCTCTGGTTTTCGAATTATGACAAAAATCCCCTTTACAGATTGAGTAAAATAATATATAACAATAACAATACTATTTTTGATCTTAAGCTCATTGTCTTTAACTATAACGCCCTACTAAACCATTGGAGGGATACATGCGGCGAAAAATATTTCTCGTATATCTGGTACTTTCCGCCTTTCTATTAACTTCGTCCTATGCCCAGGATACTGGCCAGAAGCAAGAACCCCCACAAAAACAAGAAGCCTCTCAGGAAACTGAAGTTTCTCAGGAAAAAGAAAAAATAACGGTAAGTAAAGAGATCGTGGAAAAGGACTTTCCTTCCTATAAATACAGCCTGAAACAGTTGATCGCGGAAGCGGATGAAAATATCACAAAGGTAAATTTTGAACTACAGGGGAAAGAAAAAGAAGAAAAAGCGCGGGAACATTTTGAAAAAGCAAACCAGTTATATGAGAAAGGTCAATTAAAAGAGGCCAAGAAAGAGTGGCAAAAAGTCCTGGAAGTAACCGATGACCCCCAGATGAAAAAATATGTCGGGATATCCGAAAAAAGGACGCAACAGGCCCAGGAACAACAAAAAAGACAGGAACTTGAACAGAAGCTGGCTGAAAAAGAACAGCAGAAAGCGTTAGAACGGCAGAAACTCGCGCAGGAGAAAGCCCAACGCGAAGCCGCGATAGCAGCGCAAAAACAAAAAGAAAAACAGGAGCGCGTGCAAAAAATAGCCGGGGAAAAGAAGCAGCGAGAGCTAGAAAAACAGAAACTTGCACAGGAGAAAGCCCAGCAGAAAGCCGCAAAAGAAGCACAAAAGCAGAAAGAAGACCAAGCGCGCCAGCAGAAACTAGCCGCTCAAAAAAAGCAACAGGAATTAGAAAACCAGCAGCGCGAAACCGAGAAACAGAAACTTGCTCAGGAGAAAGCCCAGCAGAAAGCCGCAAAAGAAGCACAAAGGCAGAAAGAAGAACAAGCGCGCCAACAGAAATTAGCCTCACAAAAGAAACAGCGCGAACTAGAGAAACAACAACGCGAAGCAGAAAAGCAGAAACTCGCTCAGGAAAAAGCACAACGTGAGGCCGCGATAGCAGCGCAAAAGCAAAAGGAAGAACAGGAACGCGAAGAGAAATTAGCCACACAAAAGAAACAACGAGAGTTAGAAAAGCAGCAGCGTGCACAGAAAATAGAAGAAGAAAAGAAGCAGCGTGAGATCGAGAAACAGAAATTCGCGCAGGAAAAAGCCCAGTTAAAAGCCGCGAAAGAAGCACAGCGCAAAGCTGAGAAACAAGCGCGTCTTCAAAAACAAGAACTTAAGCAAAAACCCGATGCTAAAAAACAGCAACGTGAAGCAGGAAAGCAGAAACTCGCTCAGGAAAAAGCCCAACGCGAAGCCGCAATAGCAGCGCAAAGACAAAAGGAAGAACAGGAGCGCGAAGAGAAATTAGCCGCTCAAAAGAAACAACGCGAACTGGAGAAACAGCAACGCAAGACCGCGATAGCAGCTCAAAGACAAAAGAAAAAACAGGAGCGCGAAGAGAAACTAGCCGCACAAAAGAAACAACACGAACTGGAAAAACAGCAGCGCGAAACCGTGAATCAGAAACTCGCTCAGGAGAAAGCCCAACGCGAGGCCACGATAGCAGCTCAAAGACAGAAGGAAAAACAGGAGCGCGAAGAGAAATTAGCCACACAAAAGAAACAACGAGAGTTAGAAAAGCAGCAGCGTGCACAGAAATTAGAAGAAGAAAAGAAGCAGCGTGAGATCGAGAAACAGAAACTCGCTCAGGAAAAATCCCAGTTAAAGGCCGCGAAAGAAGCACAGCGCAAAGCTGAGAAACAAGCGCGTCTTCAAAAACAGGAACTTAAGCAAAAACCCGATGCTAAAAAGAAGCAACGCGAACTAAAAAAACAGCAGCGGGAAGCCGAGAAACAGAAACTCGCTCAGGAGAAAGCCCAACGCGAGGCCACGATAGCAGCTCAAAAACAGAAGGAAAAACAGGAGCGCGAAGAGAAATTAGCCACACAAAAGAAACAACGAGAGTTAGAAAAGCAGCAGCGTGCACAGAAATTAGAAGAAGAAAAGAAGCAGCGTGAGTTGGATAAGCAGAAACTTGCCCAGGAGAAAGCACAGCTAAAAGCCGCAAAAGAAGCACAGCGCAAAGCTGAGAAACAAGCGCGTCTTCAAAAACAGGAACTTAAGCAAAAACCCGATACTAAAAAGCAGCAGAGAGAATTAGAGAAACAGCAGCGTGAAGTTGAAAAGCAGAAACTTGCTCAGGAAAAAGCCCAACGCGAGGCCACGATAGCAGCTCAAAAGCAGAAGGAAGAACAGGAACGCGAAGAGAAATTAGCCGCACAAAAGAAACAACACGAACTGGAAAAACAGCAGCGTGAAGTTGAAAAGCAAAAACTCGCGCAGGAAAAAGCCCAGCAGAAAGCCGCAACAGAAGCACAAAAGCAGAAAGAAGAACAAGCTCGTCAGCAGAAATTAGTCGCTCAAAAGAAACAACAGGAATTAGAAAAGCAGCAACGCGAAGCAGAAAAACAGAAACTTGCTCAGGAGAAAGCCCAGCTAAAAACCAAAAAAGACGCCCAGCGCGAAGCCGAAAAACAAGCGCGCCAGCAGAAATTAGCCGCAGAAAAGAAGCAGCGTGAAGCCGAGAAGCAGAAACTTGCACAGGAGAAAGCACAACGCGAGGCCGCGATAGCAGCGCAAAGACAAAAGGAAAAACAGGAGCACGAAGAGAAGCTAGCCGCACAAAAGAACCAGCGCGAACTAGAGAAGCAGCAGCTCGAAGCAGAAAAGCAGAAACTTGCTCAGGAGAAAACACAACGCGAGACCGCGATAGCAGCTCAAAAGCAAAAAGAAGAACAGGAACGCGAAGAGAAACTAGCCGCAGAAAAGAAGCAGCATGAGATCGAGAAGCAGAAACTCGCTCAGGAAAAAGCCCAGCAGAAAGCCGAAAAGACGGAAAAACCTGAAGAGAAAAAAGATCTTACCGACAAACAAAGGATTTCCCGTCTCTACAACGAAGGGTTAAAATTGTACAAGGAAAAAAAATACGACGAAGCCTATGTGAAGTTCAAAGAGATCAGGGGAATAATGCCTGATTACGCCCGCACAAGCTACTATTATCACGCCTGTGACTATATCGTAAACGTGAGTAAGGAAGCTAAAACCAGGTAAGGATCCCCTTTCCTACCTGAAAGAACCCAAAAACCCTACATCTAACTATAAATTATCTTAATCAAGCTTGACAGATACACCCTTTTGCGCTATAATGAATACCAATGTAGCTATTTAATGTATAAACAAATAGCCGACGATCAAAAAAAAGGCAATATAGCGTGAACTTTAGGATCAAAGTCACAAGATATTTGGTGATATCTTTTATATTGCTAACATCGATCTTGCCAACTAAAGGGTTTTCAAAAGAATTGGAAGGCGTGCCCTCTTCCCTACAGACACCCCAGGATTTGGCAAACTGGCTTTCCCGTGAATTCGTCTACCGCATAGAATTCCCGGATCGCTGGCAGATGCCCCAGGAGACAATTAATTCCAAAAAGGGCGATTGCGAGGATTTCGCTATCCTGGTTTCATCCCTACTGACCCAATCAGGAACTCCGAATGACATTATCATAGTGAAATTCAGAGAACTGAACATATCCCATGCCGTCTGTATCTGGCAGGATAAAGACGGGACCTACAATTTTATTTCTAACCGCAAACTGACACACACCGGCAGAAAAAGCATCGAAGAAGCCATCGGAAAGTTCTACCCGGACTGGGAAAAGATAATTTTTTCGGACGGGAAAAAACAACACAGAAAAATACTTGTGCGAAGATAAGCTAACCAACCAAATCTAACCAGGTTAAACTAAGCTGATTAGATTTGGTTGGTTAGATATGCGTCGATTGCCCTGGAGGCCTGTTTTCCGGCTCCCATGGCGGCGATAACAGTGGCGGAACCGGTGACAATGTCTCCACCGGCAAAAATATCCTCTACATTTGTCCTGCCGTGGTCGTCCGCTTTGATGTTCCCTTTTCGGCCGAGTGTTAATTCCGGGACGGTCTTCAAAAGTAGCGGATTAGGTCCGTTACCTATGGCAACGACCACCGTGTCTATCTCAATTTCGAATTCAGACCCTTTTATCGGCACGGGACGCCTTCTGCCGCTATCGTCGGGTTCGCCAAGCTCGTTTTTCAGGCAGATCATTTTTCTTACGTCACCTTTTTCGTCGCCGGCTATCTTGATAGGAGTTGTCAGTAGGTGAAAAATTATACCCTCTTGCTGCGCGTGATGTATCTCGTCTATCCTGGCAGGCATCTCGACCTCGGTACGCCGGTAAACTATATAGACTTTTTCGGATCCGAGGCGTAGCGCACACCGGGCTGAATCCATCGCCACATTCCCTGCGCCTATAACGGCGACTTTTCTGCCCACATTTATCGGCGTATCATATTCCGGAAACTTGTACGCCTTCATGAGGTTAACGCGTGTCAGGAACTCGTTGGCCGAATATACCCCGTTAAGGCTCTCCCCGTCAATCCCCATGAAATACGGCAGTCCCGCCCCCGTCGAGATAAAAAAGGCCCTGAACCCCTCTTTACGCAGATCCTCGATCGTCTTGGACTTTCCGATGATATAGTTGTATCTTATCTCTACGCCGAGTTTTTTTATCTCTTCCACTTCTTCATCAACTATAGCTTTAGGAAGGCGGAACTCCGGAATTCCATATGTGAGTACCCCTCCCGGTTTATGGAGCCCTTCGAATATGGTGACTTTATATCCCATCTTGGCAAGATCCGCCGCACAGGTCAGACCTGCCGGACCTGATCCGATGATCGCGACCTTTACGGATTTTTCTTTTACCGTCTCATGCGGTATGTGTCCGGCGCCCTGTTTGTTCTCTTCCCAGTCGGCCGCGAACCTTTCAAGGCTTCCTATGTTGATGGGGTTTTCCGTTTTCATCAGAACACATTTTTCTTCACACTGGTCTTCCTGGGGACATACCCTGCCGCAGACAGCGGGAAGGCTGTTTGTTTCCTTTATAATAGTGATAGCGTCCTGAAACCGCTTTTCCTTGATAGCCTTAATGAAAGCGGGAATATCTATTTCTGCGGGACACCCCTCGATGCATGGCGCTTTTTTGCATCCAAGACACCGGGAAGCTTCCGCGACGGCCTCGTCTTCGCTATAGCCGTAAGGTACTTCGTTAAAATTTTTGATTCTTTCTTTAGGTGATTGTTCTCTCATTTTTCTCTCACGAATTATGTTTCCGGTCTAGACCTATCCGGCACTTCTCTTCATAATGATCCAAAGCCATCTTTTCCTTGTCCTTGTACCTTTCCTGCCTGTGCATGAGATCATCAAAGTCCACAAGGTGTCCGTCAAACTCCGGACCGTCGACACAAGTAAACTTGGGTTCGGCGTTATAGCGTATACGGCATCCCCCGCACATTCCGGTCCCGTCTATCATAATAGAATTTAAAGATACGAGCGTTTTTATGGATTCCGCCCTTGTCATCTCGGATACGGCTTTCATCATTACCAGCGGACCTATAGCGAAAACCAGATCGTATGAATCCTTCTCCAAAAGTTCCCGCAGGACGTCTGTAACAAACCCTTTTCTACCGTAAGATCCATCGTCTGTAGTAATATGAACTTTATCGCAAAAACCCTTAATATCGTCTTCGCAAATTACAAGGTCTTTGGTACGTGCCCCTATTATTACCGTAATGTCGTTTCCGCCCGCTTTTATCGCCCGGGCTATGGGATAAGCCTCGGCGGTACCCACTCCTCCCCCGATACATATCACTTTACCTATATCTTTAGTTTGTGTCGCGTGTCCAAGGGGGCCGGCAATGTCGAGAACAGAACCACTTTCACTCAGGGCGCATAACTTTTTGGTACTTACGCCTACGGCCTGACAAACCACGGTTATAGTCCCCCTGTCGTGGTCAAAGTCGTATAACGTGAGGGGAAAACGTTCTCCGACCTCATCGATACGTAGTATCACAAATTGCCCCGGATTCGCGGACATCGCTATATCCCCGGCTTCAAGTTCAATCAGGCATATCTCAGGGTTCAATTGTTTTTTTCTGACTATTTTGTGCATTTTATTACCTTATAATTTCGTCCCGAAGACAAAAAAAGACGTTCTTTTATGAGAACGTCTTTGTCCCGAATTTATTATCCACTATCGATTGGACATAGTCAAGAAAAATTTGGGCAGATCTTACAGATTGGGGGGAAAATTCTCACCGGCGAACCGTTTGTCAAACTCCCCGTCGAAGGGCTGCACCCATCCTTCCGAGAAACCCAACTCGTCCATTTTTCTTATCACCGGGTAATAATCCTCTGATTTGATCCTGTGTGATAATTCCTCAAAAGAGTTCGCCTTGTAAGCCGGATAATACTGACTCATTACGCTAAGATATACCTCTTTGCCTAACGCTTTTTGTATAAATTCCAGCGTTTCCAGTGTCCCGGATATGCCTCCCGGGAGTATCAAAAGCCTTACAATAAGACCCTTGCGCGCTACGCCCCGAAAACACTCTATCTTCCCGGCCTGGCGGTACATTTCCTTCACAATAGCACGGTTGTTTGGAACATAGCCGGGTGCTGCCGAGTATTTCGCGGCCATGATACTAGAAGAATACCGCATATCGGGCAGGTATATCTCCACCAAGCCCTCGAGGGAGCGCACAACGTTTAAGGCATCATAGCCTCCGGTGTTGTAAACCACAGGAATCTTAAGCCCCCCGGAACAAGCGCATTTCAGGGCCTCGACAATTATCGGCACAAAATGCGTCGGACTGACCAGGTTTATATTGTGACAGCCCGCCCTCTCCAGCTCCAGCATGATATTTCCAAGGTCCCGGCCAGACACCTCTTTGCCCGCGTCATGCTGGCTAAATCGATAATTCTGACAGTAAACGCATCCCATGTTGCAGCGGGAAAAGAATATCGTCCCGGATCCGTTACGCCCGGACAAGGGGGGTTCTTCGCCATGATGCGGACCGTAGCTGTAAATCATCGGCTGCGCCCCGGACGCGCAGAAACCCTTTTCCCCTTTCAGTCGGTCCACGCCGCATTTGCGAAAGCAAAGATGACAGTTTTTCATCGAGCGCATGAGCCCCGGTAAAACCTTTTCGGCTATCTGGATCTTTTTTTCGCTCCGGGAAGCTTCGTTCATTACAAAAAACCCCTCCTATACCAGCAGAGACAAAACGAGCCGGAACGACAGATCTCCTGTGTTAAATTCCGGCTCGCATAAATAAACTATTCAGATCAATCTTCTCTTATAAATACCTGTTTTACTCCCGACCCGATACGTTTGGTATCTTTGATCATGCCGTTTACGGTCTCCCCACAACCTGCAATAAATGCGATTAGAAGAAGCAACGATACAAACGAAACAACTTTTCTCATGGAATCCTCCGTTCCTTATTGGGTTCGGCCTTTAAAAATCTTCTTCGTCTTTTCCGTGATCTTGGCTATATTCTCCAGTTTACCGTAGCAGATCAGCGTGTCGTTCAGCAAAAGGTTGTCGGAAGCATGCGGTGCCGGAATCACACCTGTACCTCTTTCTATCGCCATTATAAGGATGTCGTTCTGTCTGAATGACGAATCAAAGAGAGTTTTGCCAATATCGTCACATTCTTCGTTCAGTGTCACCTCTGCTATGCCGTACCCTTCCGCAATCCTTAATATTTCCTCTACCGGGCGTTTCGTAAAAGTCGGGCTCTTGATAAGTCTTTGCTGTATTTTTTTGGTTAATTTTCTGGTTATTGCCTTGTTCAGGGATAGCGTTATAAGAAGCAGTATGGCCAGAAGAATAATGGTGCTATTGATCAGGATGGGAGTAATGCCGCCCTTAAAAAACGAAAGCACAAGCGTGGTAATAACGGATATAAGACCGGCATTACCAAGTATCATGAGAAACATGATTATCTTACGCCTGATATCGTGACTGACGACGAGTTCGGAATCCCGGGTCGTGAACCCTGTGCCGGTAAACGCGGAAAGTGCCTGAAAAAAGGCCCTTTTTTCGTCAAGCCCGGTCAGGTTCAATGCCACCGCCGCTATTTTTACTATGAACACGGAAATGACAATAATGGCGATAACCGGAATAACAAATATAAAACTCATATCAGATTTCTCCGACGATCTCTTCCAGTATATCCTCTATCGTGACAATACCCAGCACTTTCTCGTCCTCGTCCGTAACAATGCCCATAGGCTGTTTTCTGTTCCGCAAACGGATAAGGGCTATATCGAGTCCGTCATCGCTTTTTATGCACACGGGTTCGCGCACATAGTTTTCAATCAGACCTTTTTTGCCCTCCTCCTCCGCTGTAAAGAGTATATCATATATATTGACTATACCTAAAATATTATTTTTATCTTTTTTGTAAACGGGGACGCGCGAAAACCCCGTAAGGGAGACCAACCTTTTAAGTGTGTCCGTGGAATCGTCCACACTGATTGACGACACGCGATAAAGGGGGACCATTATCCTTTCCACCTTTTTAGCGCCGAAATCCAGGACCTTATGTATTAGTTCGACTTCATCCGCCTCAACCTCACCGGTCTCATGACCCAAAAGAAGTATCCTTTTTAGGTCGCTTTTAGTGAACGACAGATCCCATGGGGTTTTTCGCTTTCCGAACGGCAAGAGTAAAAACCAGGCGGCCGCATTAACCGTAACTATAAGAGGCAGAAACATCCTGTGGAAAGCGCTTAGAGGCTTTACCGCCTTTAACGCGAACGTGGTCGAAAACTGGCGCGCTATCATCTTCGGGATAATTTCCGCGAAGACAAGAGTCAGCGGCACCATAACGACGGTAGCAAGCACGGGAGATATCCCCAACGTGAAATAT
The DNA here is from genome assembly GCA_043816025.1 of Candidatus Omnitrophota bacterium. Taxonomy (GTDB): domain Bacteria; phylum Omnitrophota; class Gorgyraeia; order Tantalellales; family Tantalellaceae; genus JBDRIH01. The sequence continues at coordinate 27,437 of JBDRIH010000069.1, forward strand.
TCCGCGAATATGCGTGTGGCAAGTACAGAGGAAACAACAACGGCTATATTCGTTCCCACAAGAGTAACCCCGAGATAAACCCCTTCTTTCCCTAAAAAATCGTGGAGTCTAAGCGCTGCGTGGTCACCGGAATCCGTGAGGCTTTTCAGTTTTATCCTATTTACGCTTGTGAACGCCATCTCCGAGGCCGTAAAAAAGGCCTGCATCAGTATCGCGCCAAGAACCAGAATCGTGTACAGCGTTATCATTTTAGATCTTCTCTACTATCAGGGTTGTTATCCTGTTTTTGGAAACATCCTTCACCGTAACGACAAATCCGTTTATCTCGACCCTGTCACCCGCTTGCGGGATTTTTCCCATCCTCAAGATGACGTATCCGCCCATGGTGTCTACTTCGTCAGTTTCAACAGAGAGTCCTATTTCTTCGTTCGCTTCGTCGATATGAGTCTGACCGCTTATCTCAAAAGTTTTCTGGTCGATCTTTCTTATGTTGGGGGTCTCAAAATCAAGTTCATCTCTTATTTCGCCCACGATCTCTTCCAGTATGTCCTCAACGGTAACCAGACCGGAAGTGACGCCGTACTCATCGGTAACTACCGCCATATGAGCTCGTCTCCTCTGGAGTTCCTGCAGGAGGTCGTCGATCTTCATGCTTTCAGGCGCAAAAAACGGACTTTTGACGAGATCCCGTACCGGGGCCTCCAGGTTCAGTAGAAAATCCTTGGAATGGATAATCCCGACGATGTTGTCAAGCGTATGGATATAAACGGGAAACCTGGAATACTGATCTTCTCTTATCTGGCGGACCAGGTCGCTTCTCTCCATGGTCAAATCCAGCGCCTCGATATCTATGCGCGGCGTCATAATGTCGGCCGCGTTTAATTCCTTGAACTCGAGAATGCCGTCAATCATATCCTTTTCTTTTTCCTTTACGATGCCCTTTTTTTCGCCGATCGAAAAAAGCGAGCGAATCTCCTGTGCTGTTATTTTGGGGCGTTCCGAGGGCACTTTTAGACCTGCCCCTTTCACGATAAAATAGGCGATATTACTGAGAACTGAGCGCACAGGAGAGAATATTCTTTCGAATATTTTCAGCGGCAGCGCGGCAAAAAAAGAGACTTTTTCCGCGTTGGCAAGAGCGAACATCTTCGGTGTGACTTCTCCGAAAATCAACACGATAACCGTCATTGTGATGATGGAAAGGGGAACAGCCTTTTCCCCTAAGGTGCTGTAAAAGAAATTGGTTAGAAAGGCACTCGCGGCAATATTTACCAGGGTGTTACCGACAAGTATCGTTACAAGAAGTTTATGCGGGTCCGCCAGAAGGGCCACTACCCGCTTGGCAGCCGGACCATCCATGCCTTCTATCTGACGAAGTTTGATCTTACCGAGAGACAAAAAGGCGGTTTCCGAACTGGAAAAAAATGCGGAAAATACAAGCAATAAGATAAAAACAAATATATCCACTGATTCTTTTATTATAGGTTTTTCCAGGGGTGCCGGAAAGCCGCCGGCACCCCGGGAAAAATTATTATTGGGTCTGTTCTGCTGTTTTCTTCCCGGCCTTCACGGGGATCTCTACAGTTCCGACCGCAGCGTCTTTGACGGTCTCGGCACTCCCCATGACAGGGGTCGTCACTATTTCAGGGGCTTTCTTCACGTCACCCGTAAGCGTTTCCCCCGTGACTTTTGTGGTTTTTACCACAACATCCGCGGTATCTTTTGCCGCCGTACCGACAACATTTACCGATCCGGCAACAACGTTAGCGGGCAGATCAACCGCCGCCCTGGCTGTGTCCTTGGTTGCCTGTTTAAAATTTTTCTTAACCTTTGCCTTTGCCGCAAAGGCAGGCGTCACCGCAGCGCACACCAGAAATACTACAGCGAACAAAATAATCCCGATCTTCATACCTGTTTTCATTTTTGCTCCTTTCCTCTTTACTTATTCAGTTTAATTTTTCTTGAACCATCCTGCTTATTACTTTTCCATCAGCGCGTCCCTTGACGCGATTCATCACCTACCCATAACGGCGCCCATGTCTTTCGGTGAGGACGCTCCCGTCTTCTCGATCGATTCGGAAACTATACGGGCAAGCTCCTCTTCTGAAATCTGTTCCGGCAGATACTCCTTGAGTATTGCCATCTCCTCCGTCTCTTTTTTTACAAGGTCCTCGCGGTTTCCCTGCTTGAATTTTTCTATGGATTCTTTGTGCTGGCGCATTGTTTTCTGGATAAGTCCGATAACCCTTTCATCATCGAGCTGTTTGGCCCTGTCGGCTATTTTCTTGTTGTTGATCTCGCTGATTAGCATCCTTAACACCGATACCCGCAGCTTCTGTCCGTTTTTAAGCGCTCTCTTAAGCGCTTCTGGTATTTCTTTTTCCAACATTGCACACAACCTCACATGCCTTGACGGCCGGTTTGTATCTGGCAGCGGAAAGTTTTCTGACTGCTATGAAATATCTAATCGGGTCAAGATAGTCTATTATCAGCCTGCCGTGGAGATGGTCGACCTCATGATGAATGACCCGGGCGGCCAGACCCGTAAACTTTTTAATAAAGAACTCGCCTTTTTCGTTTTGCGCCCGGATCTTTATTTCTTCCGGACGTGCGACAGTAACGGTTATACCCGGTAGACTGAGGCAGCCTTCTTCCATTTTTGATTTTTCTTTCGATTTTTCAAGGATAACCGGATTTACAAAATTCATCAGACCCGACCCAACATCGACCACCAGAATACTTAGCCCCAGGCCCACCTGCGTCGCGGCAAGACCTATTCCCCGATTTACGTACATAATGTCCGCCATCGAGCGCAGGGTCTCGTCTATGTCCGGAGTGATCTGCTCGAGGCCTTTGGTCTTTATCCGGAGACAGGGGTTCGGGTATGTTTTAATTTCTAGCGTGCTCATTGTTTTTAACTATTTGCCCTTGCACTGATTGTTTTTACCCAGGTGGATCATGCGAAGTTTAAAATTATGACTTTCCTTGGTCTCCATGAAACAGTACGACAAAATCACCAGTTCATCCCCGACCTCACCTCTTCTTGCGGCAGGTCCATAAAGCACTATTTTCCCTGAATCCGGGTTTTCCTCTATCACGTATGTTGTAAGCCGTTCGCCATTATTGGAGTTAAGAACATGTACCTGTTCCCCGGGCATAATATCGGCGGCATCCATGATAGTTTTATCGATACCTATACTACCATTATACCGCGTTTCTTTGCTTGTCACAAATACGTTCATCACCTTTGACTTGCAAAATATCCGTAACATCATTCTCCTCCAAAAGGTGTGTTATTTCAACCTTCTCTTTATGAGCTGCGCCACTCTTTCCCCCGACAGCAGCATACCGCCGAAAATAGGTCCCATCCTGGGGCTGCCAAAAACTGCGTTCGCTGCCATGCCAGCAACATAAACATTGGGGAATATCTCACGGGTATTTGTAAGCATGGCGTTTTCCCCTGTCTCGGCCCACATGGATTTTTCCCCGAGCACGCCGCCCGTTTCCGTTGCGAGTTTTATTTTTGACTTTTCTTCCAGAAGACGCGAAACTTCGCAAGGATGTCCGGTGGCATCGACCACAAACCTGGATTCCACGCTTATCGGATCAACGTGCAGATTAGCCAGAGTTACCGCCGACCAGTTTATAACCAGACCTCTGACCGCGTTATTCTTGATCATAAGGTCTTCGACCTCTATAAGGTTAAAAATGCTCAACCCGGCAAGAGTGGCCTTGGAACATATTGTGGATACCGCCTGCACGGCATCGGCAGTATAATAATTGTCTTTGTATTTCTTTACCGGAACGGTAAATTCACGCAGGATCCTTTTTCCCTTTTCCTGGACGACGATCTCGTTAAACATCATCCCGCCGCCCCACATCCCTCCGCCTATGCTGAGTTTTCGCTCGAACAGGGTTACTTTTATCCCGGCTTTGGCAAGATAATACCCGGCTACCAGACCCGCAGGACCGGCGCCTACAATGGCAACATCGGTCTTAAGATGTTTAACTAGTTTGTCCGAAAAGGTTTCGACGATCGCCCTGGAGATTACAATATCACTTAACGGTTTCTTCGACATCTTTAGCGTCTTCCTGCACCCTTTTTCCTAAAGGTTTCTGGCTGATATTTGTAAGGTTTTCTCCGTCGAAATAGAGGTAGAGGTCTTCCGAAAGATATCCTGCATTTACAGGCAGAACGGTGTATTGTGCGCTATAAAACCACTCTTCCCGCGGTCCGCCCCATTCACTGGACCTGACCGTGCTCTTTAATTTGGGTTCTCCGTAGATAGAAACGACCTGGTATTTGGTCATTCCTTTTACGAGTGGACCATCACCCAGTGGAGCTTTTAACAACTGATCTGATTTAGGTACTTCAATCTCTGCGCATCCGGCAACAAAAACGCACAAAAGAGTAAATACTAGTAATACATGAATTTTCAAGATACACCTCCCAGGAAGGTTACGTTCGTGCCATATAAGTGGAGTCGTAAAGCAGATCGCAGAGATATTTTAAAAAAATATTCTTAGTCTTGTCGTCGATATCAGTGATCTCCACACCGACGTCGTAAGGGGCGTTATCTTCCAGGCTTGTCTTGGTCTGCCAGATAACCTTTGCTTTAAGCGGAATTGGATTGTCCGTTGACGGAATGTGCAGGGCCAGGTCCAGCTTCTCTGATCCCTTCAAGGCCCTGAGTATTTCAAATCTCAACCCCACAGGCGAAATGTTTTTAGTGATAATCTCGTCAACGCGGTCACCACTTTTAATGATCACCTTCAGCGGGATCTCTATTCGTATAAACCGTCTTCTCTCAGGCAATTTCATCTTCATATTTCCCCTGACGGGCAGAAGTATAACACATCGTGGTTACCCCGTCAAGAATTTGTTAAATTGTACATATGAAAAACGAGCGATTTTAAAAACCGCTCGTTTTTCGTCGATCAAAAGCTGTTATCAGCTCTTAATATACCCTGCTCTAGAAAGTTATTTTGCCGCAGGCATATCAGGCAGAACAGCAGGTGTGTCGTATTGGCCAACAGGGCACGTTACTATGTCTACGATACCCGAAGCCGTCTTTGCGAAAGCTTTGCAGCTTCCCTGAAACAACCCTAAAAGAACACCCTTGATAGGATTGTTGCCATATTCTTGCACTTTTTCCACTACCCTTTTCGGCACCTCAAGAAATCCAGAGGCCGTGTTACGAACTCCCCTGTCAAACTTCTCAACTGGACCTGAGGAAGTATCGTACGTCCCTACGGTACTCTTCTGGACAGTTGCTGTGCTCTTCTGGGCACTTGCGGTGCTCTTCTGGGCAGTAGTTCCTTTCGGCATATCCGCGGCAAACACCGTTACCGAAAAGGATAATACCATTATGGCTACAAAAAAGACTGTTAAAAACTTTTTCATCCCTCACCCCCTTTTATGTTTTCTGAAATATAGCATAATAAATTGCAAAAGTCAACCGATGTTGTTAATATTATTATGATTTATAGTGTCGGTGCGTTCTCCTGTCCTGATTCATTCTCTGACGCCTCCGGCAACACCTCTTCCTTGCGCGTTCCGTTCTCCATGATCCATTTCCTGACAAGATCGAACACGTTCTTATCTGCCGAAAAAGCCCAGGAACCGCCATGCTCTACCATTCTCCCCATGTAAGCCCCGGGACTTTTAAATACCTCCACATTATTGCGCCGATCTTTTTGCTTGAGCTCTTTTTTTAACTTATCAACAAACTGTGCATTAAAATATTTATCGTCTTTTCCGACAACAAGCAACAGCGGCCTGTCAAAAGAAATAATGGTTCCATAAGAATCGCGGGCCATAAATTCCCTGTATTCCTTAAGTGGAACTTTTACACCCAGAACGAAAGAAAAATTTTCATCCGACTGAATAACATCTTCCTGGTGTTTCTGCACCTTCTCTGTCATGTATTTCATAAAACCTTCAGTAAATGGTCCGAGGCCCCTGGCATTAAGAAGCATATGTATCTCTTCCCCTGAAGTCCTCCGGGGTGAATCGACCTCTGTATATCTCAGTGGTGCACTCAGAATAACACATGATTGCACGAAAGGGAGCTCTGAGGCCGCTTTTACCGCAAGATATCCGCCTCCCTCGTGACCGACGAGATTTATGGACCTTTTTTTTACGGCCGGATGATCATTAAGATAGGTGCTGGCGGCAGTAATATTTCGGATCTTTTTCCCGTCATCCAGATCTGCGAAACTGCCCTGACTCTTGCCCTGTCCCGGGCTGTCAAAAACAAGAACGACAAAACCCGACGCCGACAGAAATTCACCCAACGAGTTAAGTAAATCCTGTTCCCCTCTTGTCATTGGCCCTTCCCTCGGGATAACAAGCACACCCGGGAAGGCCCCTTCCGTCTCAGGAACCCATAATCTTCCTGAAAGGATCAGTTTGTCGCTTTCAAAAAATACCTCCTTCCCTTTTGCCTGCGCCTTTTCCGCAGAGGGCAACTCTTCCCGTGAAAGTTCTGGCCCGGGAATATCCTCTTTATCCGACGGAACCCCAACCCCCGTGGCTTTTATCTTGAAAATTGAACCTAACCTGTCCAATAAGGGTTTGATCCGCTTGCCGGGCCCTTCACTGAAAAGTACAAGATTAAACCGCTGGCCCGTCTTCTTGATCTCAAGGGCAAGGAGCCGGTGGGTATATTTCGACAGGAAAACCTTCGCTTCCGGCAAAGATCTCGCTCTAAACGCAAAACTCTCCGCTTCTACCCTCCGGCCCATAACAGGGATGTATTCGTCCGCGAGGTACTTCACCTCCAGCTTGTCCCGCAACGGTGGCAGAGGTTCGTCCGAGGGTATCATTATTTCAAAAAACTGCGAACCTTTTTTCCAAAAATTATACTTTTCCATAATCGGCATATACAGCATAACGTCGTTCGGAGAAAAAACCATGGTCTTTTCTCCCGTCTCGAAGCCCTTTAACGCAATAAACCTCGGATGTTCCAGAAACAAAAAATCTGTCTTATCTTCGTCCTGAACAAGTAAAGTCAACCGCTTTTGGCCTTTCACCCCGGCCGCTTCTTCAGTAAATTTCAAAGGCATCCTAGTTCTTTTTTTCACAAATAATTTTTCGTTTACGGCAGGATACCCGTCTGAGTGCGGATATTCCGCAATACTTTTATAGACTATTTTATCCTCTGTGATATACCTGTCGACCTTAATAGAGCCGAAAAGTTCCCCACCCTGTAACAGGTCGTAACGAAAACTCCTGTGTCCGCTTAAATCGATATAATAAAACGCCAGCGCGATAAGGAGTATTACAAACGCTGACAAAATAATGACAATCGTTACAAGTTTTTTCATAGCACGCTCAGCCCTACGATTGAATAAACCATTTTTATTCTGTCTTTTGAAGAATTTTTGGCTAATTTTGTCCTGACAGAAACCTGCTCGACAAGCTCACGGGGACAATTCCTTAAAAGATGCCTGAACGATATACCTTCTCCGGGTAGAAGAATGTTCCTTGTCTGCTTTATCCCGGGGAGAAGGGCAGGACTGCCAAAATGCTGTTCCCCCAGAGGATAAAACCAATCTTTGTAAACAACGGTGCCGTCCGGTCTCAGAAAATATACCTCTACCATAACGGAAGTCACGGTCTTGTTGGAATTGTTTTTCAAACTTCCCTCCAGCAGAGGCAGCCCTGGGAACAACTCCTTGCCTCCGATCTTTACGCTCATGTTGGATGTGATCACGTCTTTCCGAAAGAGCTCCGCGGTTAGCTTGTATATGGAATTGCGGTATCTCAAGGCAAAACTATCCTTTTTCCACTGGATGTAGAGACTGTATCCTATAAGCGTAGACACAAAGACAACCGTGATGATGAGTGATGAGAAGATAATAACCAGTATATGTTTTTTCTTTAGAAACATCTCTCCCCTAACACCTGTTCTCTTTGATGTTTTTCATGTAAATTTCCCTGACTTCGTTAAAATAAGATAGGAGCTCCCGCGAAGCATAATCCGGATAGGTCCAGGGCCAGGGCTTAAAAGTGCCGTCCTGAAAAAACAACGTCGATTCGGCAAATATACGCCTGCCCACGTAGACCCGGTGGGTGTAATCTTTGGTGGTCAAAAGAACAAGTTTAGCCTCCGTAACGTACCCGGGGTCGATATTCACAGTCCTCTTCCCGCCTGAACGGAAACTGTCTTCGATAGTATTAGCTGCCAACTTTATCTTTGAAACGTTTTCCCCGTTGACCGGTTTTTTGAAACATATGAGTTTTCGCTGCAGCGGCGAGCCAAACTCCTTGTTGTAGTAGTCCGTGTAATCAAATGGCAGCGTCTTTTCGATATTTTCCAGACAGCCGTAGATTTTTTTCAACTTCTCCTCGGCGCTCTTCAAGAACTTATCCTCCTTAAAGATTATGCTTGCTACCAACTTGACCGGTTTTTGTTTTACCAGAACACCCATAGTCAGAAAATTATTCCCCCATCACCTGCACTATCAGGCGCCGTCTTCGGCCCCTGGTGTCAAAATCGCAAAAAACTATCTGCTGCCAGGTCCCCAAAGTCAGTTTTCTTTTCGTAAAAGGAACGGCTAGGGAAGGCCCCATTAAAGACGATCGAATATGCGAAGAACCGTTATCATCATGCCAGGTTTTTTCGTGCGCATAGACTTTATCAGCGGGCGCCACAATCTCCAGGGCGTCATTAAGATCTTTCACCAGATTAGGTTCGTATTCGATTGTGGTAAGCCCCCCGGTCGAGCCGGGATTAAATACCGTCAGGATACCATCTTTTAAACCCGCCTCTTCCACTACTTTCTGGCAACCCTGAGTTATATCGATAACATCGGTGTTTCCCTTGGTTTCAACTGAAAGGTATTTTGTGACGACCATTGTTTTGAAAAAAGTTTATTTTGATCTTCTGTTGATATACTGAACCAATAACTTTCTCTCTTTGGGCAAAAGCGTATTGAAGAAAATCGCGACATCATAATACTGTATGCGCCCGTCTTTTTCGACCGGGTGTTCTCTGACAACAACGCCGTCTATGTTCATCGTAATAGAAGGGGATGAACTGTTCTTGCCTGGAAGGGAAAGAATGATCTGTACCCGTGTCATTACGGGCATATGTCTGTCTACCTTACAATATAGCCCTGAGGCGCTGACGTCAAGGCTCTGCGTGATAGCATTAAAACCGTCTCCGGACAACTTGATAGATATGTTCTTGTCTTTTATGCGGGGATATTTTCGTCGTTCTATTTTTTGACCCATTGTGTCCTCCTCTTTCCCCCTCCTTCATTGGAGGGGCTTTCTGCAACTTAACCTGGCGGCCATGAAAAATTTCTTCCGCCAAGCAAATGGACGTGCAGATGAAAAACTTCCTGCCCTGCGTTTTTATTGCAATTGATCACCACGCGATATCCGTCATCCGCGATCGCCTCCTGCTTGGCGACATCCTTTATTTTGTCGAATATCCTTCCTAAAAGACCGACGTCTTCGCCAGAAAGGTCATTCAACGTTTCGATATGTCTTTTCGGAATAAAAAGAATATGTACCGGAGCCTGAGGTTTGATGTCCTTAAACGCGAGAAGTTCCGTATCCTCGTAGACAACCGCGGCATCTATTTCTTTACGCGCTATTTTACAAAAGAAACAATCGTCTTCCATGACGAATTCATTATAACATGTATGTGCGATTTTTCAATAGGTTAGGTTTTTTGGGATCTGTAACCTGACAAATCTAACCAGGTTAGTTTAACCTGAAAGTCGTTTCCCACACTCCTACCAGGGCCCCTCCGCCCGGGGTGGGAGGCTCCCTGTACGGAGCATGGCAAACGACTTTAAAATACAATTGCCAGGATTCTCGGAGACTTGGTCTTTCTTGTGGAAGTGCTTCCGGGTCTATTCCTTACCCTTTGCCTCTTCCGCCTTGGACTGTTCCTTTTCTGCTTTTTTCTTTTCTTCCGCCGCTTGTTTACGATCTGCGTCAACTTTGCGTTTATGACATTTTTTAGTGCAGAAAAAAGCGCCATTACGATAATACCACAGTCGTTTGAGCAAGGCTTTAGCGCAACCAGCGCATTCAGTCGGTTTCGGCAGCTTAGTGGTTTTGGGTTGCTTGGAGCTACCCTTGGCGGGTTTGGCTTCTTCTTTTACTTCTTCACTCGCCTCTGGCTTCGTGGCTCCTTCTGTGCCAGCCTCGGAAGCTTTCACGGTGTCGCTCGCCTCGGCCGGCTGCTCCTCTTTTTTGGGCTCCTCACTCGCCTCCGGTTTCTCGGCTCCTTCTGGGCTAGTCTCTTCTACTTGCGCGGTGTCGCTCGTCTCGGCCGGCTGCTCCTCTTTTTTGGACTCCTCACTCGCCTCTGGCTTCTCGGCTCCTTCTTCGCTAGCCTCGACCGGCTGATCTACTTTGCTCTTGTCGTCTGTTACCTGTTCTTTTTTTTCTTCTTCGTTCGGACCCATTTCCTCCTCCGTTTTCTGTTATTTCGCGTTGACGCCGGCGGGCATTATCCATTCCTGGTAGATGTGCTCCAGAATCCTGCCTCTGTCATTGTTGTCGATCTTCTTAAATCTAATCCCGCCTCTACGCTGCATGCTATCAGAAGTCGGTTCCCCTGCCCATGCTATCTCGCCTTTTAAAAGAACCGGAACGTTATCGCCCGGGACCAACACTTCTATCTCCACGTTTTCTCCCTCATCAAACGATTCCCCGCTCAATATGCCTATTCCTTCTTTACTAAAATTATTGACCGTTAATCTTTTAAGCACGTCGCCCGTGCGGCAAACCGCTTCCAAAAATATATTAAAGCGCATGTATCTTCTTCTCTCGCTCATCTATCCCCCGCATAAATTAGAAATGCTTTTTCTCGATCCCCCTTTTACGGCAATCGAGACATTAGCGATCAGATCGATATTTAATGAATAATGAACCCTAGATACAAAAAGGGAACGATATAAAATCGCTCCCTTTTTGTATGTACAATCAGATCAACGTTGTAAAATTATTCGCTGCTGCTGCTGAATACGAATTCGGGCTCCAGGACAGGCTGGTAGTCTTCCGGTATCGGAAATGGGAACGTTACTGTTTCATACACACCAGCACCCGTTCTAACTATTGTCATACCAATACCTTTTGCCAAACCCATCGTGAGTCCGGAAAGCACGTTCTCTTCCACGCTAGTGTCATAGATGTTCTTAGGAAGCTCCACCCAGCCGGTTAGAATATTGGCTAGCCCTCTGCCGAGCTTTTTGGCAGGATCCTGAGCATAGCACTGGGTCGCCATACCTACCATAGCTATGACTACACAGCATACAAACATGATTTTTATTGCTTTCTTCATGATCTTTCACCTCCTTCTAGTAAATAATAGTCAATTTAAAATTCACCTGAAGTATATCATGCGAGTTTTCCAATGTCAAGTCTAGGCCTCTAATATTTTATTCACAAGCCGTGACACGCGTTCTCTATCTTTTTCCGATATATCCTGAAACTCAACACCCGTGTCGTACATGACTTTCTCCGCTTGTGTCATGGGGTGCTGTTTGACTACCCAGACGATCGTTCCGCTGCAGATAACCGGATCTTCCCCGTCACCAAGAAATAATTCCAGGGATACAACGTCGAAAAGAGCGAAGTCCTTTTCCAAAGCCACGCAGATCCCGCCGGCGCCGATATTTTCGGTGAGCGTATCTATCGATTCTTTCCAGGCGCCTTTTGAAACCCGTATGCGGCACTTATAATTGACTCTCGGAAATTTCCTCTGATTAATACCTTCCCACATCATAGAAAACAAATATACACCAGCGCAATTATAAATTCAAGCTCTTTAACAGATTTCACTTTACATGGCATTTTTTAGCTCGTATAATACTGAAAAGGAGGCTACTCTCTACAATGTACCTGGAATTCTACGGGGTAAAAGAGAACCCCTTCAACGTAACAAGCGATCCTAGTTTTCTTTATCTCAGCCATACCCATAAAGAAGCGCTCAACCATCTACTGTACGGCATCAATCAGAGAAAGGGATTTGTGGAAATCACCGGCGAAATCGGAGCCGGAAAAACCACCCTTTGCCGAGCCTTGCTCACACAACTCGACGACACGACAAAGACCTCGCTCATATTCAACTCGAACCTCCCGGAAAACCAACTCCTGGAAGCGATACTGAATGATTTTGGCATAGTTCCCGAACGCCGCAGCAAGGTAGTATTTCTTAATCAGTTGAACACGTTTCTACTGGAACAGCTTGCGTGCGGCAACAATACCGTTCTGATAATCGATGAAGCGCAAAATCTGCGTTCGTCCAGCCTCGAAACGATCCGTATGTTGTCCAACCTTGAAACGGACAAGGAAAAACTCCTGCAGATAATTCTTGTCGGCCAGCCTCAACTACGCGAAAAACTTAATTCCCCGGAGCTTTTGCAGCTCAAGCAACGCATAAGCGTGCGGTTCCATGTAAGGGCGCTTGAAAAAAGCGAAGTGCAAAAATACATTGATCACCGCCTGAACGTAGCTGGAGCTGAGGGGACCGTAACTTTTACCCCCGAGGCCATTGACCAGATATATGCCTATTCCAACGGGATCCCCCGCGTCATTAATGTAATCTGCGACAAGGCGCTTCTTCTCGGTTTTGTGCAGGGTACGCGTTTTATCGGAAGCGGCATTATACAAAAAGGCACAGAGGAAGTTGAAGGGCGTTTCAGCTTTGCCACCAGTTAATAACCGACATGAGCATAATAACCGACGCATTAAAAAAAGCACAGAAAACGCGCACCGAAGAAAGCGGTGAGGAAAAGGAAAAGCGCATAGAGCCTGCCGGTCGGAAAAAGATTTCTTTCCGCAGCGGCGGCGTCATTGCCATTCTTGCCGCTGTCTTGATTGCGTGCATCGCCGGAGTTCTTTTGTTCGTCAACCGGCTTTCAGTTTCTCCAACGGATATCGCCGGGCGGGATAAATCTGTACCCTCATTGGTTACACAGGATGCTTCACTAAAAAAGGGTGTGCAAATCGCCGGGGCAGGCACAACAACTAAAAGTTTTCCGAACCTGGGAGGCACTACTGACCCAGCCGCGATAAAAGACCTTCCGGTTCTGGCCGGCCTTATGTATTCCCCCACTCATCCGCAGGCCATAATCAACGGGGCCCTGGTCTCTGAGGGCGATACTGTCGATGGGTTTACCGTTAATAAAATCCTTCCAAACAAAGTCCTGATTTCATACGACGGCAAAGAATTCGAACTCAACTTCCGTTAATATCCGATCAAGATCTATTTGCGTGAGAGAAATGGATCTGAAGCCTTTTTCGTTCAGAAGCGATTTTTTAACGCTTATTTTTCTAACCTTTTGAGGGGTGTTAAATAAACTCCTCGCCCTGAACTATCGTCAGGGCTCGTCAGAGATATTTAACACTAGTTCCCACAAAAGTTATAAAAAGAAGCTAAAATCGCAATTCACTCCAAAGGCTTCAGATCCATTTTTTTCAACCTGACAAATCTAACCTGGTTAGGTCTGGCAGGTTAGATTATTGCTTAAGATAAAAAGTCATATTCTTGATGAGCATGGCAGGATTTTAGCATTTTTATAGCTTTTTAAAGGATAGAGTGTAAATTACTGTTTGAGCATTTGATTTCAAAAATATCAAATGCGAGTTAATTTACACCCTTTAAAAAGTAAGAAAAATGCGTTAAAAAATCCTGCGCGAAGAAAGAATATGGCTTTTTATCAACGTGAGACAATTATGATGTAAGGGCGGTTTTGATATTGGCGGGGATGGGTATGGGCGTTCCCCTCTCGTCAACGAAGGCGTGTTTAGTCTTTCCGGTCGCTGCTATCTTGGCGCCGCACTTGACCTCATATTCAAAAGTCAAGCGCGTGGCACCTACATCTGTCAATTCGGCGGTAACCGTTACCAGGTCATCATACTTCAAGGGCGATTTGTAACGGCAGTACGCCTCGACAACCGGGACATAGATTTTATCCTGCTCCTCTATCTTTCTGTATTCAACTCCACTGGCGCGAAAAAATTCCGTCCTCACGACCTCGAACCAGACCAGATAATTCGCGTAATACACCACGCCCATCTGGTCGGTTTCCTCATACCTTACCCGCAGCTCTGTGGAATACTTTTTCATCCGGCCATCACCTTGATATACACCTTTCGCGATCTGGGACCGTCGAATTCACAAAAGTAGATCCCCTGCCAGGTTCCGAGAACGAGTTGAGCGTTCTCTATAAAAACCTCCGCGGAATTTCCGATAATCGAAGATTTGATGTGCGCCGGTGAATTTCCCTCGGAATGGTCGTAGTCAAGGTTATCCGGCACCACCTCTTCCAGCCCCAGAATAATGTCGCCCTTCACATCCGGATCGGCGTTTTCATTTATGGTAACAGCGGCAGTTGTGTGCGGCACGTAAACAAAACATATACCGTCGGAAACCCCGCTCCGGCGCACATAATTCGCGACGTCACTGGTGATATCAATAAGCTGAACCCGTTTAGATGAACTGATGTTTACGGCTGTGAGATTTTTATTCGGCATGTTTTCTTAAAACAGTCCTTATCAGGATCCCCGGGATGTCTTCGATGACTTCCACCGCACCTATCCTCTTGGGCAGGACGAACCGGTTAGACCCGGCTACGAACTTCTTGTCATATGCATGAGAATTTATAATATTTTTTACGGATAGACCGTGCACCCGGACCGGTAACCCCGCTTTTTTGATAAGGTTTTTCATCCTCTTAAAATCGCTTTCTTCCAGCATGTCGAGCCGCATAGCGATCGCTCCCGCTAAAATCATACCCACGGCTATCGATTCCCCGTGATTATAGAGCCTGGAATAGCCGGAGGCCGCTTCTATGGCGTGTCCCAGGGTATGACCGAAATTCAGTGCTATCCTGATATCCTTGTTGTCCAGTTCATCTTTTTCGACTATCCGGGCCTTGATTGCCACACACTCGTATATCACTCTTTCCAGAGGTTTCTTTTTTAACGACAGGATGCCTTTAATATTCTCCTCCAGAAACGTAAAAAGCTTTTGGTTACCGATAATCGCGTATTTTATTATCTCGGCTAAACCGTTGCTTATCTGACGGCGAGGAAGCGTTTTGAGAAAATCCAGATCTATCAATACGCATTTAGGCTGATAGAATGAACCAACCAGGTTTTTAGCCGCCGTGAGGTCTATCCCTACCTTTCCGCCCACTGAAGAATCCACCTGCGCCAGCAAAGTCGTGGGGATCTGCACCAATGGCACGCCCCTTCTGTAAGTCGACGCCACAAAACCCGCAAGGTCACCCACCACGCCGCCGCCCAGAGCAATGATCATCGGACGGTGCGTCTTGGTTTTTTTGCTTATCTTATAAACTGTATCCTGAAAAACTTTCAGGGACTTGGACTTTTCCGTGCTGGGAACAACTATCCGGAAAAAAGTATTGGGAAGCTGCGCGAAAACCGGTGCGGTAAGGTGGGCGGTCTTTGAAGCGACCCCTTTATCCATTATGACGACGATGGGTCCGGTGAAACCCATAGATTTAACCAAATGCGGTAGGTACGTTATTACACCCGAACCGATCAGGACATCATAGCTTCTTTCACCCAGATTAACTCTTACTTTCTTCATGATCGGGTAAAATATAGCATAAAAGATCGCAAAAGGCAAAAATCAGACTGATTTTAGGGAAACTCTTCCCCATCTTAGCACGTAGATAAAAAGTCATATTCTTTCTTCGCGCAAGATTTCTTAACGCATTTTACTAACTGTTTTAAAGGGTGTAAATTAAACTCACATTTGATATCAACGATATCAAATGCTCAAACAGTAATTTACACTCTATCCTTTAAAAAGTTATAAAAATGCTAAAATCCTGCCATGCTCATCCAGGATATAACTTTTTATCTACAAGAAGAATGGATCTAACCTGACAAATCTAATCCGGTTAGAATAGGCAGGTTAGAAAGAACTGGATCTGAAGCCTTTGGAGTGAATTGCGATTTTAGCTTTTTTTATAACTTTTGAGGGGGAAAGTGTTAAATATGTCTGACGAGCCCTTAACGATAATTCAGGGCGAGGAGTTATTTAAC